>JABDFB010000024.1 GCA_013286765.1 Deltaproteobacteria bacterium
GTAGAATCCTAATTCGCCATTGGATGCCTCAAACTGGGTATAAGCTTCACCGGAAGGAACGTCAAAGCCCGTCATAAAAAACTTAAAGTGATGGATCATTCCTTCCATCGTATTGTAGACCACGTCTTTATCTGGAATTCTGACTCGCTTATCTTCAGTCCAAATCGGACCTTTTTTCATTTTGTCCGCACACTGACTCAGAATATTCAATGATTGGCGAATCTCGGCCATTCTGATGAGATAGCGATCGAAAACATCCCCGTTCTGAGCTATGGGTACATCAAATTCTACGTCCTTGTAGAACATACAAGGCTGATCTCGGCGCAAATCGAGATCAATACCGGCGGCTCTCGCATTCGGGCCGCTATAGCTATAAGCCATGCACATTTCTTTATTAAAAACGCCCACACCAACCGTGCGGTTCTTCCAGATTTTATTGTTTGTGAGAAGCTGGTCCATCTCATCGATGACTTTTCGTGTTCGCTTAATCCAAGTTTTTAACTCATTTTCAAAACCCTCGGGCGCATCACCCATGAGACCACCTATACGAGTATAGGAAGTGGTCAATCGAGCCCCGCAAAGTTTTTCAATAAGCGTGTAAGCTTCTTCTCGCTGATGAAATCCGTATAAGAAATAAGAAAAAGCTCCCAAGTCCACCGCGTTAATTCCAACACAGATGAGATGGTCGATAACTCGGGCCAATTCACAACAAATCATCCGCAACCAAACGCATCGTTCGGGGACCTCTACTCCTAGCAGTCTTTCGACAGACATGGCGTAAACGACATTGTTCAAAAGAGCCGAGCAATAATTCAGTCGGTCTGTATAAACGATAAAATTATGATAGGTCCGATTTTCGCCCAGCTTTTCTTTTGCCCGATGGGTAAACCCAAATTCGCAGTACGAACTTTCTATTGTCTCGCCATTGAGCTTGGCAACCATCCGCAGAGCGCCATGCATCGCTGGGTGGGTAGGACCGATATTCACAATAACCCGGGAGTCCTCCCAGAGATCATCCGTGTCATGCTCGACGTGGTAGTGATCTGGCAATTTGAGATTTTTTTCTTCTTCAGATTTAAGCGCCATATTAATTTGCTACTCCAATAGTTTTGGATCAATCGGTTCTGGTTCGCTAAAAACCTGGTAACCGCGTAACGGATAGTCTTTTCTCAAAGGATATCCAACCCAACGCCCGTCCATAAGTATCCGACGGAGGTCTGGATGTCCTTCAAATCTGATCCCAAACATATCGTAAACTTCGCGTTCTGCCCAGTTTGCGCCTTTCCAGACTGAAACCAGTGTAGGTACCTGCTCGTTTTCTTTAACTCTGGTTTTTATCCGAATTCTTGAAAGATGCCTATGTGAAAATAGATTGTAAACGACTTCAAAGCGGGGCTCGACCTCTTCGTCTGTGGCCGTGATGTCGGATAAGAAGGCGTATTCAAACCCCGACTGATCTTTAAGATAAGCCATAACTTTTGGAAGGGAACTTTTATTTACGTAAATGATCGGTACGTCCGTAGGGTAATTGGGGGGCATCAAAATCTGTTCTATCTCTGCGCCGAACGCTTCTTTAAGGGACTCTGCCTGACGCTTCCAGAGCTCGCCAAATTTCTCAATCCAATTACCGTAATTTGTCGAAACGGGTTGTCTAATATCCATGATTTCGGCCTGCCTCCGAGTAATACAAAAGGAATGCGTGATGAACTACTGTGGTTTTAACTTACAATTGCCATTTTTCGCTGAGAGTGAGTCTCACCCCGCGCCACCATATCCTGCAACCGCAGCAAGGCATGAAGAACTCCTTCAGGTGCAGGGGGACATCCTGGAACATAAACATCCACAGGAATCATCGTGTCTATTCCTTGCAAAACACTATAAACATTAAAAATTCCACCTGAAGAAGCACATGCGCCAAACGACATCACAAACTTTGGATCACTCATTTGATCGTAGACGACTTTCAGAACAGGAGCCATCTTTAGGTTAATAATCCCAGCCACGATTAATAAATCGCTTTGTCTGGGTGAGAAACGAACGACTTCAGCACCAAATCGAGACATATCGTAGTCGGAACAGAGAGTCGCCATCATTTCAATTCCACAGCAACTAGTACCGAACGGGAGTGGCCACAAGGCATTTTTACGACCCCAATTAATGAAGTCGTTTAAACGAGTCGTGAGATATCCTACAGAACCGTCTTTCGCCATCTTAAATCACTCCTACTCTCACTATTCCCACTATGCAGCCCCTGAAAATTTTCTTGGGACCGGGTGACCATCCTGACCCTTGCGCCTCGCCTCTTCAAATTTCTTACTGGAGGAGGCGCCGCTCTCCACAGGAGAGCTGGCGTACTCGTCGCCTTTAGGCCCCAAGAGAAATTTTCTGGGGCTTTTCGCCACTAAAGGAATAATCACTCCCACTCTAATGCACCCTTCCTCAGTACGTAAATATAACCCACTAAAAGAATCGCAACATAAACAGCCATCTCAACTAAAATAAAGGAATTAATGGACAAGTACTTTTTGTAAACCACTGCCCACGGTATAAAAAAGATGGCTTCTACATCAAAAAGCAAAAACAGGATCGCCACTAGATAAAATCTCACGGACATCCGTCGGTGGGCCGACCCGAGCGTTGGAACTCCACACTCGAACGGCATATCTTTGCGAGGATTCGGTAGTCTTGGGCCCAGAAAGGTGGTCAAAAGCAGGATCGCACCGCCCACAACTATCCCCACCAACATGAGCATCAAGACAGGAATATACATCATACTATAGAGTTTATAGCGCTATGTCATCCGACGTGCTACCAGAAAATAAAGCTGACTGATTTTCCAGCCCAGCCGAAAATCCAGTCTGCAAAAATCCCCACCAAAAAAAGCGGGATCACCAGTGCAGTCAGAAAATATTTATGCGGTCTACTAAAATTAACGACCTGCGCTGTCGAAACTCTGAAATCCCCCACTAAGTAGTAGGCCAGACGTGCAACGGCAATGGTAGATAAAATCATCGCCATCACACCCATTCCAGCCAAAATGAGCCGATCATGCCGAACCGCGGTCCCAATCAGAGCAAATTTGCCTATAAAACCGGGGAGAGGAGGACTACCTACGATGCAAAATAGAAAAAGAACAAAACAGATAGTCTCAGCAACACTCTTTTTGAGTAGACCCTTAAGGGAATCAAACTCGTCGGCCTGAAATTTATCGTTAAAAACAGACAGAACATAATAAATCCCTACAAAAGCCAAAAGCTCTACTACAAAATTATACAAAATCGCGGCTATTCCGCCTCCATCCAAAACAACTAATCCCATTAATGAAAACCCAGATTCCACGACGACCAGGTAGCTCACCAAACGCTTTGCAGAACGTTGTCGATAAGCGAGTAACGCGCCGACCAACATAGTAATTCCCGAAATGGCCGATACAATGGTCGTCCAGTCTGGCACACTGGCGATTTGCCACTGATCTTTACCCGGCCCTAAGACGGTAAAAATCGAAATGAGATAACGGATCGAAAAAGCGAACCCTGCCGTTCGCGTTCCCATCGCAAGCAATGCCGAAACAGGCGTCGGAGCTCCCTCCAAAACGTCTGGTACTAGAAAATACATCGGAAAAACTCCGATGTAGAAACTGATCGCGAGAAAGCTAAACATAAATGCGATCAGCATCGTTGAAGCCGGCAAAGGACTTCGAACTAACGCTTGATGCATTTCATAGATGTTTAGCGTTTGAGTATGTACAAATAAAATCGCCAATGAATATAGAAGGAGCACGGCACCTACTGCGCCAAAGGACAAGTATTTAACGGCCGCTTCTGTTGAAAGAGTTGCGCGCCTTCCATAAGCCGAGAGCAAATAGGACGCCGTATTCAAGAACAAGAGCGAGAGAAACCCTAGAATCATATCCGATGCAGAGGCGACAAAACACATCGCGAGTGTAGCAGCCACTATTAACGCGATATATTCGGGTCGTCGACCGGGACTAATCTCAGAAGTTTGCAAAGTTGAGAAGATGGTAAAAATCGCCAGAGTAATAAAAATCAATTTAAAAAATAAAGAAAACGCATCTATGGTCAGCGCATGCCCAAAAGCAAGCACTGTTCCCATCCGATAGGAAATCAGAACCTGAATCAATGCACCCGTCAACCCGATCAGCGCAGACACTGAGATCAACCTGACTTGCTCGCCCGTATAAGCAATCTCACCGATCACCATAAATGCAAGCGTTAATACAAGAAGTACTTCGGGTAAAATCAGGAGAAAATCGTTCATAGTTTTGTGTTTCTATTTTATCCCTATTAGCATCTTCAATACTGTGGGTCTGATCAAATCGATTAACGGTTTTGGGTAAAGGCCAAAAAGTAACAATGCGCCCACGAGAGGGGACATATATAGTTTTTCCCTCAGGGTGAGGTCCTGAAACTGACTAGAGTTCGAATCAGACTTTCCTAGAAAAATTCTTCGATACATCGAAAACAAATAGTAAGCCGCTAGTAGGAGCGCCACTACAGTCAGCATCACCGTCACTGGAGAAAAGGAATAACTTCCAATCATCATCAGTGTGTGCCCCACAAAACCACCAAATCCTGGAAATCCCAAGAGAGAGGCTACTACGATGGCTGCCACAACTGAAATCACAGGAGCTTGTTCTACGATTCCGCCAAGAGAATTTACATTCGAATTTTCCTCAAATTCAGTGTGCCCGATTCGTTCAGAAATGACATTTGTAAATAATCCAAACCCAGCAAGTGCAAGCCCTAACATCAGATGGTGATAAATCGACCCGACTACTCCAGCAGAACTGAGCGATCCGATTCCCATCAGCGTTAGACCCAACTCGCTAATACAGATAAAAGCCATCAACCGACGCAGATCCTTCTGTGAAACAGCGCAGATTCCACCTATTATTAGATTAAGCCCGCCAATCATGACTATCCATGAAGCAGAATGCGCTAGCGTCTCCGGGAACAGAAGATAGAAAGTTCGTGCAAAAACATAAAGCGCAACCGGCATGACACCAGCCGAAAGCGCGACAAACACTGACAGAGGCGATTCTCGTGCAACATCGGTAAACCATCCATGCAACGGCCAGACAGGCGCTCTTAGTGAGAGTCCCAAACTCATGAGAACAGCAGCCACCGACGAGACTGACATCCCATATCCCAGGACCGAAATTTGCTTTTCGATCAAGTGCATTTTTGCAAGCTCACGCAATGAAAAAGTATGAGGATCAACGGAATAATAAATAATAATTCCCGCCGAAAAAATGAGAGCATTCCCTAGGGTGGAAGAAACAATTGAACTAAATGCCGCTTTTTCCCGATTTTCTCCGCCCCAAATACCCACCAGAAAATAAAAAGGCAAGGCACTCAGTCCCCAAAAGAAAAACTGCAAAAACAAATCCTGCGCACAGACGATTCCAAACAAAGAGGTTTGTAAGGCCAGAAAAAGACTGTGCATCCCTTGCACACCCAGTTTCTGATTCCACTCCGAGGCGATTAACACAGGAAACAGAATAGCGATCAGAAGAACTAGAATCGCATTGAGCCCATCGACTGACATATCGTAGGTAATGGCGTAGGATCCGATCCATTGAAATGCTTCTGAAATTTCACCTTCTGAACCGGAACTGGAAAGTAAAAGAACTAGGCCAATCGAGGCCAAACTTGCGGTCAGACTTGCAAACAGTGCAATCCATCTTCCTCTCTGCCTATTCACGAGGGTCTGGCCTAGAATGCCGAGCAGTGGGATGAACAAAATGAGACTAATGAGATGATTACGCACTTTTGTTTTTCCTTATCTTTACCTTTGCAAAAAATATAAAAAGTGAATCAGCAAACCAAAACCGGCACTCAATGCAAAAATCAAATACCATCGGAGGTCCCCAGTCTGAACGACTTGCAGAAGCTTCGCTGGTACTTCCACCAGAGTCCGAAGTGCGTGGTTAATGCCACGAATACTTCGTTGATTCACTATACTCACTGTTGACGACAGAGCAGTGATTCCCGTAAACAGTCCGTTCGGCAACCACTTAGACCAAAAACCCTGATCGACAACCGATTCTACTCCCTTGCCAAAGTTTGCCAAACCCGAAACTGTTTTATTAAAAAGTAATTTTATTCCGTATCCGGACACCGTGAAATCACTGATTCTGGGTGAATCTCGAGCGACTTTTTCCCATTTATCTTCTTTTCTCCCGGACAGCCAATAGGTCGTAATTAACGCAAAGATCAATACGGAAAGAACTGCGATAAAGTTCTGGCTAAACTGAGATTCGATTTCTTGATTTCCAAAAAAAGCATCAAACGCCGATCGAAAAACCCGGTCAGAATTATTCAGGAACTTCCCGCCTGTGAGCGTCCCAGTCCAAATCACTCCTAGCGACAAAATAAGTGCTAGAAAAGGGACCATAATCGCAGTCCAGCTGGGAGCAACTTTCACTTTGATTCGACATAGGTTCCAGGCGAGCTTCCAACCTAGCAGCGAATGTAAAAAGAGCGTCACTAAAAAGAGAACCACAAAACCCAGATTGTCTTTGACGGAGAGAATCCAAAGAACGCTGCTTTGGGCGGAAGCAAAACCAATAAATCCCGTTCCGGCAGCCGCACCCAACGCCACGAAGGTCTTTAAGCTGAAATTTCTGCCAACTGTTTTTTCAGACTTTGGTCGGGATTGATCTAGAAGAGCGCTTGCTGCGCTTGAGATCATAAACACTCCCAGACTCAAACCGATCAACATACCAAAAGCTGCTAGCTGCCCACTAAAGGCGAGCACTGCCAGCACTAGTGAGAGTCCCGAGGCTAACCATACCCGCAGACTAAAATTCCATTTAGAATTCAACAACCCCGGTAAAACTGCCAATACAGTTGTGATAATCGCCAGCCATCCAAACGAGGGAAAAAGTCCCACTTCGCGAAACTGAGGCTCCAAACGAAAAAACATCGCAAAAACAGCCCACGCCGGAAATAGCTGGGTCAGCAGTAGTCTCTGTAACGAAAAACTTCCAGAACTCACCTTTACTAATCCTACGAAAGGAATCGACTGAATCTGAATATACAAGCCTGCTATTAGGAGCGATGTTCCCAACCAGGTTGGCGCAAACAGGGATCGCGCAGCATCCATCTGTTGCAGAAGACTGCTTCCTTTTGTGAAAAGCAAAGCCGGCCGCGACGCGGACAAAATGCAGGCTCCCACAAGTGCAACGATCAATCCTGATCCTGCAATCATTAAAAATCGCATAGCCTTATCGGCCGTTTCATTAGATTCCCAATCCGATCCAGACGAGACAAAACCTGCGAGAATGGTGAGCACGATGCCAAAAAAAGCCAACCACGGAGTAACTGAGTACCACGATAATGCTACTCCAGCGGATGATAGTGCCAGCGCTGAATAGATATGCTCCTTGCCCTTCTCTAGGGGAGTGGTTTCTCTCTTTAAAAGTGAAATAGCAGTGAGAGCAAAAGTCAGAAGCGACAGTGCTATTCCAATCGGATCTTGAAACATCCCGACGGTAAGAGCTCCTATTTCGTCTTTCGGCCAAACCCAACCGACTCGCCAGACTTGGACTTGCCCCCCCGTTTCAGACCAGTTTTTAAAATCCAAAATTCCGATTGCCATCGCTGCAAAGAGTGCCAGCCACAATACCCATTCTCCGCTGGCCGGCAATTTCTTCCCGAAAATAAATAACAGCAGGCCGCAGACTGCCAGAATAGAAATTCCGTAGAAGAGGAATATTGGAGAATTTTCAATAGTCATCATTGTCTTAGCACTCGCAATTCATCCAAAGAAATTTTCTTTTTCAAATAAAACAGTCTCAACGCCAGGGAATAACCTACGCCTAATTGAGCAATACCCCCCAGTGTGATGAAAAGTCCAAATATATGTACCTGAATCGCTCGATCAGATGCGACTCCTCCAATAACAAACATCATCGTCGATCCGAGAATCAGCAATTGCATCCCAATCAAAAGGCCTAGAATGGTTCGTTTCGAGAGCATGCAAACCAATCCGAGACCACCAATCATTCCCGCCACGATAATCATTTTGGATCACCTTTTTCTATTCGAGCTATTGCACCACAACCAACCAGTACGAGGAATAGGGTAATCGCCAAGACTTCTAACGAAAGAATATGGGTGCTAACTAAAGCTTTACCCACTTCTTTAATCTCGAATGCGTGAGTATCCGTGGTGATTTCGAGCCGCGCATTGTCTTTCATCGCCAACCAAAGAAGAGCTGAAAAGCTCAGTCCAAGCACACTCGCGCAGGAAACCATCAAATAATTCGCTTTTCCTTTCTTTTTCTCGTTCGATTCAAAATCACCAAACATAACCCCGAAAAACACAAAAGAAATCGCTACCAAAGTAGACACGATCCATTGAACGATTCCAAGAAACTCGGCATCTACTGTCAGAAAAATCGCCCCTGTGGCTAGGCCCGCAATCCACATACTTAGAATGGAATATTTCAAATCATGGGCTATTGTGGCCAGAGTCGCCGTCACTAGCGCTAAGATCGCAAAGACATAGTTCACCTTATAAGCCCTCTTTTTTCTTGTTGGATTCTCGCTTGGCGGCCCATTTTGCCTTTTGCTCAGCTGTCACCTGGCCCTTACCAAAGCTGCTAGTCAACTGACTCAGCTCGTAAGCTGCTCCTTCAAATTGACGAGTATGATTCAGAGAACCGGGTAAACATACTTCTACACACAACCCGCAAAACATACATTTCGAATTATCGATATCGAAACGAGAAACCCAGACCTTGCTGTCGTCAGCTTGGGGCTCTACTTCGAGATGAATACACTGAACCGGACAAATTTTTCGGCAATCGCCACAGCCCGTACAGTGATCGATGTCGTTAACCAACAATCCACGACTTCTCGGTGGTAAATCATCGGACGTCTTTGACGAAACAGGATCCGGATACCCCTCGGTCACCTCTTTATGAAGCTCGCCCCAGCGAAATAAGTAAGGAACAGCAGTCAAACACGTTCCCGCTATCGAAACCGCTCCAGCACCGATCGCCCTCAAATACTGCGCCATGACTGAAAAAATTGAGAATCTCAACCCAAATTCCTCCAACCCATCCACAAACTTGCGCCAACAAGGGCAATGAGCGAAAATGGACTCAAAACCTTCCAAGCAAGACTGGTGATTTGATCTACACGACTTCTAGGATTCACGCGCGCAATCCAAATCACTGTCAACATCACCGCGAAAGTTTTAAACAATAGTAGTATTAACTCGAGAATACTCAGAATCCGATTCGCACCTTTATCAGACAGAAACCGCGAAACTTCTAGTGGTAGAATCCAAGCCCCTAAGAATAAAACCACTGTGATGACCGACCACAGAAAAAAAACATAAAATCGCCCGAATCGATAAAGACTGTATTTCCTGCCATGAAGCTGTGAGGCCACCCCCCCGTGGATATCTGACATAGAAAGCCCACCATCCAGAGGTGGTGTTGCCGAAAGAACGAGCCCGCTCGTCACAAAAACTAGACAAGCAATTGTTTGAAATGGATTAGAAAAAACAGTCCATGACAATGGACTAAACCCTTGAATAGTCGCTAGCTGACTCCACTGAAAACTGCCAGTTCGCACTCCCGTGCACAAAAGTCCCATCAAGGCGGGAAAAGATCCGGCCATGGTTTGAGCGGCAATTCGCATTCCGCCAAACCACCCAGGAACGGTTCCTTGGCTAAAACCCAGCAGCATGGTTCCTAAGGCAAGTACAAGCGCAGACCAAAATGGCAAGAAAGCACTCATCTCGGTATCCAGCATGAGCGCGAAAGTCCCGAGTGGCATGACCGCCAACGTAGAATAAAGCGCCATGGTGTGAATACTCAGCCACACATCTTCACGCCAGTTGGACTTTTCAGTCGATTGCTTCTGAAGCAATTTTAGAAAATCGGCTATCGGCTGTAATATTCCCGCCGGCCCGGCTTGATTAGGACCTACTCTTGCTTGAAGGTCAGCGCTTAATTTTCTATCGAGATACGAAAGCACAGAACCGCTAGGAATCACAACGAAACAATAGGTGAACACCAGTGCTAAAAAGAAATAAAACCACGTTGGTACTCCATCGAGGAATCCCAGCGCCCTACACCACTCACTTGTCCAAAGCTTCGCGGATGCATCAAGAGTATTCATCGGTCTGCCTCTGCAATTCCGAGATCTAGGCTTGCTAGAACTACGGGAAGGTCTTCAATTCTGGTTCCTGGTATCAACTCCGGAATACACAATAGATTGGAAATTGTAGGCGTCCGAAACTGCACACGATTAGGGGAGCCACTTCCGTCCGAAACGATATGGCATCCTAATAATCCTCTCGGACTTTCGACTTGCGAATACGCTTCTCCAGTCGGAATCTTAATATCGTTCTCTAGTTTCTTTTCCAAAAAATCGCCGGGCGGAATAATTTCCGTCAGCTGTTTTAAAATTTCAATGCTCTGACCGATTTCTCTCAGTCGAACCAAATAACGATCATGAATATCGCCCAGGGCACCACTCTCACCACGGCCTATGGGAACTTGAAAGTCGATTCGATCATACCCGAGCGCGGGGCTGGATTTTCGCAGATCCAGAATAATTCCTGAAGCTCGTGCATTGGGACCGGTGATTCCACATTTCTGAATCATGTCGACTGGAAGCACCGCTACTCCGTAGGTGCGTCTGGTGAAGCTAAAATTGTAAGTAAAAATATCGTTATACTCTTTAAGTCGGATCTTAATCAGCTCGCAAATTTCTAAAACTCTCTCTATGAATCCCTCTGTCACGTCGGCCTTGACGCCGCCGAAACGAAGAAAATTGAGCGAAAAGCGAGATCCTGTTAATAATTCAAAGAGATCTAAGATCCTCTCCCGATCTCTCAAAACATAATGAACGATCGTATCCGACCCCACCGATCTAGCCAGTCTTACGGTATAAGAAAGGTGAGCCGAGATCCGAGTCAGCTCTGATAGTATCAGTCGAATCACCCGCGCTCGTAGTGGAACTTCAAGTGCTGCGATTTCTTCAACAGCCGTACAGACCACTAGTTCCCCAAACACTGCATTCTCGGGATCCAGGTGATCTGCGTACGGAACAAGAGAAGACCATGGACTGAGTTCGAGTGCTTTTTCTAAACCCTTATGCAAAAAACCCGTTTCGACCGAGCAGCGACTAATCACTTCGCCGTCCAAAACCAAATTTAAAATCATGGATGCTGGAAGTGACGCATGAAATGGACCGATCTTCCACCTCGTCAAGTCGGTCTTAGGACTCATGAGCGGAAATTCGGCATTATATTCTGCAAGATAGTCTGCACCTGCTTGATAGTCCTTTGGACGGTAATCTTCTGTATTGTGGCGACTCTCTTTTCGATTTCCTTCTGGGTGATCACTCGTGCTGTGCTCGGTAGTTGGGGTTTCGCTCATTATTGTCTCCCCGGAAAAACATAATTTTTTCTCAGCGGGTATCCTCCCCAGCCTGAAGGAAGGAGTTTCGGCTGAAACTCTCCCTCTCGAATAGCATCGCCTCCGTCGCGACTTGCGCGATCATCTTTCTGCTTCTCCGACTTTTCAAGCTTCTCGGCCTTAGTCTTCTCAAAATGAACCCCAAACAAATCCTCGGCCTCTAACTCCATCGGTCGTCCCATCGGCCAGAAAGATGCAATGGAATCTATTTTAATCTTACTCTTCATATTCTGCGGAACTGCAGAAAGTCTTAACACTAACGAGTTTTGTTTTCGGTAAGATCTGAGAAAATACGAAACGGCAAACATCTGATCTAATTGCGCAACTGAGAGATTCTCCAACCAGTCTAGGCAAAGCTCAGGATCTTCCTTCAGGATTCTACTCACCTCTAAGAGTGATTTTGCCTCAATCCAAACAGTCATTAAGCTAGATCGACCAAATGGAACAATCTCCAAGACCTTGTCTTTCAAAAGCCTATTCAAGTGCTGAGATAGAAGTGTTTTTTCCACTAATTTTTCCCTGTAATGCGATTAGTCCGTTCATTATTGCTTCGGGTCTAGGTGGACAGCCTGGCACATAGACATCGACCGGTACCACTTCACCTGCTCCCGGAACCACAGAATAACTCTTCTTCGGCGAAAACGGCCCGCCACTGTTGGCACAAGCACCTACCGCCAAAACATACTTCGGCGTAAGCATCTGATCATACAAATTACGCAGATATGGCATTGCTTTGTAGGAAACAATTCCACAGATTATTAACAAATCCGACTGCCGTGGATCGACTTGCGGCAAACAGCCGTACCTCTCTAGATCATATTTGCTCCCGGCGAGATTCAGCATTTCGTCGGCGCAACATCCCGACCCCGTAGACATATACCAGAGAGACCTAGACTCGGCCCATTTGAGAACTCTTCCGAGCGTCGATAAATAAAAAGAACCTGACATTCTCAATTACCTTATCCTTTTTCCGCTATTTTAGTCTTTCCCAACGGTGGAGGTACTAAACATTTTTTTTTGTCCTATCCTTTTTCGATAATTTTATTCTTACCAACGTAATCCGATGTCAGCCAATCCATATTTCCTTTTCTAACGGAGTAAGTCAGTCCCAGAGAGGCAAAGCCGGCGAGGGTGACAATAGCGAGTAACCCTCGGGCGAGGTCTTCAGATTTTTCGGTTTGAATGGTCGTCACACAGGGGATGAGGGCTAGGCCTAAAGTGATCAAGATGAGAGCAGCATTGGCGGCCATGAAAAATCTAACGTTGATTTTCTGATTAAAACTGGGCTGGGGACTGGTTAAATCTGGTCCAGCCCCAGTGGATTTTTGTCCGCCACCGGGACTGCCAAGAAAAGTAGCTTTAGCTTTAGTTTTAGTCTCGCTCCCTTTCAACATTCCCAATAACGACGACAAAATGGCAAGGCTAATTGGAATACCAAGCGCCATTATCGCAGACAGAAACAGGACGTAGTAGGAGTTCCATGTATTGCTCATTTAGCGCTTTCTCCGAGCCGAAATGTCTTTTTGGCTTGATACTTTGTCAGTTTTTCCTCAAAAATCCTCATGTACTGACGTGTACACTCCGGTTTTTTCGAAAAAACTTCCGCGTCTCAAGCCAAAAATCCTATTTCGGAAAACCGGCTGTTCCCAGAAAAGGTTACTGAAGTTGAAAAAATGTGTCAAGGAAAGTACATTGCCTTGGTGACTGAGGACCCTATCCTTCCAATATATCAATCTTGGATCAAAAGCAGAAAAATAACACGGATATTCGGGGCCAGTTCTTCTTCTCTACAGGCTTTGATCTCTATCCGGTTGGGTGGTGATTTAGAAAAGAGAGTACCGGTTTTGATTTTATGTCCTGACGAGACTGCCGCGAATGATTTTTGCGTCAATCTGGAATGTTTTAATAACGAACTGCAGAAGGCAGCTTTGCCTTCCTTGTACATGCCGACCTGGGAGCGATCGCCTTACAGTCCGATCGCACCTTCGTTGAAGACGCGACAGGAGCGATTGGCGGTGCTGAGCTCCCTGGTTTTTGGTCCCGCACCCGCAATTCTGGTCGCAAGTTTGGCTAGCGCGAATCAGGCGACCATTCCTGTGAGTTTTTTTCGTTCGTTGGCGGTTCAGATAAAAGTGAATGAGGCTATTTCGGGGCGCGAGGCTCTCATTTCAAATCTACTCCGGAGTGGTTATGCACAGACAGATTTGGTCGAAGATCCCGGAACCTTTTCAGCGCGAGGTGAGATCATCGATATCTATCCGCCCCATCTTAGTTTACCGGTACGAGTAGAGCTCTTCGACACAGTCGTGGAAAGAATCCGTGAGTTTGATCCCTCCACCCAGAGAACTTCACTGCAACCTGCGTCGTCGTTTGCGTCAGTCATTCTGCCACCGGCACGTGAAGTGCTCATTAATTCGGACACAGCTAAAAGCTTACGCGCACACATTAAAGCACGAGCTGATCAGATTGGGATTCCAAGAAAAATAAGAGATCCGTTGTTGGATTCTGTGCAGAATGGATTTTATCCCGATCACTCAGATGCTTGGGCTCCATTCGCTTATGCTGATACACCTTGTACCTTGTGGTCGTATGTAGATCTCTACCCTGACAGTAAAGTACTTTGGCTTGACGAAACTCAGTGTCAGAATGACTGGGACGCTTTCTTGGAAGAACAAAAGCGATTGTCAGACGAAACCACTCAAAACGAGTTGGTGCTGCCGCCGCCAGAGGCTCTTTTTGTTTGGAACGATGAAAATAAGCAGAATGCACAAAAGAGAGCTCAGCTTTCTTTTGACAAGGTGGAGCTAACAGCGGGTGAGGATGACTCTTCCTCGTTCCGAGTAACAACTCAGTCGATTTCCGATCTACCAAAGTCTCCAGAAACGATTCTCAATACTCTAGAAAAAAAAATAAAATCCTGGAAGGACCTGGGATTTCAGATCTGGGTCTTTGCCACGACTCAGAGCCAGGTCGACCGGATTCGCTATTTGTTTTCGCAACGAGGGATTTCGGCCGGAGTTGATCTCCGATTGGGCAGCTTGACTGAGGGCTTTGTTTGGAACGAAGGGAAGCTCGCGGTACTAACTGAGAGTGATATTCTAGGTGTTAAATCGAAAAAGACTTCAACGACCTATGCTTCTGCAAAAAAGTCCTCTTCAAAAGGCTGGTCGGAGCTGCAAACGCTTTCTGATCTTTCGGTAAGCGATCTTGTCGTCCACGTCTTGCATGGTATCGCACGGTACCAAGGAATCACTCGCCTGAATCTGTCTGGAGCAGAGAGTGATTTTTTGCATCTAGAATATGCGAATAAAGATAAACTTTATTTACCTATCTATCGACTGAATTTAATTCAAAAGTATGTAGGCGGAGAAGGGCAAGTCGGTCTCGACAAACTCGGAAGTCAGCATTTCACTAAGACAAAGGAAAAAGTAAAAGAGTCCGTAAAGAAACTAGCCTTTGATTTGGTGCAGCTCTACGCACAGAGAAAACTCCAGAAGGGTGTCCAGTTCTCCAAAAGAGATGCGACTTTTCAAGAATTCGAAGCGAAATTTCCTTACGAAGAAACGCCCGATCAACTCAAAGCAATTGAAGATGTGTTGAACGATCTGGAATCCGGCCAAGTAATGGATCGACTGGTCTGTGGCGATGTCGGGTACGGCAAGACCGAAGTTGCACTGCGAGCAGCATTTAAAGCGATTTCAGAGGGAAAACAAGTCGTCGTTTTGGTGCCCACGACAATTCTCGCTCAACAGCATGAACAGACGTTTCGAAATCGAATGAAGGACTATCCTATCGTAGTAGAATCTCTTTCCCGATTCAAAACGAAAAAAGAGCAAAATGCTATTTTGGACGGGCTAAAAAAAGGCAAAGTCGATCTAGTGATTGGGACCCATCGATTGTTATCCAAAGATGTTGGCTTCTCTGATTTAGGCCTCATTATCGTCGACGAAGAACACCGTTTCGGGGTGGAACACAAAGAGCGATTGAAGCTCCTCAAACTCAATATTCACGTCTTGACGTTGACGGCTACCCCGATTCCGAGAACACTTTATATGGCGCTATCGGGGCTGCGAGAAATTAGCCTCATTAACACGCCTCCGATGGAGCGATTGCCGATTCGTACTTATGTTTCGAAGTATAGCGAATCGATGATTCAACGAGCGATCGACTCTGAACTCACTCGGGGGGGCCAAGTCTTTTTTCTACACAATCGAGTTCATTCGATTCACGAAACGGTCGCGAAAATTCGTGGGCTGGTCCCGGCAGCGCAAATTGTCGTGGCCCATGGCCAGATGCCTGAACATGAACTCGAAGAGACCATGATGGCTTTCTATAAGAAACGCGCTAATATCCTGATTTGCACAACGATTATTGAATCTGGCCTGGATCTCCCGTCCGCGAATACTATTATCATTGATCGCGCCGACACACTCGGCCTTGCGCAGCTTTACCAAATTCGCGGTCGAGTAGGGCGGAGTGATCAAAGAGCATTTGCCTATTTTCTAGTTCCTGCGAGCGGATATATGACCGACGAAGCGAAGCAAAGACTTGAAGTGATCCAACGCTTTGTTGAACTCGGCAGTGGTTTTAGTATCGCTTCGCATGATCTCGAAATTCGCGGTGGTGGTGATGTTCTGGGGCCTCAACAATCTGGAAGTATTAATGCGGTAGGATTTGATCTGTACACGCAGCTTCTGGAAGAAGCGATCAATGAAACTCAAAGCAGAGATGCGGCTGCCGTCAAGCCGGAAGAAAAAAGCGCAGAGCCCGAAATCAAAGTTCCCTTCCCGACTTTTCTTAGCGAGGAATATATTCCCAATGTTCACCTCCGCCTTTCTTTCTATCGGAGACTCTCGGCGGCCGAAAACTATGCTGACTTAATGATGATTGAAGAAGAAATGAAAGATCGCTTCGGCCAACTCCCGCCCGAAGCCCAGAACGTCCTTTGGATGATTAGATTGAAACAGGTTCTGAAACAAATGGGAATTAGTACCATCACTGTAGGCACTGAAAAAGTCTCCCTCGTCGCTGGACAGAATAGCAAACTCGATACTTCAAAAATTATTGGGCTAGTTACCAGTCGGCCGGACCTATACCAACTCACCCCTGACTCCAAGCTTGTCGCGACGCTTAAGACTTCGGCATTTTCTGAATTGGTTTTTTCGCTAGAGGAATTTTTGAATAGGGTGAAGAATTTTTAAATTGCATTTCCGGTGTCCTACCCTAGCAACTGCCGTTCTATATCCTCCAAAGCTTCAATGAACTTTCTGTTCTGTTTTGCAGCGTTTCCAATAGTTCGCTGGGCATGTAAAACAGTTGTATGATCTTTTTTGCCAAATAGATTTCCAATTTCTCGTAAACTGAGTCCAATATGTTTACGAATCAGATACATTGCGATCTGTCTTGGAAGTACTGCAAACTTTTTTCGACTTCGTGATTCAAGATCTTTCGAGTGCAAGCCGTAGTACTCGGCGACGAGTCGCTGGATATCATCGATCCGAGAATCGGATCGTTTGCCCATGACACGAGAATCGGATCCCTTGCCTAAAGTCACAACTTTTTTTATTTTCCCAACGTCGATCATCGAAGAGATCTGCTGCTCACTGCGCATCAGAAGGAGATTGATCTTCCTTTCGAGTTCGGAAATCACATCCGTTTTCTCTTCCACGACTCTAAGTCGACTGTCTATCTCCACTTCATTTTTGGCGATTGGATTTTTCAAAGCATGACGCAGCTGTACAAATGCCCGCATAATGGCAATATTGATCTCTATAGCTTTTGGGCTAGTCAAAAGACCTGAAAGCATCGACACTCCCAGTTCCGTAAAGGCCAGAGGAAGGTATCTAGTATTACTCAGCACATCAAAATATTTTGAGGTGCCAATTTGGTACCTCAGCAAAGTCAACTCATCTCGGGTCAATTCGAACATGAAATCATTGGGAAATCTGTCCAAGTTCCTTCTAACGGCACGTTTCAAATACTTCGTCTCAATTGTATAAAAATTCGCTAAATCGTAGTCCAGAATCACGTCCTGGTCCCGAAGTTTGTGAATGCGTTGTCCGATCTCAATAGCTGTTAGTTCCATCTTCTGCACTCCTTATAATTAGATTTCAAAACTGATAGTTAAGGGGAAATTTAACTAGCCTTACACTACGCCCCCTTTTTTCTAGTTTTTTGGGTCGAGCAGACTACCAAATAAATTTGAATTGGTCACCGGTTTTTAACGCCCTGCTACAGGAGCTAGAGCATATGAATGAACAAAGTTTTTCGATCGGAGCTATGAGTTCGTTTGCTTCATAATTACTACAGAAAACCTGATCCTAGGCCGTACCCCCCCGCAATTACTGGATTTTTGGTGAAGATCAGATACTTCGTCCAACGCTTGACTCACCAGAACCCAATATGTCAGAAGGGAGGGATGCACCGAATCTCCTCTTTAAATCTACTTAGTCCGAGCTTACTCACTTTTCTAATGGCTGCTGCGCTGCCGCAGATCGCCTTCGGAGAGACCGCACCAGTCGAACCGGCCAAATCTGATGTTCGACCGCCCGAACCCGAAAAAAAATCGCTGGCCAAGAAACCTACCACAGGCGCGGCGCCCGTCAAAATAACCCATGGGAGAACCCTAGATCGCCTAGAAGCCTCGGTTAACTCCTCTATAGTTCTCGGGTCCGACATTGCGCGTTTTCGGAAATTGCAAAAATTGCGCGTTCAGCTAGACCCACTGCTCTCCGGCACCATTGTCGATCGAAAAATTCCGAATACCGATGCGGAGATCCGGGAGTTCTTGATCAACGAACTGCTGATTACCCAGCAATTTCCGGTGTCGGATGCAGAAGTCGAACAGGAAATTAACAATATTCAGAATAATAATCATATCGATCGAGCAACGCTGAGAAACGCTTTGAAAGATCAGGGTTTTGATTTTGACGACTACTTTGAGTTGATTCGAATTAGTGCCAGCAAACAAAATCTAATTGGTCGCGAAATTCGACCAAAGGTGAGTATCTCTGATACAGATATCAAAAATTACTTTTATAATATGGCAGACCGCAACAATGATGCTGGGCGCTCGTTTCACCTCCAAATCATCTCTGTTGCGCTCAGTAGCTACAAAAATACAAAGGGCGCATACCAAGTGATCGATCGAGCTGTCGCTGACATCAAAAATGGTGAACCTTTTGAAGAAGTAGCCAAACGTGTCAGTGATCACGACTCAGCAAAAAATGGCGGAGAGCTAGGGATTTTTACGGAAGATCAGATGTTACCCTCTTTTAAAAAGCAACTAAAAGATCTTCGAATTGGGCATATTAGCAGCCCGTTTGAAAGCGATGGCCGAATTTATATTCTAAAATTATTAGATTTGAAATCAGCCGACTCTGACCGACTGAATAAAATGAAAGACGACATCAGAAATCGACTTGCCGTTTCAGAGTTTCAGCATCAAATCTCGCTCTGGCAAGAGCGTCAAAGGCAGGTCTCTTTTATTCACTACGCGGGACAGTCTGTGGTAAAAGAGCTCTCGAATAGGTAATTAAGGTCGTAAGTAAAAAACTAGGAAAATAGGCACCAGGGGCAGCATATTGAATGTTGGCCCTAAAGAGAGACTCTGAAACAAAGGACTTTTTATGCGACTTGAGATTCACCCGACCATCTTTCGAGAATATGACATCCGAGGGATTGCAGAAAAACAATTGTCCTCCGAATTTGCCAGATATCTAGGAATGGCTTACGCAAGGTTGATTGAAGGCAGAAAGCCAGTTGCCGGACGTAGAAACTTGACAGTCTCGGTGGGACGAGACTGTCGGCTGACCAGCGACGCTTACTCAAATGCGTTGATTGCTGGCCTCACCGCCAGTGGCATAGACGTTGTCAATCTCGGGATCTGCCCTACGCCGCTTTCTTATTACAGTCTCTTCCATTTAGACTTGGATGGCGGGATTATGATCACGGGCTCGCATAATACAGCGGACTATAACGGATTTAAAATTTGCGTAGGCCGAGAAACTATTCACGGGTCAAAGATTCAAGAAGTTCGCAAAATTATGGAAGATCTCAGTCGCTCCGATGGAACGGAAAAAACCGCTCCCGGCGACGTTAGAAATTATCCAATTATTCCAAAGTATATTGAGTACCTTGTTAACCACGCCAAAATCAGAGATCCAAAGAGGATCGTCTTGGATGCTGGTAACGGTACAGCGAGTACGGTTGCTCCAGAATTATTCAAGCGACTAGGAGCTCAAGTCATACCCCTTTATTGTGATATGGATGGCAGGTTTCCTAATCACCACCCTGACCCAACAGTTCCCGAAAACTTAAAAGATCTCGTCAAGACTGTTCTTAAGGAAAAAGCAGATCTGGGCATCGCCTTTGACGGCGATTCCGATCGCATCGGTGTCGTCGATGAAAAGGGAAAGATTCTTTTCGGCGATGAGATCATGGTTTTGTTTTCTAGATCCATTCTAAAAGAAAAGCCGGGCGCCACAATCATCTCAGAAGTAAAATCAAGTAACCGCCTCTATCAAGATATTGCGGCAAAAGGCGGCAATCCCATTATGTGGAAAACTGGGCACTCTCTGATTAAATCGAAGATGAAAGAAACTAGCGCGGCTCTGGCTGGCGAAATGTCCGGACATATCTTCTTTGCGGACCGGTATTTCGGCTATGACGACGCTATCTATGCGGGGTTAAGAGTTTTCGAAATTTTATCTCAATCAAGTGAACCTCTGTCCTCCATGCTTTCAGATTTGCCTCCAACGTATTCCACCCCTGAAATTCGCGTCGATTGCGAAGATGAGAAGAAATTTAAGCTCGTGGAGGAAGTCAAAAGAAGTTTTTCGAATTCCAAGTTTAAGATAAACGATATTGATGGAATTAGAGTCGACTTTGGCGATGGATGGGGTTTGGTGCGCGCTTCTAATACCCAGCCGGCCCTTGTTTTGCGGTTCGAGGCTGCTTCACAGAATAAACTAAAAGAAATTCGGCAAATTTTTGTTGATTCTTTAGTTGCCGGCGCTAAAGCTATCGGTCATGCTCCGATCACGGTACCTTCAGAAGAGGCAGCCTAATATGAATCGATATAAATCGTAAGTGAATTGAAGTGAACTTATCAGCAGGAAACAAACAGGTTAAAACCTTAAACAAGCATGATGAAGCTATCGTCATACGAGGGGCACGGGTCCATAATTTAAAGAATATTGATGTCGTTATTCCGAGGGATCGTTTCGTTGTCATCACCGGACCTTCAGGCTCGGGTAAGTCTTCGCTTGCGTTCGATACGATTTACGCCGAAGGGCAACGCCGTTACGTTGAAAGTCTCTCTGCTTATGCTCGCCAGTTCTTAGAGCAGCTTGGTAAACCGGAAGTCGAATCGATTAGCGGCCTCAGCCCTACCATTTCTATTGAACAACGAACGACCAGTTATAACCCACGATCAACTGTCGGCACGGTAACAGAGGTCTACGATTATTTAAGACTTCTTTTTTCTAGAATCGGCAAGCCCTACTGCTGGAACTGCACGAAACCGATTCGAACTCAAAGTCCCCAGCAAATTGTAGACTATATACTTGCGCTTCGGGAAGGAACGCGTCTTTCCATTCTTGCACCGATAGTTAGGGGCAGAAAAGGTGAGTATCAAAAAGAGTTGCACCAGCTACGGCAAAAAGGATTTGTTCGGGTCCGTATTGATAGAGAAATTTACGACCTCTCGGATGAGATTTCCTTAGATAAAAACAAAAAACATGAAATCGACGTTTACGTGGACCGATTGATCATTCGCGGCGACCTGGGCCAGCTAACCACTCGCATTAGTGAATCGGTCGAACTGGCTCTCAAACTCGGCAACGGTACTCTTGTACTGGAAACACTAGACGGGTCCCAAAAAACGGAAACGCTGATGTCCGAAAAGTTTGCATGCCCCGACTGCCAAATTAGTTATCCCGAGCCTGAACCTAGAACATTTTCTTTCAATAGTCCTATGGGGGCCTGCCCTAAATGTGACGGATTGGGCATCGATATAAAGGCAGAAAGCAAAATTAAAGAAGAGGAAACAGCCTCCGAGGCTGGACCAAAGACTGATATTGTCCCGCAGGAAATTACGCCAGAAACACTACCCTGTCCCGAATGTTTGGGCGCGCGTTTACGAAAAGAGAGTTTGCAATTTAAGTTAGCGGACAAGAATATTACGGAACTCTGTCTGCTCTCCGTCTCTGATCTCGCAGACTATTTTGCGAAAATTCAATTATCCACCCGAGAACTACTGATCGCCGATCGCATTTTAAAGGAAATTCGAGATCGACTTCAATTTTTGAATCAAGTCGGTGTAGGCTATTTGAATTTAGGTCGCTCCGCCCAAACCCTTTCAGGCGGAGAAGCTCAGCGCATAAGATTAGCAACACAGATTGGTAGCTCTTTAGTAGGCGTGATTTATGTTCTGGATGAGCCGAGCATCGGCTTGCACCAACGCGATAATGAAAAGCTCATTGCGACGCTGACCCGCCTTCGCGATTTAGGAAATACAGTCCTCGTCGTCGAACACGATCGTGATACCATTGAACGGGCCGACTGGGTCATTGATCTGGGCCCCGGCGCGGGCTCACGAGGGGGCAACGTCGTATCTGCTGGAACTGTTCATGATATTAAAAAATCGCAAAAAAGCCTAACGGGTCGTTATCTTCGAGGAGATTTAAAAATTCGAATCCCTCAAGTGCGGCGACCTTGGCAAAGCGAAAGAGCGATTCAGATTGAAGGCGCCGGCATGAACAATCTGAAAAATATCGATGTAAATTTTCCTCTCGGCGTTTTCACTTGCGTCACCGGCGTTTCAGGCAGCGGCAAGAGTACACTTATTATCGATACCCTCTACCGATTATTGGTTCAGTATCTCTATAAAGTAAAATACGAAAATCTACATGTCCGCAAGGTTAACGGCCTAAACCACATCGACAAAGTCATTGATATTGACCAAAGTCCTATCGGAAAAACGCCACGCTCTAATCCAGCCACTTATACTGGGCTTTTTGGCCTGATCAGAGACCTTTACTCTCGGCTTCCGGACGCCCAGGTCAGAGGGTATGGACCGGGCCGATTTTCGTTTAACGTAAAAGGTGGACGTTGTGAAGCTTGTGAAGGCGATGGGGTGATGAAGGTTGAAATGCACTTTCTACCCGACGTTTTTGTCCAATGCGATGTTTGTCGGGGCAAACGCTATAATCGAGAGACCCTAGAAATTCGATATAAAGGGAAGAATATTGCCGAGGCCCTCGAAATGACCGCGACCGAAGCTTATTCCTTTTTTGATGCGATCCCTTTTATTAAAATAAAGTTAAAAATTCTGAACGACGTCGGCCTGGGCTATCTCAAACTAGGTCAGAGCGCCACCACTCTTTCGGGCGGGGAAGCTCAGCGAATCAAATTATCAAAGGAATTATCTAAACGGAGTACGGGACGAACCGTCTATATCCTGGACGAACCGTCGACTGGGCTGCATTTCGACGATGTTAATAAATTAGTAGCCATTTTGCAGGCCTTGGTCGATCAAGGAAATACCGTGATCGTAATTGAGCACAATCTGGATATTATTAAAGTAGCCGATCACATTATTGATCTAGGCCCAGACGGGGGCAAAAGCGGGGGTCGAATTGTCGCTTCCGGAACACCTGAAGAAATTTCAGCGATTCAAAATAGCCATACTGGGCAGTTTCTGAAGTCCTACCTTAAAGACAAGTAGTCCGGATGAAAAAGGGGATTTGAGTGGAACAAGAGCCCGAAAAAAACCCATCTTCTCAAAAGAACGCTCTTAAAAGCCTAGGGCTATTTTTCGTAGTCCTGACCGATCTTGTTGGTTATACAGGGGTAGGGGTCGCCATTGGTTATTATCTCTGGGCCAAGCAGGGAGCGCCTTGGTGGGTGCTTCTTCTCACCAGTATGCTAGGCCTAGGCCTTGCTTTTTATCAGGTCTATATAGTGACAAAAAACGATATTTGAGGCCTCTAAAAGCGTTTAGATAAGACTAAGTGTTGAAAATCTGCTCCAAACCTATTAGAAGAGGAAAGTCTAGATTTTAATATAAGGAAGAGTAAATCGTGCACGAAGAGCATGGCTTTAATTTGTTGTCCCATATACCCGTATTGAAGGAGCTGCCTACGCACGTCGCTATGAGTGCGTTGGTTAGTATTATCCTGATTATTACTACTTGGGTTGCGAGAAATCGCCTTATGGCTCGAATGAATCAAAGAGATAAAGGCCTTATTCCGGAGCCGAACCTCACTTATCGAAACTTTTTTGAAATTATCGCCGAAAGTCTCTACAAAATGACGGAATCGGTGATTGGCCATCACGATACTCCCATCTATTATCCGGTCATTGGAACGCTATTCATCTTTATCCTGAGTGCAAACCTCATCGGACTTATTCCAGTTTTTCAAGCTCCAACTGCAAATTTAAACACCACCTTAGCTTTAGGAGCTTTTGTATTCCTTTATTACAACTATGCGGGTTTCAAAGCCCATGGTCTTGGGTATTTGAAGCACTTCATGGGTCCTATTCTATGGTTGGCGCCCTTGATGCTGATTATTGAACTCGCATCTCACATTTTCAGACCCCTATCCCTCGCACTCCGATTGAGGGGAAACATTATGGGTGACCATATTGTTTTAGGTGTTTTTAGCGGATTGGTTCCTTACCTCCTCCCGGTCATATTTTATGGCCTAGGAGTGTTTGTAGCCTTTATTCAGGCCTTCGTTTTCTGTCTGATGACGATGGTCTATATTTCCCTGTCGACGTCTCATGACCATTAAAGTGAAGAAAGGATGGAATTTAACATGAAGTTTAGCAGGATACTTTTCCTTATGGGAACTCTTGTAATGACATTAACGCCAGCTCTGGCCTTTGCAGAGGAAGAAGCAAAAAGTGGTGATCCTTATCGATCCCTGGGTGCAGCTCTAGCAATCGGATTAGCCGCTTTCGGTGGATCCTTGGGGCAAGGTCGTACCGCTTCAGCAGCATTGGAAGGCATTGCCCGAAATCCAGCTGCTCAAGGTAAGATTTTTGTTCCAATGATTATCGGCTTGGCGCTGATTGAGTCATTGGTACTTTACGCTTTCGTTATTGCGTTCACAAAGATCTAATAGAAGTTCTAAATTGGCCGCCAGATATGCTGGCAGGCTAGCTAGAGAAATTCAAAGGAAATCCTCTGTGCGGTAGTGCAGGGGATTTCTTCTATTTCCTATTTCAGCTCTTATTTCTCTTTTTGTGATTTATTCGCTCAGTGATCCGATGCAGTTTAATCTCGATTACTCTAGGATCAATGTAGTTCCCTTTAAGGGATTGATAAATTTGAAGGGCTTCATCTAAACGGTCCAGCGTTTCTAGAGATGAAGCTATTCCAAAGCGAGCCTGCGGTACTAAGCTACTATTGGGATATTCCTTTAAAAAGCTCTCGAAAACCTTGATTGAGGTCAACAGAGTTTTGTCTGTTTTATTTCCGCTGGCTTGTTCCTGTTCCCCCCAGGTTAAGTAAGTATCTCCCAATTCGAAGCTCGCTTTTTCAGACCAAGACGACTTTGGATAAAAATTTCTGAGTTGTTGAAACGAATCAATCGCCTCTTGAAAGCGCAAGAGATAGAATTGGCTCTTAGCTATGCGATACCTAAATTCGGGTGTTTCTACGGCTTCAGGCTTCTCTTTTAGTAAGGTCCTGTAGTGTTCAATAGTGTTCTGATAGCGTTCTAATTTAGAAAATAGCAAATCGCCTATCTGGAGCTTGGCCTCCCAAGCAAGTTGGGGATCATTAGTCCTCTGAACGAAATTCTCAAATTTTTTAATAGCCTCTGGATATTGAGCTAAGAATAACGCTTGTGTCATGGCCGCTCTATAAAGAGCCTGAATTCCGAGTTTCCCGGAGTTTTCTTTCGATATGACCCGTTCAAACTCTTTGACCGAAGCTTCGTAATTCTTATCGCTCCAGAGTTTTTCCGCCAAGATGTAATGATTCTTAGCGCTGTCCACACTACACCCGCTCAATAACAGAAGACCGCAGAGTGCTCCAAAACCCGTGTTAAAAACTATGTTCGCCTTACGAATCGGTATCTCCAGTCCTTCTAAATGAGCCTAAGACTAATTGGG
>JABDFB010000025.1 GCA_013286765.1 Deltaproteobacteria bacterium
CGATTCGGATTTTATCTCCCGATGGATGACGCCTCGGCGCAGGTAGCAGTTGATCTTTCGGGGCGAAGCTACTTAAAATTTGATGGAAAATTCACTCGCGAATCTATCAGTGGACTCGCAACCGAAATGATTCCGCATTTTTTTAGAAGCTTTGCAGATGGTCTAGGAGCTAACCTGCATATTACATTAATCGGCGATAATACCCACCACCAAATCGAATCCGCCTTCAAAGCGGTAGGTCGAAGCCTCCGCTCTGCGATTTCGCTTACCTCGGCGTCATCATCGGCCCAAGTGGCTCAGGCCCCTTCAACTAAGGGAATATTATGATTTGCGTACTGGATACGGGCTTAGCTAATTCCATGTCGGTCCTGTGCGCACTCGAGCGGGTTTTGGATTGCAAGGGCCTAAGACCTGTCCTGACACCCGTACTGACCAACGATCCCAGTGATCTGGTTCGAGCGAGCCGAATAATTATTCCTGGCGTTGGCACGGCGGCGGCGCTGATGAGTACTATTCACAAATTGGAAATTCAAGACTGTTTGCGAAGTCTCACCCAACCCGTTTTGGGAATTTGTCTGGGAATGCAAGCCTTCTACGACAATTCCGAGGAAGGTGACGCCTCCTGCCTTGGAATTTTTTCTGGAAAAGTTACACGCATAAAGAAAACCCAAGATCTACCTATTCCCCATATGGGTTGGAACCAAGTTAGTCAAATCGGATCATCCCAGCTCTTGAAGAATATTCCTCTCGATACCTATTTCTACTTTGTGCATTCGTACAGAGTGCCCATGGGTTTTGAAACCAAAGCCGTCACTCGCTATGGTGAGCCGATTCCGGCAGCTATTGAGAATTCGAATTGGTTTGGGACCCAATTTCATCCGGAACGTTCGGGCAAGTACGGTGAAATAGTCCTTCGAAATTTCTTGGAAGTTTCGTCAATTTCGGAACAGAAGTCTTTCCTCGAATTTGGTCAGAAAAGGAGTAATAATTTATGCAAATTTACCCAGCTTTAGACCTACTTGAAGGTCAATGTGTTCGCCTTAAAAAAGGCCAGTTTGAAGAAAAGACGGTTTATTCCGATAGTCCTCATCAGATAATTCAAATCTTGGAAAACTCTGGCGCAAAATATCTTCATTTAGTAGATTTGTCTGGCGCAAAAAACCCACTCCACAGACAGAGAACCCTGGTCACCGAGCTCATTGCACAAACCTCCTTAAAAATTCAGTACGGGGGTGGCATCCGCTCCTCTGAAGATATTCGCCAACTTCTCAATCTCGGAATCGATCGTGTTGTTTTAGGAAGCATTGCCGTGTCTCAACCGCCTCTCACCCTCGATCTCATCCGAGAATTTGGTCCAGATAGGATTACTCTAGCGCTCGATGTTTTCGTAAGTTCATCCGGCTATACTCAGGTTGCAACACAGGGTTGGCGTCAATCCCACAATACGAGTATTCAAGATTTGCTATTTACTTATATTAAAGGAAATGTTTCTCGTATTCTTTGCACCGACATTGGACGAGATGGCATGATGACCGGTCCTAACTTCGATCTCTACCGAACCTTGATCACTGGTTTTCCGGAAATCGAATTTCAAGCATCCGGCGGAATTAGAAACACAGAAGATCTCCAACAACTGGAAAGCATCGGTTGTCACTCTGCGATTGTGGGTCGCGCCCTTTACGAAGGCCAGATCGTTATTCCAATGGAGGCAACGCAACTATGCTAGCGAAGAGAATCATCGCTTGTCTGGATGTTCGAGACGGTTTGGTAGTTAAAGGAACCCAGTTCAAGGATCATGAAATCGTGGGCCCTATTGAAGATCTAGCTATCCGCTATCGCGACACAAGTGCCGATGAGCTTGTCTTCTATGACATCACCGCCAGTACTGACCGACGGCGCGTTTCCAGAGACTGGGTCACAAAAATCGCTCGTATTTTGAATATTCCTTTTTGTGTAGCCGGTGGAATTCGTAGTGCGGAGGACGCAGCTGAAATTCTTGGCGCTGGCGCAGACAAGATTTCTATCAATACACCCGCCTTAGAAAATCCCGCGTTGATCACAGAACTCGCTCGGAAATTCGGGCAACAGTGCGTTGTTGTAGGTGTAGACTCACGCCTAACAGAAAATACTGACCCGCTTCTCGAAGAAAACGTTTTCTATGAAGTCTGTGCATACACAGGACGCGCCAGTACACTTACTAACACCCGTAGGAAAACTCTAGACTGGCTAAAAGAAGTTGAAGATCGAGGCGCCGGCGAAGTGGTCCTCAACTGCATGAACCGCGACGGAACTGGAAACGGCTACGATATTCAGCAACTCCGGCTCGCTAGAGAGACCCTCACCATTCCTTTGATTGCCTCTGGTGGCGCTCGAACAGCTTACCATTTTGCAGAGGTTTTTCGTGAAGCCCAGGTTGATGGCGCTCTGGGAGCACGGGCATTCCACAGCGGAACTCTACAAATTCCCGCACTCAAAGAAGAACTTGCTCAACTCGGAATTCCGATTAGGTACAATGCCGGCACTTAGAAGAAGGTGGAACTATGAATAGAGACGCAGAAATAGATGTGAATGCGAATTCTAAAACAAATTTTGAAGCAAACTCAGACCTAGACAGAAAACTAAATTGGAAAAAGAATGACGGCCTCATTCCAGTAATCATTCAAGACTACAAAACAAAAGAAGTTTTAATGCTCGGCTATATGAACTCCGAATCCCTAGAGCTCACTCGAAGCACAGGCAAAGTTACCTTCTATAGTCGATCTCGACAATCCCTCTGGAAAAAAGGCGAAACATCGGGGAATAGTCTAAGCGTAGTGACTATCGAACCTGACTGCGACAGCGACACTTTATTGATTCGTGTCAACCCTACCGGCCCCACCTGTCATCGTCAAACACGCTCCTGCTTTGACCAAAAAACCTCGGCCACCTCTGAATATTCATCTTCCGACTCTGGCGCGGGCGCCGGCACCACTAACTATTCCCCTGAATATTATGATGAGACTTTTGCATTCCTGGGGACTCTCGAGACTATCATTCGCCAGCGCCTTGGCAGTTCAGAGAACCCTTCCGAGAGCCCTACCCAAGAAGGTCACCAAACTTCTTTTGTGAACGAGAACTCTTACGTCCACCGGCTTGCGGAGAAAGGCTTAGACCGAATCGCCCAAAAAGTCGGAGAAGAGGCTGTAGAAACCGTTATTGCAGCAAAAAACGACGACGCCGAAGCCCTGACGAACGAAGCTGCGGATCTAGTCTTTCATCTACTTGTTCTTCTGAATTATAAATTTATAAAGTTTAGTAACGTAATAAAGGAATTGAGAAAAAGAAGGCTGAAATAACTTTCGGGCTACCCAACCCACGGAAACCCAGGGTAGTTACAGGATACATACGAGTCCCGCACAACCACCGTACTTTCGTTAAATAACAACTAAAATACTAGACAAGAGTATCGAATCCAAAACTAGGTTAGTTTAATTTGAATATCCCGCCAAACCGTTAGGTCAAAAACAGACAAAAAACGTCATAAATGAACCAACTCAGGCCTTCCTACTGGACTTTTTTACACCGATACGGTATATTCCGAAAGCTTTTAAGTTTAGATCTATAAGTACCAAGGTAGGCTATGAATAAGTATTTTATTAGTATTTTGAGTATTCTGTTTGTATGTCCGGCAATCACTTCTGCACACGCTGCTGAAGAGAAAGCTTCCTGGAGTCCAGCTCATTCAACCTGGTTCAATACTGCGTTCAGAGACGAGAAGGGAGCGATAGATGACTCCCTCACAGCAATGGGTTGCGAGGAATTCAATGAGAACTTAAGAAAAGCTCCCAACGCTGACGCCACTATCCGCAAAGTCTTTGAGGACCCCTTATTCACAAACACAATCATTCGCATTACCGATAAAAGCCAAGTGCAGCCATTTCTCACTAATCTCTGGTTGTTCTTCGCTAATGTGGAAAAACCTGAGCAAGTCACTGCTAAAACTTTGTATGATAACCTTGAGCCTGTCCTGATCGGGACTGTACCCGACGAAGTATATGATGAACTTTTACGATCATCCACCGACCCAGCAAAACAGAAACTTGGAGCCGAATGCCATAAAGCTCTTCATCCACAAAACCACCCACAAAGCCCACAAGATATGGCAACCCTGAAGCACGTTAGGGAAGAAGTCTTGGGAAGAGTTTATAAAAGTTTTGGAGACGACGTTAGAACATTTGCTGCCCTTGTTGAACAAACCATAAAGACTAATCCCGAAGCCTTTGCACTTATTAGAAAAAAACTTAGCTGTAATCTATTTTTAGATGCTACGTTAATGAGGCCCTACCCCAAGGATAAGAGTCGTACAAAAGCATCATCGCGAGATCGAAAGAAATTTGCATTGGATCTCCTAAATCTGTATAGCCGCGCAAATGTAAGAGAAATGATTCTCGGAATGGATTTGGACGGCGACATAGAAGCATTGAAGTTACTTCTAGAATCCCATCGCCAAGAATCTCAAGAAAGATACCATCAAAAGAGTTCGCTCGCAGATGTCAAAACCGAAAACCCTATTTTTCGATTGAAAGATGGACAAATAGAATATGGTTTCTTACCGATAGAAGAGGGAAAAGACCGCCTTGAATTCACAGGTGTAGAAATTCCAGTTCCTGTTATATCCCTTGACCGGTCTAATAATGGAGCGGAGGCTCAAGCTCTTCAGGAGAAGGTGGCTGCTGACCCTCAGATCCCATTCGGAATTATAGTTTCAAGAGCGGACGTAGTTAACATCGTCCGAGAAATTCGGGATAACAAGGCAGCCGTGGAAACGATTCTCAAGTCTGACCCTCCGACTGCAAGAAATATTTTAGCTGCACTACCATTAGAAGATTTAGAGAGACTTCGAGATAGAAATGAATTGTGGCCCCTTGTACAGCCTATTGCAATTGATGCGATTAGTATCAATGACGTAGTAGCAAGGAATTCCAAAGGTGGTAATGAGAGTCTCAATCCATTACGACATGCCGTTCCCCCTGTCGCAGAGAGTGTTTTGGCCTATCTTCCTAATGACCTCCTATCTTTATTGCATACACAAAAAGAAGAACTAAAGCTCCAAGATATTACTTCTGAAAAAGTTGAGAAAACTATTAAACTGATCAATGATTATCAGGCAATAAAGAACAGACACGCGATAGCTGAACCAATAGAAAACGGGAATCTTTTAAATCCGTTAAATCTGATAAATGGAATTAGAAACGCCGCAATCTACGTCCAAGAACAGGTAAATGTAGTAAATGAATACGCAGCAATGTTGCAAGAAACCCCTCCTAGCATAGACCGTGTATTGTTGAATTTGCCTATGGAATTTCTTGAAAGACTTCACGACTACTTGCAAACACCGCCAAGCATCAGCCTACCCGTTGTTCTATTCGATCAACCCCCAATAAGAGCTGGAGAACATCAGCTGCATGATTTAAGAATGATTGGACTGAGATCTCTATATGAAGGATTTAAAGTCTTCAAGGGTCCAAATCCAGGTAATCTTGCAGATGCAGCTACACAGAAACGTGAAAGGCAACAGAGAATTGTAAAAGATCTTTTCCTTACTTCTAAAGCTTCTAAAACTAAACTTACCTTGCCAACAATCCTGAGCAGCTTCACTGAAGCATTCGACAGGGGTATGGTTGCACAACAGCAGACATTGCAAAATCACGAAGTTTTTCAATTGATCGGCAGAGAACGTTTTATTACATATAGTCGATGTGTACTAGTGGAAGGCATGGATCTTCAACCAAGCCCCAAACTTGCTGGTGATTGCGCAACTTTAAAGACCTACATGCTAGGGAACTTGGACGCCGCTCAAAACTTGACACCTGCGGAGTTTACAAGTCTTGAAAATCTCGCTTTCGATATTCTTAAGGCTGGTATCGAGTTAGGAAGTATACCCGAAAATATGAGCCTCCCAGTTAGACCATCGCGAGAAGAAGGACATTTACTAGGCAAACTGGATTATAGACCGATAAAAAGTGATGAAGATAAAATAAAAGCAGATACTCGTTTGCAATTACTTGCTACTGTCTTTCAGCAAAGCGTAAAGGAAGATGTTGCTAGAAAAAAGAAAGCAAAACAAGCCTTAATAGATGCTGGAAAACAGAAAGCAAAACAAGCCTTAACAGATGGTCTTCTTGCCTATTCTATGGCAGACAATGCAAGACGAGCAAAAAACAACCTGGACAGCAAACTGGAAGATGTAGCTAATCAGTTAAAAAATTCACGTGCTGAGCAAATAATAAAAGATTTCCGTAAGGAATTAGAGGATAAAAAACTCCGCACCTGCACCGTTCCAAAGAAGTTATCCAAACCTGCACCAAGTCCAACCACAGACGTAGAAATAGAAACAGAACCCCAAATAACAATAGAAATTAAAGGACCTGGGCCTACAGAGCCTCCTGCTCGACCTCCCGGTAGAGTAGAGGATGAAGACGGATGGGAAGTAGTACTTCCGGGCACAGGCACCAATACCGACGACACAAATTTAGATTCAACAGAAACCAAGAAAAGAAAAACTGAGACAAGAGTAGAAGAAAAAGAAGAAGAAGACAAAGGATCACTCGATTTCCCAACAGATCCTCGATTTCAGTCCTGGATCGATCGATTAGATAAGGTTCAGTACGATGCAACTCGTTTTGCGGGCAAAGAAAGATTAGGCGTACCTGTTCCGGGTGATGGCAAAGGCAAAAAACCCGGCATGATCTCCACAAAAATGCTTCTGAAAAAAGACAGAAATGGCTACAATCTTCTTCAAATCGCAGTAAAACAGGGCAAATTAAACGTCGTAAGCAATCTACTGCCATTCTACAAAGCTCTAGGTTATCTGGGCGAAAGAACCGGAAATAGCTGGTTTGGAAGTGGCCAGACAGCGGCAGATCTCGCACAAGTTTACAGGGATCTCTTTAGTGAAAAAGCTGAGATTGAAAGACTTTTTAGGGTTCTCGACCAGAAAGACCCCATTAAGAAGAGTGATTCCGATCTCAAGCGCGATGTAGAAACTTTGATGAATCCAAAGGCTCACGCAAATCACAAACTCAGTATTCTGATGGCGGCAGCAAAAGAAGAAGCCACCCCAGCTGCTGCTCAAAATCACTTAGATTTCTTTAATCGCAGCAACGGGCCAGGCTATGTATCAGAATATAAATATGATCCAGAGAATATGCCTTTTACGTCGATCACTCGACTGAAGGAACTTCACCCATTAAGGAAAAACAAGCAGATCGTCGATGGCCTGACTCAGGAATTTGAAAAAGCCTGCCAACAAGGCGATTACTACCTAGCTCTTGCCTTACTCAATTTCCTCAGAAACAACGTAAATCCTGCTACTCTTACCGCTCTGTATGAAACAGGAATTAAAACAGGATTGAGCTTAGGAAAGTACCTCAAGAAGCGCAAGGTGCCGCAAGCGGTAAAAGACGGACTGAACGCACAAATTAATGAACTGAAAGAACTTTCGTTTCTCGGTGAAAAAGTAAAAAGAACAAACCTAGACGGTAATGAGCAAAAACGAGAAGCCGCGATCAAAAACAAATACAACCTCCTTGAAGCAATTGAGTCTGTAGACGAAGACACAAAAGAAGAAAAGGAACGAGAAGAAAAACATGTTGTTGCCCCAGTGCAACCTCAGACACCAGATAGATTCTCGTATGAAATGAGTAGTGATCCGATTGAAAACGACTTACTACGACTTCTTGAAAATATTGAGGCTGGCCATGTTTCTGTGAAGGCTAGTGAAAAAACAAAATGGATGGAGTGGAATGACATTATACCAGATGTTTGGGTAACTAAATTTCTACCAAAGCTACTGGTGTTCGATATCGATCATAAAGGCGCAGACATTCTCAGCAGCAAAGAATTGAAAAAAACAGATGCGCAAGGCCGTGACTTACTTCGGCTCGCTTATGAAAAAGGATATGTCAAAGCAGCTCGCATTCTACGTCCTCTTTATCGTTACTATCAGTTGACGAATGCAACGCACTCAGAGTTAAGAGAACGCGTACTTGAAAAAGAACACAAGGAAACTCGCCAAAAGCTAAAAGAAGAACTGAAAACGGTTGAAGAACGGATTCGCGTTCTTGAAGGACAAGGAGAACTTAAGGAACCAGAATCTGGGGAGTTAAAGCGACTCCAAGAGGAGAAGACTTTTAAAGAAAAACGCCTCGATTATATACCACTAACCAGAGACGACTTTAAAAATCCACGCGATTATGAATCATACGTCTATGCGGGCAGACGATTTACTAAGGATACCTGGGCGAAGGCAACAGGCTCCGAGCGTAAAACGGATAACAGCTCCTTCGGCCAACTTTTCTCTGGCTTCGTCTCACACCAGCTAGGGAAACGCACCGAAGGAAAGAAGGCCGAAGTCCCTGAAGAATATAAAGCTTTCAAAGCTAAGCACAAACGAAAAAACGAATATTTCAAAGCAATCACTTCGCAATTACTAAAAGAATATGATTCGAAGGTTAACCAGAAATTAATACGAAAATTTGAACTGGTTGTTTCGCTCCTCGATGATCCTAGTCTGAAACGTCCTGTTGATACGGAAGGTTTCGTATTTATTAGAAGACACCTACTGGAACAGACAGACGAGGACGGCAATAACCTATTGCAAGTCGCCATTACTCAAGCTTGGGAATTAGCTGTAAGCGATCCAGAACTTCTGTTGAAAGCAAACGAAGTCATTCGACAGCTTCTGAGCCTTTATCTCCATTACGGTTTATTAGATAAGCGTCCTGAGATAGTAAAAAAGGCTAGAGATACTGTACAGCAACTTGAAAAAATCTTCGCTGGTCGTGTTCTAGGTGAAGGTGATCGCAGTCTTGAACTAAAAAACATATCTATCAGTGAAGATCTTCAGAGAAAGGCAGCAATACAGTTAGGCCAGGCAAAAACTGCACGTGACCGACTAATCAATATTGCTAGCAAATTCTCGGGCACTTCAACTAGTGCCGAGTTAAAAGATGCGTCACAAAAGATCCATAGTTTGCTGGAAAAACTTCTCAAAACGCAAGTCAGCGAATTTGAGTTTGGAAAACATATTCCTCAACAGATATCGGATATAGAGAATCTCTTAGTCGATCCTGCTAATCCTACAGTTAAGGTTTACCAATCTTATTTAAATAAAATTGAAGCTGCAATCAGAACTGGAGATCTTATGGCTTTCATGGCAATTCATAAATTATTTAAGATTGCGACAAGCGCTGACGACGAACATCTAGACAGAGATGCCTTAGACGGCAGAATCCTAAGTCTGATGGCCACGTTTGATGGCTCATCACGAACAAAGCAGGAACAGGAATCGGAAGAAATTCACGGACAGTTTGAAGAGACTGGAATTTCGTTACTCGCCCTAGCCAAAGAATTGAATGACGTAGAAAGGGTAGAGTTACTTACAGCTTTTTATACTTTAACAGGGAAAAAAACAGAATATGACACACTAAAAAAAGTCTTAAGAAAACTCAATATCTCTAATTCCTACGCAAACAGATTGATAGAAGCGCGAGGAGCATTTAATGAAGCTGAACTTCTTGAAAACGTCGTTACCGAAATTAACCACGGGAACACCGGTAGGCAAATCGAAGACAGGTTGGTAGGCATTGACTCAAACAAGGTAAGTACCTCTATCCCAGGTAGATACTTAGCACTGATCAAAGCAAGTAAAGATAATCAACAAGCACTCAAGCGGATTGCAAAACTATATACATTCGAACGCGATAATTTTGATTTTATAAATTCGTACGAAGGCACGGCGCACCAACTGCGACGTATGCGAGAGCTATTGGAAGTACCTGAACCAAGAGTTGGTTTCGGTCTGACCTTTGCTGCTAATGTAGAACCTCTCGTCGATCTTGCGATCAAACTAGGTGATGTGGATCGCGTAAAATTTCTCATGACTTTTTATGAAACTGCAGGAATCGGTAAAGAATTCAATATTGATGAGAGACTGGAAACTGCCAAGAAGACATTAAGGGAAAATTTTTTCAAATATGTGAAAGGCAACAGATTTGAGCAACAACCCGCAATAGACCTTGCACAAAGTAGACTCCAAGCAATGTCTGCCGTACTAACAACTCCTTTGAAGACTATTCAAACAGAAGTCAATGACAGTAAGGGTCTTTTTGATCATCCTCCTGGAAATATTGGGGAAGCCGAGTGGAATAAGGCAAACTATGATCATGCTATCAGGCTTGCCGAAAGGCGTTTCCCTGATGCCGAACGTGCTAGAATGCTGCAGTTCGTCAAACCCAAAGGAACAGATATCGAAGAAGGTGAAGACGATTTATGGAAGCTAGTCTATGAGATTCAAAACTTATCTGCAGCAGTTGGGGAAAATAAGAGAGACGACGACGAGAAGGGGTTCGTACACGTTGCACCTGATGCAAAGAATCTCGCATCACTCGACGAGAAGAGAGCTAAGCTTAGCGAATATGCAAATAAAGTCGATCAGAATGGAAAAACCTTGCTGCATTTAGCGATTGAGATGTCTGACAAATACATGCATCGAAAACTCATAGAGGCGATGCAGTGCTTACCTGGAGAAAAAACCAAACTACATGCGTTCACCATGGAACAACAGGAAGTATTTGCCACCGAAATCCTTAAGAAAGCATGTTCAGATTCATATGAACTGAAAAGTCCGGATTTGAAGAGACAAGATCTTAAGGCACCGTTGTTCGACCAGCCCTATGCTGTGCAATCTATTGCGCCCTATTGTGAGCAATCTAAACGACATGCCAAAGACCTGCTTGATGAAATTAGAGTTCATTCCAAGCAAGCCATTCACAATACAGCTATGGACCTGTTAGAAACAGGAGCGGAAATTAGATCTGGTGTTAGAACTCAAGGACTAAGTCCGTTATTTCAAACGGCACTAACTGCAGAACTCAAATTAAATGACACCGTCAACAAAATTGGACTGACTAACAATTCTATGAAGCAGGCCAAACACGAATTTGGCTCCGTCGTAAGAGAACTTGAGGCTGCCCAAAGACGTGTTTCGACGCAACTAGCATACCTCCGAGGAGAAAACGTACCAAAATGGTATTCGCCTTGGTATTACACATGTAAGAATTGCAGGCAAACCACAGCCAGAGCTGAAATTGAACTTGTTCAAGCTCGAAGAGAATTAAGACTCCTCGAAAACACAAATAGAGATAGAATCGCAGGCTTCAAGGACCAATTACATGTGGCAAATACGGAGTTAAAAGCAGCGAAAGCAGAATTCAAGACTCAGATAGATGAATTCGATACCGGACTGGATAGTCTAGCTCAAGAATTGGGGAAACTAGTCCCACCAGAAACAAAAGGTACGCTAAGGGAACCTTCCGTAATAGATAGATTAGAAACAGATTTAGTAGAGTACCACGGAATTCTTCCAAGATCGGCCTCGAATGAACTGAAAGTAGAAACAAAAATTCCAGATAGTAATAATGCTGGAGTAATGAGTACCGTGACGGGCGCAGCAAGAGGACTTGTCACAGGGTTCGGCAACGCAGCACTAGGTGCCGGCACTACCTTGATGGGTGCTGGAACTTCCTTAGTAGGTACAGGAGCTTCCTATCTCGGGGCCGGGGCTACAGCGCTGGGCAACTGGTGGTACGGTCCCCCAGTCTATATACTTGAAAATGGCGGAGAAGAAAAGAAAAGTCCAGAACCGCACACACCTCCTCCACCTCAAGTTGATGAAGAATCAGGTCTAGGTGGTGCAGGCGCGGGTGGTAGCGCGGGTGCGGGTGCAGGTCCAGATGCGGGTGGCGCGGGTGCTGGAGGTTCCAATTCAAGTTCGAATCCTCCTCCTTCAAATACGCCCTCACGATGGTCATTGGGCAATTTTCAATTACCATCGTTTGGAATGGGTGGAATTGGTAATTGGTTCGGTGGGGGAGAGCCCGAAAATGGGCCAGCGTTGCCGATATAGTAACGTAGTGTAAGGTAGTATTTATTATGTTAAATAGATTTTGTTTTTCAATTGCGATTTTAAAATTGTTACTTTCGCCGTTAGTACTCGTTTCCGCCGCTCACGCTGGAGATGCAGACCTACTCAATATAGGATGGACAAAAGATTTCCGGAGCTACCATAAAGGGGATCAGACTCAGAGTAAGACCTTTTCTCAGAGTGCGTTTACCAAATTACTTTGTACGGCAGGCCCAACAATTGGAGAACAAACACTATTTGATAGAGAAGCTCTTACTACCACCAAACTGGGTGGACTCAATAGGCAATTTCCTAGTAATAAATCTGCATTAATTTTAATTGCCACTATAGATTACTTTCAACAAGTATACAATAATAGCTCACTCGTCTGGTCACCTGTATATAAGACAAAAGACCTGGTAAGCGCCATTGAGACTTCCCTTGGGATTGCAAAACCCGTCGCAAAAGCAGGACCAAAGCATTCTAGCTCCCTCGTAGGTGATGTCATTACTGATGACCTTTATATTCGACAATTTGCTAGCGAGGTTATGAAAGCTCTGCAAAAGGAAAATGGGTCGTTCTCTCTCTTACAAACAGGCCTAATGCACTATCTTTTAGAAAACACTGTAATGACGGAAGCTGCCGATCAAAATCCCGAGATCGACAGTTTTATCAATAAACTTGCTGCGATCGTCCAAAAACCGCACGCGAGATCCTTACTTCAACCTGGCGAAATTTTGGATGGCTTATTAGGCACAAAAAAAAACTTTTTAGGTTGCACAGGTTCGTCCCTAGAAACCCCATCACCAAAAGCTATTGAATTATTAGGCCGAATTGTTGAAGCATCTAAGACTGACGGACCAATGAAAGAGCTTTTCGGAAAAGCGATTCAAGCCCGCAGCGCACAGATTGCAGACAAGCTGGACCGGACTAAGGATTATTTTACAAACGTAGCTCCTAAATTACTATCTCAGACGCTTAACCAGACATTAGACTCTGCAACGCAAACAGTTTCTACACTAGGCTCTGCTCCCAAATGGTACAACCCTTGGTCGCCAGAGCAGAAAACATCAGGCAGTAAAGGCGGCAAATACGAAGCGCCAGACCTCAACGCCGGCACTTCCACGCTGCCCCCACAGACACCACCCCCAACGCAGCCTCAGACTGAAGATACGAAACGCCCTGGCGGTCTAAACACAGGATTAGGTTTAACAAATCCGAGCACAGATCCAACGACTCCTATTACCCCTGGTACAGAAAATACACATTCATTAAATACTACAGAACCAGTCGATATTACAGATGGAACGGCTCCGGATTCAGCTTCCGTACCATCCCTCACATCGACAAGTTCTTCGTCGTCGTCATCTTCTAGCTCGTCTTCGTCTTCTAGTTCGTCTTCATCTTCAGCTTCGTCCCCAGTATTATCATCGACTTCCACTCCAGGATTCACTACCGCACCGGTTGCGACACCGCCCATTGCATCACCGGCTCTCTCTCCCGGCCTCGAGACTAAGCGAATAGCGCTTCCGCCGAGCGTTGCCGTATCAGCAGAAGAAATGGCCAACGAAGCCAGAATTCAGCAAAACTACTTTGATCTTCTGACTGGCTCGCTTGATGAAGACAAATTGATTTCTGAGAAGCGTCTCAGAAATCTCGTAAGACTCTACCACTGGCGAAAGAACCCGAGCTTCTACCAAGCTACGACGACCACACACGCTGAAGGTCCTGTCGATTTGTCTATTTTAAATGTCCATGATGAAAAAAATGAACAGCTATTAGATCTTGCGCAACAGGCAGGCGATGGCAATAGCGTTGCCGCGCTGATGAAGTACTATCGGAAATTTGGACAAGAAGCTCCTTTAATAGAAACAACCGAACGCCGAGTTTATCCAAAGTCCGAGAATGATGATTACTTCGAAACAGCGAAACAATTTGCACTACACTATGGAGCTGCTTTAGGTCAGCAGAATGCGAGTTTCCTATTGTCTGCCCTTAGACAAGCGTCACTCCCCCATATCACTACGACGGTGCCTGATCAGAACATAGCTGACTCTCACACTCGTGACGTATCTGATATCATTCAAGCGAATATTAATAACGACGCTATTAAACAGATAAATCCACGTCTCTTAGATGCCATCGCAAAACGAGATCAACATGAAGTTGTAAAAGTGTTAGCCTCAATTCCCACCAGACTAGTAAGGGTTGATCTAGGCTTGATGAAATACGTACAAGCTGATCCTAGTAAAGACGCCAGGTACCAAGTTGAGAGAGAAATATCAGACATGTTGGATGCCGCTAACGGCGCAATAGTTTCATCCCAACGTAAGGCGGAATCCGATTCTTCCAAAGAAGAGGCTAAGGCTCCTGCAAAAAACCAGGAAAAATCCGATAATACAGCTGCTAGAACTGGTTTGATTTCGGGAGCTCTTGGTTACGGAAAGTCGGCTATGGGCGCTATGAGTTCGGCGATGAGTTGGTTCAAAAAAGCCCCGCCTGAACAAAAAGCTTCAACCGGCAAAAATCCGACGGCAACCGGAGCATCTTCTTCGTCGGCATCCAGTTCCTCAACACCACCGCCTGTTCAGGCACCTATCGATACCGTTGATCCTGCTATCGAAGCCGCGAAAAAGATTGAAATCGAAAGAGAAAGAACGGCTCTCTATCAAGCAGTTTCACAAAGAAATGTAGAAGAGGTCAGTCAGAAAATAGGGTGCTTTATAAAGTCACGCATCTCCACTGAAATAGATCTAAAGTCCATGGGTTACATAATCGACCAAGTTGAAGCAGAGATAGAGATCGGGGACATTCTGACAAAACACAATACTGCTGTTCAGAGACAAGCTGAACTTCAGCGTGTTCAAGAAGCAGCAGACTCGGCCGAAACGGCTCGCGATTCGGAATTTGTTTTTGTGGGAAGTCCGCCATTATTCCCCAATGGCCACAGCCCAATTATCAACGCTGGTAACAGCCCTGTCTTAGGACCGATTCCCCCCAACGTCGTCTCTCCTCCGAGCGCTAATAACAGCAGCCGCGCGAGCACAGGCAGTGCAAGTCCAGCCATCAGTGGTGTCGACAGTAACAGTGACATCGACGGATTAGAAGACGTTGATCTCGATAGCTGATTCTGCTTGCAGACTGCTCTCCAATTCGGCTCGTGGAAAATGGCCTGAGCTTTGCTGAGCCTTTATGGCATGGAACACTATTTATTACCTAAGCTCCCCTACCCCGAGAATGCGTTTGAACCACGCATTTCGGCTGAGACGTTCGAATACCATCACGGCAAGCACCATCAAGCTTATGTAAAAAAACTAAATAAGCTGATTGAAGGCTCAGCATTTGAAGCTCTGTCGCTTGAAGAAATCATCATGCGCTCCCATGCGGAATCCCAGACAGCTATTTTCAATAACGCCGCTCAAAATTGGAATCACACGTTTTTCTGGAATTGCCTATCGCCTGAGACTGATCAACCAACTGGCGAATTACTGAACGCAATCAATCGCGATTTCGGATCTCTCAATGATTTTAAGCAACAGTTTCATAAAAAAGCGGTTGCTCTTTTTGGAAGCGGATGGGTTTGGCTAGTAAAGAGCCCGGTTAAGGGCGGAAGGCTCACTATCGAATCGACTTCTAATGCTGACAACCCGCTTATTCTTAGAACCGCCCGGACGCCCATTCTTACCTGTGACGTTTGGGAACACGCTTATTACATCGATTATCGGAATGAACGACCGAAATTCGTCGAAATGGTTGTCGATATCTTTAACTGGCGGTTTGCAAGCCAGAACTATGAATCCACCTCGGCCGCACCTGGGATGCTAAGCGGAGAAGGCAAAGACCGCGAACGTCGGATTAAACCGCAGCCCAAGCCTCGCGCCGCCGCATAGGACTTGCGCATGAAATTCGAATGAGTTACGTTCTGGGGAATCCGGGGAGCCGTAGTTAAATGGATATAACGGCTGTTTCCTAAACAGCTGTTGGTGGTTCGATTCCACCCGGTTCCAATTGCACGGGTTCGGTCGGTTCTTCTCTATTAAACCCCTCAGTTCTAACGTTTTGTTCTGTTTTGAAATTAGGAATCTCTTCTCTTCCGCTAAAAATCAGACTAATTTATTTTTAGTTGTAATATCCAGTAGTTAAAATATTAATGTCAGCTTATAAGCGTACTAATTTCATTTATATTATGCTTATAAGCACAAAAATATTTGATAATTGAATGCTTATAAGCATAATATAGAAGCATGAGGTATCTGGACAGCCTAACTTTAAGCCAATTTGAACGTCGAATAAGTCCACTGCGCAGGAATATCGAAAACACTCTTATAAGGATGGGCTGGATTCGCTATGTACGAACAACTCTCAGACTGAGTTTACGAACTCTTGCACGATTGCTCGGTGTCTCCTTAGCTACTATAGCTCAAATTGAAAAAAGAGAACTTGAAGGAAAAGTCACTCTTGAAACTCTTCGCAAAGTAGCTAGAGCGATGGATTGCGAGTTTGTTTATGCTTTTGTGCCAAAAAAAGAAATTCAAACGCTAATTAAAGACCGAGCTTACGAAAAAGCGAGAAAAATTCTTTTGAAAGCAAATACACACATGATTTTGGAAAACCAAAAAGTTGAACGCCCCCTGGAGGAGAGAGTGAAAATGCTAGCGGAAAAATTTATTAAGGAAGGAGACGTTTGGTGACTCGCTTTTTGTTTAAGGATCGAGATGGACAAACCACTCTCCCAAAGGAACTACAAAGTGGTCTCATTCCAAAAACCATAAACACAATGGGTGATCTCGATGAATTTGAAGAGGCGAATATTGCTATTGGTCTTTCGTGGCTCGAAAATTATATTAAAGACGACTATCTGAATTTTGATTTTTGGATCACACTTCACAAGCGACTCTTCAATGAAGTTTGGAGATGGGCTGGTAAGATAAGGCACCATGAATTGGCAAATCCTTATTTTAGTCTTCCTCATCAAATTCGCCCGCAACTCAAGAAACTTGAGGATGACATAAAATACTGGTTTGAATATCAATCATTTTCAAATCAGGAAATCGCAGCTCATTTTCACGAAAAAATAGAAGCGATTCACCCATTTCCAAATGGGAACGGAAGATTCGGAAGGATATTAACCGAGTACATTTGCCAACGAAAAGGACATCAAATTCCTACCTGGGGTGAGATTTTTAGAGAAAATCCGCCCATTAGAAGGTCTACTTACATCGAGTCCTTAAATCATGCTCGCAATACTCATCGTTATGACCTGCTGATACAGTTCATGTTTAACTGAAGGACTCACATGTCCTCTCAATTCAATCCGAATCTCGCAAAAAACCAGGATTTTGCTCTATGAACCGTAAGGGTATAGCAGCAAAGCACGACCAGTAGCCACGGGAAGTAAGTCCACGGAAGTGCCTGAAATCCCATCTGCTCCCCAATGCTCGAAAACGGGAGAAGAATACCCGCAATCGTCACAGCCAGAGTCATAATAGCGAGTGGCCAAGAAGGGCGACTCTGCAAAAATGGGATTTTGTGGGTCCGAATCATATGGACAATTAACGTCTGGGAGGCAAGTCCTTCTATAAACCAGCCCGATTGAAAAAGACTTGCATTCGCCGGCGTATTTGCTTGAAAGACAAACCACAGCACCGCAAATGTCACGTAGTCAAAGAGCGAACTAACCGGACCCATACAGAGCATGAATCGTCCGATATGATCGATCTGCCAACGGCGCGGCTTTTTCAAATATTCCTCATCGACTCGATCAAAAGGAATCGAAGTTTGCGAAAGATCATACAAAAGATTTTGACTCAGAAGCTGCACCGGCAGCATTGGTAGAAATGGCAAAAATAGACTGGCCCCGAGCACGCTCAGTACGTTTCCGAAATTAGAGCTCGCCCCCATCCTGATGTATTTCACGATATTTCCAAAAACCTTCCGACCCTCCAGCACTCCTTCCTCAAGAATAAGCAGATTTTTTTCGAGAAGAATAATATCGGCTGATTCCTTTGCGATATCGACGGCATTCTCCACCGAAATTCCAACGTCTGCGGCTCTCAGGGCAGGAGAATCGTTAATTCCATCACCTAAGAAACCCACCACGTGGCCTTTGCTATGGAGTGCTCGAATGATCCGCTCTTTGTGAGTAGGCGTTAATTTAGCAAATACATGTACACTTTCGACTTTTTCAGCGAGATCTCGATCACTCATGGATTCGATTTCTTGGCCCAGAAGAATTTTGTCGACTGGCATATTGACGTCTTTGCAAACTTTTCTTGCAACGGTGTCGTTGTCCCCAGTCAGGACCTTCACCGCCACACCGTACCGATTAAGCGCTTGAATCGCTGGCGCTGCTGACTCCTTCGGTGGATCCAGAAATGCAATCAAGCCGAGAAAAATCAGGTTCGATTCATCTTCTACCTGATAAGATTTCACAGTCGTCGGGAGATTTTTATAAGCAATAGCAATCACGCGCAGTCCGTCTCTATGCAGAAGGCGGGCTGTCTCCTGAATCATTTCGGAGAGACTTTGACTCAGAGAAAAGATTCGGCCGTTGAGTTCGACTTCGCTACTCACTGCCAAGACTTCCTCGAGCGCGCCTTTGCAGATCAGAAGCTCACGGTTGGATCCCTCGCTGACTACAACAGACATTCTCTTTCTGGCAAAATCGAAGGGAATTTCATCGATCTTAGAATAATTTTTCTCGACTTTAAGGGACTCGCTCATCTCTGCATGTTTGAGAATGGCCTGATCCAGGAGATTCTTGAGTCCAGTCTGATAATAGCTATTTAAATAAGCTAACTTTAAAACATGAGTATCCGGATCTCCGTCAATACCGACATATTTTTCTAGGATCACCTTATCCTGGGTCAACGTACCGGTCTTGTCGGTACAAAGCACATCCATAGCACCAAAGTTCTGAATAGAGTTTAACCGCTTGACTATGACTTTCTTCTTGGACATCGACAAAGCGCCCTTGGCGAGATTTACCGAAATAATCATGGGCAGCATTTCGGGCGTCATGCCCACAGCCACTGCTAGAGAAAACATAAACGCTTCTACCCAGTTGCCTTTTGCCAAACCATTAATAACAAAAACCAAAGGGACCATCACCATCATGAACTTGAGCATCAACCAAGTAAAACGATGAATGCCCTTATCAAAACTGGTTTGTACTCTTTGGCCGACAATGCTTCGTGCGAGGGAACCAAAATAAGTAGTGCGTCCGGTTTTGACAACCAGAGCGACCGCGGTCCCACTAACGACGTTGGTACCCATAAAGCAAAGATTCTTTCTCTGTAGAAAGGTGTCGTTACTGCCATCATTGCTAAATTCGTACGCGCCAGATCCATTACCGTTATTGGGACCCGATATCTTTTCGACCGGAATGGACTCACCCGTAAGTGGTGCCTCGCTTACAAACAAGTCTTTGGAACTGATCAGACGTAAATCCGCGGGGATCATATCTCCCGCCGATAGCTGAACAACATCGCCCGGAACTAAAGTGTCGATAGGAATTTCACGGGCCTGGTTAACAAAGACGGGGAGAATTTTTTGAAATAGCGGGCCATCTTTAATACCATTGGCCCTCGCAGCCTCCATCTGTTCTTCCCAAATAAGCTTGCGATACACAGAAACCGTTGTTTTTACCAGAGCTCGGAGCTTCTCGGCAGCCAGATTCGAGCGATATTCCTGGAAGAAAGTGACAATAACGCTCAAAAGCACCATCGTAGCAATAATTACCGCTGCCGCAAAGTCGGCCGTTGCATACGAGATCGTCGCCAAGATAATCAGCAGAATGATAAATGGATTTTCAAAAGTTTTTAAAAGCTGAATATGCCAGCTCATTTTGTGTTCATGGACAATCGTATTAGATCCATGATTATCGAGTCGGAGCTGCGCATCGTCCCAAGTGAGACCCTGGGCGCTGCTTTTCATTTCATCCAGTGCAGCTCGCACATCCATTTTTGAGATTTCCAAGTAGAACCGCGCAGAGCTGAAATTTGTCTTAGAATCACGGGAATCCCGGGTACCCCAGGAACCTTGGCTCTTCTTGGACTTTCTATCTTTACTTCTACTGCCCGGTGAAAGAAGCCCGATAGTTTCTTCCGTAAAGGAACGCATTAACTTAGTCATGATTATTTTTCCTCCCTTCAGGAGGATGCATTTTCGAAAAAACTGCTTACGAAAGACATCCACCCAATGATTGTCACACTCCTGCTTATGCAGGAACCGAATCACTGAGCGAATAGATGAGACCAGGTTTTCTGGCTAAACCAGAGCAGGCCTGATTAGATCAGAAAGGTGCTCAAGCAAGGGTCACTGCCTAAATAAGAGTTTAGGCTGGTTGATTTTCTATTCTGTTTACCAGGGTCACCGTCCATAAAGGACTTGTCCTCCTATTTAAAGTTTAAAACCTAGCTAGCCCACTTCATGAGCACTTTGGCTTAATAAGTTAAGCTATCAATTGCTTAATTACGCCCATTGAATTCAGAGTCAAGAGAGAAATAATAAAAATGATTACCTTCTTTTCATTTCATACAAGAGATGCGGTAGATCGTAATGAATAATTTCTCCTACACGCTGCATATCCAGTTTCTCTATTACTCGAATAGATTGTTTATTCTGAGGAGCAACTAGGGCAAGAATTCTTGGAACATCCAGACGTTCAAATCCGTATTCCAACACAGCTTGTGCGGCTTCTGACGCGAAGCCAAAACCCCAGTGTTTGAGCAGATAGCGGTAGCCCAGTTCCAACTCTTCTTTGCCGTTGACTAAGTAGGGAGCTATTCCGCAGGTACCCATTAGTTCGCCCGTTGCTTTGCTCAACACCAAAAATTTACCAAGCCCGCGCGTTTCAAAAAGACTCATTCGTTCACGAATTTTGCCCAGCGCTTCTTCCGTGGAATTCACCCAGAAATAACCCGGAATGCTAAAGCAATTAAACCCCACGTCTTTCATCATTATTAAATAATGCGAAAGATCTTCTTCGGCCCAAGATTTGATAGTCAGACGTTCTGTGGTTTTTAGAATTGCCATAGGAACCGATGCTCGTATCACTTCGGATATCGCGTGTAAAGGCCGGGATTCCCGCGCCTGGTGGTAGACAGCATACTATGCGAGAGCAGACATCGTGTCTTTCATAACATTCGCCATCCATGGCGTTATGAATCTCGCATTGTATGCTGTCTACCACCAGGCGCAGGAATTCAAGCCTAACGACTACCTGCAACTTCAGTCGGTCGAACACCCATGGCGCGAAGGTTCATTAAATTCGGAAGATATTTGAGAGGATTTACAGAAGAGAACCCGTTACGAACTTCGAAGTGCAAGTGCGGGCCCGTGACATGCCCAGTCTGACCACTAAATGCTATCTGCTGACCTTTGTAGACGCGTTGACCGCGTTTCACATTGATTTTTGAATTATGGGCGTAGATTGTGGAAAGTTTACCAACATGGCGAATCACAATGAGTTTGCCATAGCCATGAATTCCCTCTTGCGCATAGAGTACGACGCCCGATTGTGCGGCGTAGACAGGCGTTCCAGCACTTGCGCGTAAGTCGAGGCCTTCGTGATATTCACGGCCTCGTTTTCCGAAAGACGATGTAATTTGCGGATCCCTCAGTGGCCATTCTAAATACGCAGGTTTGATTTCCGCGGCATGCCCAGTTCCGACTCCCGCCGTCTCCCGATTTTCCGATCCTGGGCGAAGCCGTCTCTTTTTCTCCGCCACCGTTTCCTGAGGTAACGGCTTTGCCTGTGCTCTTTTTGAAGCATAAGATTTTTCTCTCTTGGTAAGCTTTGCACTACCTCCACCACTGCCGCGAGCACCCATATCGTTTGATTTAGACTGACCAACACTAATCCGATCTAAAAACCCTTTGCGTTGGCTGGGAATCGGCTTTACCTCAGTGACATGCGCCGTCGCACAACCGAACAGTCCGCTCAAAACAAAAAAAGTTGCTAAAACGACACGAAAATCGAGCACAGAAATACGTAGCAGTTTACAGCCCTTCATTTTTTCAATTTAAAATGCTTATCAGCTCCATTGCTTCCTAAGTTCTTTAAGAACTGGGAATCGGTAGAATCCAGTTTCAGAGGAGTCAATGCGGCAAACCCAGTTTCAACGGCAGCGCAGTCCGTATCTACTCCTTTATGATAACCTTTAAGTTTACCGCCGACCCAGAAATAATCTTTGCCGCGGTGGTCCTTTCGTCTCAAAATGCTCCCACTGTAGAATCGAAACCCCTGACGCGCCGGCATAATGCCTTTGATCTCTTTCAATGGTCGATCCGGGACATTCAGATTTAATAAAGTATGTTTAGGAAGGTGCATTTTATCCAGAGCTTTAATGACTCGAACTGCCATTTTGGCAGCAGTGCTATAATGGAGCTCACTCTCAGAAAGCCCCTTACCAAAGTTAACGTTCAGGCTCACAGCCAATGACGGAATTCCCAAAATACAGGCCTCACGCGCCGCAGAAACAGTACCTGAATAATAAACGTCCTGCCCTAAGTTCGCTCCCCGATTAATGCCCGATACCACTACATCCGGGTAACCACCAAGTATATGCCGAATACCAAGATAGACGCAGTCAGCTGGACTGCCCGAAACCGCATAGAAGTGGTCTTCAACGGGAATAACCCGTAATGGTTTGTGTATGGTAAGCGAATGCCCAGTGGTGCTTCGCTCCTCAAGTGGCGCAACAGCCCAAACCTGCCCCAGTTTTTTCAACTCTCGGTACATTTCCCTAAGACCCGGAGCATAAATTCCATCATCGTTTGAAAGCAGTATTCGCATCATTCACCCCCATAACGGTATCCGATGATAGGCACCGCGTTGTATAATCACAGATGACACTCTGCCTATCAAAAAGTCATCGGATACCCTTTAACAGCGGATCTCGCATTCCCGCTTTTTTTTCAAGAGCTGAGTTTCGGGACTCCCCTTCTGGTGTGTTCACACTGGTGTAGGTGCATCGGACTCCTTTGCGCTCAAGAAGGCCCAAAGCTGTAGTGAGAACAGAGTGCGCCAGAAAAATCGATGTTAACGTCGAAAGTGGTCCTATTCGGATAGACTCCGTAACTGGGACTGCCGCATCACCTGTAAAACCGCCGAGATCCACCACCTGATCACAGACTTCAAAAAGCTTTTTCTTTGACGCATGTCTCGACTCGACCTGCTGGCTATGTTCGACGCTGGTGAATGCAATAGTCTGCAATCGTCGGGCTTTCGCTTCCAATGCAAATTCGACGCTGAGCGGGTTAATCCCGGATTGGGAGGCGATCCAGATCATTTCGCCTTCTCGCGGTTCAGCACGATTAAGCATAATGCGCGCAAGATCTATTTGCTTTTCCATCAGGCGCACTAGTGGAGGTCCGGAATGCGGTAAAAGGCTATCTAAAACCAATGGAATCAAAAACGATGGACCGCCAGCGCGATGGTACACTTCCAAGGGCAAAAGTGCAGAGTGTCCACCCCCGAAGATAAACAGGCTTTGCCCTGCCTCTACGTTGGAGACCAGTTGATTTGCTATTTTCTTCAAGAGATCCGCGTTTTTATCAAGAGTCTTCTGGAGATGAGATAATGCCACTTCTGCATACGATCGGATCCCCAGCTCTTCTCCATACTCATTAGTCATCACATAATGAGTTTATCAAAACTTCCGAGCAAATGCTCCATTTTGTGGGCACAAAATTTGTGCATCGGCGCAGCCACCTATTCGGCAGGTCTGCTATCCACTAACGTGCAGTTACCGTAACGGTCAATTCCTTATCTCCCTTTTCTTCATTTACACGTAGAATTGCCAACTTCGCTGACTCGCCAGAATGCCTTTCCAAAGCCGTTTTCATTTCTATTGGATTATCATAGGGAAGATCATCGATTTGCGTAATAAGGTCACCAGCCTTTATACCTGCCTTTTGTGCTCGGGAGCCATCCAATACCTTGGCGATTCTCAAAACTGCTTGGTCACCCTTCCATCGCGATTCCAATTGAAAACCGAATTTTCCGTCTTGAGTAGAATTGCTAACGTGAAACTTACAGTAATCCTTTGGGGTAATATGGAGCTTAGCTAACAAACTATCAAAAAAACCATGTTTCGAGTGGTCTGTTCCGCTCTTTGTCTCAACTAAATCCCCTGCAAAACTGGAAGAAATACTAGACCAAGAAATAACTGAAAAAATTAGAATGAAAATTTGAATATGTCTTGTCATAAATGCAACCTCTACGCTGCAACTAGCATGGCAACTTAGCGGGATCAATGGATTATTTCTACTAGAATATCAAAATAGGAATTGACAAAATATCTCTCAAAAAAGAATCGTTCAACGTCCAACTGCGCTGTTAGCAATATCTGTGGGTGATCCGAAACCTGAACCAGTCAAGTTGACCAGAAAGTTCGGGCCTGTCCACCCAAATCCGGTGACAGCGCCGTACACAACGGAAGTTCCAAATTTCCAACAGCGCGAACTGCTTTGAATCTGAAAAGACATGCCAGCCGCGGAGACTTGTCTATTAATAAGATCGTAGGACACACTGGCCGCCGGCAAGAAATAGTCATTAATGGAAAATGAGATCGAGAGATTTAAGTTAGAGGTCGGTTGTATAATTTTACTAAATGAATATCCAAGACTAATACTTCTATCAAAAGCCAGAACTCTATCGTGAACTCCTCTTTCCATTACATAACCAATACTGGTTGTGATTGTATGGCGGGACGGCGCAGTTCTATTATCAGTGTAATAAGAATAATCCGTCTGAGAACTAAACTGATCGTAATTCAACTTCAACGTCGAATTGAATCGTGCAAAGGGCCTAGGATTGGCCGGATCCAAGGGCTGAGTAAACTCACGAAAATTGATCGCGTGATTTGCAGAAAGCTCGACTGTCGTTTGATAAGTAGGAAAAGCGTCCTTTAAGCTTCCTTTTCTGCGAATCCA
>JABDFB010000026.1 GCA_013286765.1 Deltaproteobacteria bacterium
ACTGTTTCTGTCGTAAGCCGAATCTTGGCCTCGTGCGAGACTTTGAATTTGATGGTACGCGATCCTACGTGATTGGAGATCGTCTAACCGATTTAACTTTGGCTGAAAACATGGGAATGCGTTTTCGTATTGTGTTTTTAGGACGAATGGTTTCGAGAACGGCTCGGATTGTAGGAGTACTGAGTGGGTAGGGTGGGCGAATTTTTTGCAGAAGTTGAATCACAGATTCGTTCGCGATGGCGACACCACAGCGCGCTCCGGCAAGCGCCCAGGCTTTTGAAAGAGTGCGGAGAATAACCAAATTGGGATACTCCTCCAATTCGTTGATCATACTTCCGTCAGAATCGAATTCGACATACGCTTCGTCTAAAATTACAAGACAGCGGCCAAAGGTTGCTTTGCAAATGCGCTTGAGACTATTCCGATCGAAGGAAGTACCGGTGGGATTATTTGGATTACAGATAAAAACGAGTTTTATATCCGCATCGGCTTTCACGGCGGTCTCTACGATGGCAGCTTCGTCTAGCTTAACTTCGAAACCTCGGCCCGAGGGACTGGGTTGAAACAGAAGTGGAACGTGGATTACCCGGGCACCCTGAATTTTGGCACTTACTTCATACATTCCGTAAGTAGGTGGACAGATCAGGACTTCATCTTTTCCAGATTCGCAAAAAGCACGGACTAAAAGATCGATAGCTTCGTCCGATCCGCGGCAGATGAGAAGTTGAGAAGGTGATACGGAATAGAGTTCTGAAAAACGTTCACTCAGAGCTCTGGGTTGTGGTTCTGGATAGCGATTAAGAGGCTTCGAAAAACTAGGAGGTATTCCATTAGTAGTTTCGTTATTGGAATTCTTGCCACTAGTAGTCTCGTCGCTAGAAGCCTCGCTGGGCGATTCATTGGCATCAAGGAATATTCTTCCGTGAGTTATTAGGCTCCGTGCCGAGACATACGGTTTAAGTTTGAGAATTTCGGGTCTAGCCAGAGAAAGAAGCTCTTTCATGGTCGGTTTTCCCTAATGAGCGTTTTCAGCACTCTTGTGGAATCCATCGTAAACTCGAAGGAGTCTTGAGATTTCTGGGATCCCGAGGATTCCGGGGACAGAGCACCCTCGCTTAAAACGAGCTGGTCAAAAGTAGGTTCGTCTGTTTCGACACCTTTTTGTGCAGCAAGACGAATTTGTACGGCATTTCCGTGTGCAATCAGCTTTTCATATTCTGCTAGTGCTACCACAGTAGGGCCGATTTCAAGTAAACCCTCCATCGTGGCTTCTTGAAAGCTAATGGATTTCATAAAACTCTCTGTGCCGAGTCCACTCATTGCTTTGGCAAATCCGCAGGTAGGTAGAACGTGGTTTGTCCCGCTTGCATAGTCTCCGAGCGATTCGGGCGTCCATGGGCCGAGAAATACGGATCCTGCGTTCCGAATTAAATGAGTATATTGAGCGGGATTTGTGGCCTGGACGATGAGGTGTTCGGGTGCATAGTCGTTAGAGATTTGAAAAGCGTCGGTCAAGGAAGAGACTTGAATTAACAGACTGTGAGCAAGGGATTCCAAAGCGATTTCTCTGCGTGGTAAAAAATCGACTTGTCTCTTTAATTCCAGTAGAACTTTTTCAATCAGAGGTTCACAGTCAGTTACGAATATTACTTGAGAGTCAATGCCGTGTTCCGCCTGAGAGAGCAGATCTGCAGCAATAAAGGCAGGATTGGCATCTTTGTCGGCGATTACCATAACCTCCGAGGGGCCAGCCGGCAGGTCACATACGGCGCCGTCTGATTCTATCGAGACTTGAAGTTTCGCTTCAGTAACCCAAGAATTGCCAGGACCAAAAATCTTATCGACTTTAGGTATAGTCTGTGTGCCATAGGCCAATGCAGCGATGGCTTGTGCTCCACCTGCTTTGTAGATTTGTGTAATACCGAGTAAGTCAGCTGTGACTAAAATGGCCTCATCGACAGAGTGATCCTTACGAGGGGGAGTTACGAGTATTCTGGTCTGACAACCTGCGAGCAGAGCGGGTACGCCCAACATCATTACGGTCGACGGAAGTGAGGCAGTTCCGCCAGGAATATAAAAGCCGACAGTGGAAATGGGCAGATACCGGCGTTCACATCGAATGCCTGAGGCCGTCTGCACCACGATCGGTTTAGGAATTTGTGCCTGATGGAAAGTGGTAATTCGGTTAATCGCGTCTTTAATTGCAGCTAGTACGGATGGATCCAGTTTTTCATAAGCCTTTTGAATTTCATGAGGTGCGACCTGAATAGATGAGAGTAGGACACCATCATATTCGTAAGTGAGAGCTTGCAAAGCTCTGTCTTTCTTTGTTTTTACGTCTTCCAGAATCAATGACACTTTTTTTCTGACTTCAGAGTCTCGCAACTGACTCGGACGACGCAGGGTGTTTCTTCTTTGAATCCGATTTAAGCTATCCCACCAGATTTTTTGAATATTTATTGGGGACGGTCTTGAACTAGTTAGACTACTCATGGAACCACCTTTTCGATAGGTAAGACAAGAATGGAACTCGCTCCAGCTGCCTTCAGGGTTTCGATTGTTTCCCAGAACAAGGGCTCTTTCGCCACGGCATGAATGGCTATGCGATCACTACTTAATCCGAGCGGCATAATGGAAGGTTCCTCCATTCCAGGAAGAATTCGCTGAATGTCAGGTAGCGCACTCTTTGGGGCATTCATCATAATGTATTTTGATTCAGAGGCGCGAATTACCGAATTTACTCTTCGAACTAGGCGATCGATATCTTGTCTGTGATTTTCAGAAATAGCTTTGTTTGTCCGAATTATCACTGCTTCGCTTTCAAGTAAGGTGACTACTTCTTTAAGTCTATTTGTCTTTAACGAAGCACCTGTTGAAACAATATCGCAGATTGCATCTGCAATATTGAGGCTAGGTGCAATTTCAACGGAACCGCTTAATTCGACCAGTTGGGCCCGAATCCCCCTACTGGAAAGAAAACGTTTTAGACTAGTAGGGTAGGAGGTGGCAATGCGAAGTCCATTCAATTGCGAGAGATCGGAGAATGCGTGCTTTTCTGGAAGTGCAATGCAAAGCCGACAATTTCCGAAACCTAATCGTACCAGAGTTTCAATAGCCGGACTTTTTCTGTCAATCGATGCTTCTTCAATAACATTTTGGCCGACAATTCCAAGCTGACAAACACCGTCGGCAACATATTCCGGAATATCGTCGTCACGAACCAACATGAGATCGATAGGAAATTCTCTACAACAGGTAATCAGACGATTTTCACGGAGATCAAAATCTAGTCCGCACTTTGCAAGAAGGGAAAGAGATTTTTCAGCTAGGCGTCCGGATTTTTGAATCGCTATTTTGATTCTATTACTAAATTCCATATTATCCCTTTAGCCCTTCCTTCGAGCTCTCTGCGATCGATCCAAAAGCAAGCGGTACCCCGCACCGTACTCTAGGCTGCGCGCAACACGAGTTACGGTTGCTGTGCTTACGCCCGTTTTTTCATAAATCTGGCGATAGGCCATACCCTCATCTAAAAGCTGAGCCACGCGCCAGCGATCCGTCATGGCGGTCATTTCAGCTGGAGTGCAGAGATCAGCAAAAAATTTATGACATTCCTCGATACTCTCCAGCTTCAACAGGGCTTCAAAAAGAGCTTTTTCTTTTGGATCCAATTTAGTCATCTTCTATCCTTTTTAGTTCCTTACTTCGGTTTAGTCCGTCGCCCCGACTTCTAGTTGTGCTAATGTGATAGTATGTTATCACAGTGACTCACGGCATATTACACTAAGGCTTTGGGACTGTCAATCCCCGCGGTTTCTAAAATGTCTTTTGGCGAGATACTGCTCTCGATACTTTGCCTGTAAAAAAATTCTATTTTGTAGGTGTAAGCTTGCTATGGGATCTGTCCTGTTAAAAACTTCGAGACTGCTTTTTTAAACTTAACCGGCTGATCCCAGGGAGCTCTATGACCTGCATTGGGAAGAATAACTAAAGAAATACCTGAGTTTAAAGAGCAGACTTCAGTAGCTAGATCCAAAAATTTACGATCGTTTTCGCCCACTATCCACAAGACAGGAATTTTTAACGATTGTATATCGCATCGAAAATCCTTCTGCCTCCCCAAGGACAGGGATCGTAAGGAAGAGGCGAGGCGTTGTCTTGAAAAATCTTTTTCCAGTCTATCGGTATTGGGATCAGCCGTGTTTTTTAGCACGGGTTGCGAATTCCATTTCGATAGAAGACTGTTCCACTCAGAGGTTTCAAAAAGAGTGGCCCATTTTTCGTCCGACTGGATTCTCAGTTCCCGCTCTTTAGTACTTGTTAAACCTGGATGAGCAGATACGATGATAGCCCCCGACCAAATTTCGGGCTTTTGAGCTAGGGTAGCCAGAGCTATTCTACCACCCAGGGAATAGCCAAGAATCACATTACGCGTGTGGTTAGGATTCTTGCTAGTGCTAGAAGTTTGCTGTGCGAGTGCATTAAGCCAATTCGACAGTGAATAAAAATCAGAAAGGGGCGGTGTCGTCTCACTTGCGTGCCCACCCGCTTGATGCGTCGAGTCTGGGGAAAATAAGTCCTGTTTCCACGCATTTATATTTTCAGGCAAAACGGTATTCCAATCGGAACCTAATCCTAAAAAACCATGTAAACAAATAATGTGTCTATTTTGTTTCATACGGTGCTCCGTGTTATAAAGAAAATAAGTTTAATGAGTTTCAAATTTATCTTCCTATTCCGACAAGACATATAAGGTGCGGCCGGTGGGTCCGCTCGAGGTTTATGAAAAAGGACTGTAATCAATATCTAAGTCTTTTTGCAAGTATCCTCAAGAGTCTAGGGATTCTTGTGGGTTTAACGAGTCCAGTAATAGCGGTAGCTCAAGAGCTCGACTGCGCCAATATCCATGAGTTTAAACAGGTTCTGGACTGTGCGCTCTCGAATCACCCTCTGATCGTCAGTGCCAATTACGAAGTAGATCGGGGTCGTCAATTAGAAGGCATCGCCAAACAACGCCCAAATCCAACTTTTAATACCAGAGCACTGGTCGGTGTGACAAGTCCAGGATTCTTCGAGGAATTTAACTTTGATCATACATTAGAGCTAGGTGGAAAAAGGGGAGCTCGCATACAAGAGTCTGTCGCACGACAAGACCTGATTCGTGCGGATGGGTTAGGCGCTAAAGAAAAAGTTTATATTGGTACTATCCTCGATCTCTATCGACTCCGTCAAATCGAAGAGGAAATGACGGTGCTCAACCGTACCCTGAATGAATTCGAAGTAAGTAAAAAGCGATTTCGGGCTCGATTTAGACTGGCAGCGGAACAGCAGGCTACCCTCAGAATCATGGAAATAGCATCAAACGAATATGAACTGCGACGGCGACCTCTCGAGGTGGAAGCGCAAAGGCTAGTGGATGAACTCACTATTGCAATCGGTGCCGCATTTATTCCAAAGGACGAAATTCTACCTAAGAAAAAGGACTCTTGGCCTCAACTGGGCTCTGATTTAGAAGCACATCCTTTACAGGGTTCCAGGATTCAAACGGCCCAAGGCGGAAAAGCATTGGCAAATGCTGTCTTGAGTGTTGAACAGGGTAATGCTTGGCCGAACGTGAAACTTGGACCGTCGGTAGAAGTGCAGAACCAATTTCAGCAACAGTTCCATGCAGCGGGCATAAACCTGACTTTCGAATTACCCGTCTATCAAAGAAATCAAGCTGGAATTGCGCGCGCAGAAGTAGAAGTTCAGAAGTCGGAATTTGTTTACGATGCTACTCAAAGAGAGCTTGCACATCAAAGAAAACTGTTTTTGATGTCCTATAAAAAAGCGGTGGACCAACTAAAAAATGCGATTACCGACGAGAGTCTCAAGCAAAAACATACTCAAGTTAAAACGCTCTTTGAACGCGGCTTGATTTCGGGAGAAATGATTATTGAGCTTTATCGCAACGAAGTAGAGTTTTTGCGGATGCGCAACTTGGCTGAAATCGACGCTTTAGATCTACTCTTGCTTTTGTATGCGCTGGATGGCCGGCTATTTGAGGAGAAACTGTGATGAAAGAGACAATCGTACTACTTTTAGGTCTCATCTTCTTAAGCCATTCGTGTTTGGCCGAACCGTCTAGAAAACTGGCTGCAAATTCAATAGAAGACGTAAAAACAACCGAAGGACAAGTTGAGGAAACATCTGAGGGATCGGAAGCATCGGCGGTTATGAAGATCTCGAAAGGTTTAGGATTCAAGCTGTCGCCGTTAGCAATTCAGACTTTGAATTTACGATTCGCACCGATCCATGAAGATTCTGAAATTCACACGCTGTCCAGATCTGCACTTGTTTATTATGAAGACGATGTTGGAGTTTATCGTCGTCGATCTGGTTGGTTTAAATTAATTAAAGTTCACGTGTTGAGAGAAGCAGCGAATACGGTTGAAATACAAACTAAGGACATGAAAACCGGCGACGACGTTGTAGTCGTCGGTGCAGCGTTAGTACATGTAGCTGATATAGAAGCGACAGGACCGGGGAGCCATGTTCAATAAGGTTATTCATTTTTCTGTTCATAATAGATACTATGTGCTTTTCTTCTCCCTGTTTCTTGCTGCTTACGGAGCAATAAAATTACAGAGTCTACCGATAGATGCAGTTCCGGATGTAACAAATGTTCAAGTTCAATTAAATACTTCGGTCGAAGGTCTATCTACTGAAGAAACAGAGCGACGAGTGACATTCCCAATCGAAAATGCGATGCGGGGTATTGCCGGCGCTAATATGGTTCGGTCTTTTACTCGGTTTAATCTATCCCAAGTAACCGTGATTTTCGATGAGGACACTGATCTCTATCGTGCACGGCAGATGATTTCTGAACGTCTCCAGTCCATTGCAACGACTCTGCCAAAGGGAGTCGATGCTAAAATCGCGCCTATCAGTTCGGGCCTTGGCGAAATCTATCACTATACAATTGAAGCTGATAATATAGCCTCAGGAAAAGAGCGAACCCTTCAGCTCATGGAGTTAAAAACTCTCCAAGACTGGTTTGTGAAACCACGTCTACGCACTGTAAAGGGCGTGGCGGATGTTAATACCATCGGTGGATTCGAGAAACAGTTTCATATACAGCCGTTACCTAAACAACTAGCACGTCATGGTTTGGACTTTGGCGATTTGGCGCAGGCGCTCGAGAGAACAAATAAAAGTGTCGGTGCTGGCTACGTCCGGCAGACCGGAGAACAGTTTCTGGTGCAATCGTCTGGGTTATTGAAGACGGAGCAGGACATTTTAGAAGTGCCCGTAAAGTTATTAGGTAATTTTAATCAACTCAGAATTAAGGACTTAGCGAAGGTCGCAGTCACAACCGAATTGCGCACCGGAGCAGCGTTAGTCGATGGACATGAGGCCGTGATTGGCACAGTTATGATGCTGATTGGGGGCAATAGCAGAACGGTATCTCAAAAAGTAGACGAGCGAATTAAGGAAATCCAATCGGAATTACCAAAAGGCTATCATCTCCGGACACTCTACAATCGATCAGAGCTAGTAAATTTTACTATACACACCGTTAAACATAATCTAGTGATGGGTGCCTTTTTGGTGATAGTCATCCTGTTTATGTTAGTTGGAAACATGAGGGCTGCGCTTATAACAGCCTTTACTATTCCAGTGACTCTTCTTATTACTTTTATTTTCATGAGAATGTTCAATATCTCTGGAAATCTGATGAGTTTGGGTGCTTTAGATTTCGGAATTATTATTGATGGTACTGTGATTTTGATGGATCACTGTATGCGGGTGATCCAAGACCGTCGTAAAGCGCAAGGTCAGCCACTTTCTCATGCTGATTTAAAAAAGGCGATATACGATGCAGCAGTCCAGATTCGAGCAACTGCAAGTTTTGGTGAACTGATAATTGTGGTTGTGTTTTTGCCTTTTTTCTCATTTGAAAATGTAGAAGGCAAAATGTTCCATCCGATGGCTGCAACGTTCATTATTGCAATTCTATCCGCTTTCCTTTTGTCTTTTACCATGGCCCCCGCACTGGCAAGTATTTTTCTTTCGGGCGATACCGTAGATAAAGAACCCTGGATTATGCGAAAAATCGAGGCGTTATACCATCCGATATTGGAGAAGTTTTTTAAAAGGAAGACGATCATAGTCTCATTCGGCGTAGTGGCGACTCTATTGGGATTTTTTCTATTCGCAAAATTGGGCGGCGAGTTCTTGCCTCAATTAGACGAAGGCAGCATTTTAATTGAGTGTGTCCGCCCTGTTAAGATTACTCTCGATCAGTCGGTAGAATTGCAATCTCTTTCGGCGAAGGTGGTCGCAGAGTTTCCTGAAGTTGCTTTCACCTTTTCAAAAATAGGAACTGCCGAGATTGCTAATGACCCTATGAGTGTAGATAACGGCGATCTTTATGTGATATTGAAAAATAGAGAAGAATGGCCGCTATTTGACGGAAAACGTAGAACAAAAGAGCAACTAGTATCTGCGATTTTTAATAAGCTAAAGGAAGATGTCCCAGGACAGACTATTATGCTGAGTCAGCCTATTCAAAATCGATTCAATGACCTTCTTGAAGGGACCAGAGGTGACGTTTCGATTAAAATTTTTGGTGAAGACTTAGACGTTCTGCAAGACTTGACGAATAAGATTAAATTGGAAGTAGAGAAGATTCCCGGGATTGGTGAAGTAGGGTCGGATCTGAGAGGGAAGTCGCCCACTCTGAAGATTACTCCAAACGGGGTTATCATGAGAAAACTGGGGATCTCTAGCGACGATGTTTTGAGTACTGTAGGAATTGCACTAGGTGGGTACAGCGCTGGATATATTTTTGATGGAATTAAAAGGTTTTCCATTCTAGTTAAACTAGATGAAACGGATCGTTCGAATCTCAGCTTGTTGAAAGATTTGCCGGTTGGATTTTCAACCACAGGAACAGTTCCTTTAAAAGAGGTCGCCGGTTTTGAGTTCGAGGAAAAATTTGGCCAAATCAAACGCGAAGAAGGCAATCGACGTGCAGTTGTAATGCTGAGTATTAGAGGCAGAGACATGGAGAGTTTTGTTCGAGAGGCCCAAGAGCAAATCAGTAAAAATGTGAAACTGCCTTATGGATATTCTATCAAATGGGGTGGAACTTTTGCGAATCTACAGGCGGCAAAAATAAAATTATTGGTGACTGTCCCGATCGTGCTCTTAATGGTGTTCTTGATGATTTACGTCGCTTTCAATAATATTTACCAAGTAATTCTAGTATTTCTGTGTGCGCCTCTGGCAATGGTCGGTGGGGTCTTGAGTCTGATGTTAAATCATCTGACGTTTAGTGTGTCAGCGGGAGTAGGTTTTATTGCGCTTGCCGGAATTGCCGTCTTAAATGGTGTAGTGCTAGTTAATTATTTTAACGAACTACAAGCCGAAGGCCTTTCAGGCGAATCGATGATTTTGAAAGGGACACTTCTCCGCCTCAGGCCTGTTTTGATGACAGCGTTAGTAGATATTTTTGGTTTCTTACCGATGATGTTGTCTGACGGTGTTGGAGCTGAGATTCAAAGGCCACTCGCATCGGTGGTTATTGGAGGAGTGATTTCGTCGACTCTGCTAACATTGATTGTTCTTCCAGTACTGTATTCTATCTTTGAAGATAAAATGCGGTCCGTACCCAAAACCAGCCCTGAAGAACACTATGACGAGAACCACGGCTAATCGCCATTATTCCGCTACAGGGTTTCCTTCACCTCTAAAATCGGAAATTCCAAGGACCCGTCCATTTTTTAAGCGCTCTAGAGCGTGAATGACAGCGAGTTTTGGCACTTCTTCAGTTTTATAACCGATCTTTTCCAATTGCGTTCTCACTTCGATTGGAAAGCCGTAAGATTCCATGAGGACTATATTCGGTATCCATTGCTGGTGAATTCTCGGAGCGGCAACCGCATCGTTGAGTTGCATTCCAAAAATGAGACGATTGATAAGAGTCAAAAAAACAGAAGTCGTAATGCGTGGTCCACCGGCTGCACCAATAACGATCTGTGGAAAGCCATTTTCGTCTCGTACAATGGTAGGTGCCATGGAACTGAGAGGTCGCTTATGAGGTGCGATAGAATTAGCTTCCAACCCGATTAGTCCATACTGATTGTGTACATTCGGGTGTGTACTAAAATCATCCATTTCATTATTCATTACGACTCCGGTTCCTGGCGGAACAAATCCGGAACCATAGTTCTCATTGATGGTTGTCGTTAGTGCCACAGCGTTTCCGTATTTATCAATTGCAGAAAAATGAGTAGTAAACTGCGGCTCTACAGTTTCCTTCAGATCCTGATTATCAACAGGAATGGCGCTCTGTGCGAGCTGAAAGCTCTTCCAACGTTGTGAGAGATAGTTAGGAGAGAGTAATCGGGTGAGTGGTATTTTGAAAAAGTCGGGATCACCTAAGTAGTGAGCACGATCGTAATAAGCTAGAGCCATCGAATGAATAAGGGCATGCAGCGCATTGACAGAGCCAAATCCACTTTCGAACAGACCGCTCTTTTTTGCTAACTCCGCGTAATGAAGAAGCTGTAAAAGGTAGACTCCGCCAGAAGGAGGAGGCATGGTTACCACATTGTGATTCAAGAAGCGTGTCTCCAGTGGAATACGCTCTCTGACTCTGTAGGATTTAAGATCCTCTACAGTAATAATTCCACCGGCTTTTTGGATACCCTTCACAAGATCCTGCGCGGTTGGACCTTCATAGAATCCCTTGATTCCATCTTTCGATATTCTTTTTAGAACTTTCGCTAAATCGGGCTGTTTTAAATTCGTACCGGTCGGGCATGGGGTCAATGTTAGAGGCCCAGAGCTTACGTCCTGAGTTTCGGACCTTTCCAATGTTTCCTTGGAACATCCAAAAATTTTCCTAGCTTCCGGGTTCATTGCAGGCCAGCGTTCTAACGCTGCCGTCTCGGCATAGGGCGTAAATGTATATCCGGTTTCTGCCAACTCGATCGGTTTTTTTAAAATCTCTTGTCTAGAGAGCGTTCCGTACTGCTCCAACGCTTTCAACAAACCTGCAACCACGCCTGGAACTCCAGAGGCAAGGGCGCCGTTTTGAGCCAGTTGGGTCTTCGTTCTTCCGTCCCGAATATACATATCTCTAGTGGCTGCCGCAGGGGCTTGCTCACGGTAGTCGATGGCTTGACATTGGGCTGGTTTTGACGCTTTGGGTCGCGGACAATAGAGTAAAAAACCTCCTCCGCCAATGGAGGCATAATGGGGCCGCGTCACAGATAAGGCGAAGGCGGTTGCAACTGCTGCGTCTATTGCGTTTCCTCCGGACCGAAGTATCTCAGCTCCCCATTCTGACGCGACTCTATCATCAGAAACTACCATTCCTTTGGTTCCAATGTAGGCCTCATATCTACTAATGGCGCCTCTTTCTGGCCCAGAAAGTTGGGTGGCCGCGATAGTATTTTGAGTGGCGAAGGGAATTAGTGAAATAGTGATTGCAACAACAAGGAACATTCCAATTCTCATATGCAAAGAGGAAAGTATCAAAGGCTGCTATAAAAGGAAAAGAAAAACCTTGTTCGGATGTAAAAAGTAGCTCGCTAGAAGGTGTCAAGAATTAGTGAAATAAATCAGTATAATTTAGTTCGAGAGTTCTCTCTATAATTTTGATACTTTTCGAGGCTTAAAAAAAATTACGTCAGTACGAATAGATTTGGCAAGATAGCGGAAACGAGGTGAGGTGTTTGAAAACTGGTGTAAGGAGGGTTTTTGCTGTTTGATGTCATCGAATTTCACAGGACAGAGCTAGGCTACTTTGGACTCATTTACAAACACATGAGGAAAACGTATTACCTTTTTTTGTTCGTATCTTTTCCTTGCGCCATATTGCTAAGCACTCGCTTAATTGACTCGCTTCTGGCGTTTTTGATCGAAGGTACGCTAATATCTATCGTACTATTTAATCTCATTTATAGATCAAATCGGGTTGTCTTCGAGCAATATGGGATTAAAAAAATCGGAAAATTTCATTACGACCGCATAGCTTACGAAAAAATGAGAGCGAGCATGCTGAAGGACTTTGTGATTCAATTGTCTCATTCCAACGAAATAGAAATCTTTCAAAGGCTTTCCAAAAAAATCTGCGAACAGGCAGAAAATCAAAAGAACTCTCGGTTTTTGAAGTTCGGATTTTTGGCCGGTGGATTTATTCCATTGTGGTCAGTGATGCTAAATTATAGATATATAAAAAATACTCTGCCATGGTCCATTGTATGGAGAGAGTTTGCATTCATAACTTTGCTACTCATTTTCATGCAGATAGTAGTAGTGGGATTGAGGGATGTGGGTATAAGCATCGTAGATCGAAATTACAGGCGACTTATGGATTTGAAAAGCCTGCTCGATGAAAATACGATTAGATAAAGAACTTGCCGGAGGGCTTAAGGTGGGCCATGCCTGGGGGCGGACAATAAGCGGCAATAACGATTAAATAATGTCTTGCAGCTGGAATTCCTGTTGGGTTTTGGGGTTGTTCTTTAATAGCAATCGCGGCAATCTTATCTATAACTGGTTGTTTTTATTGCTATGTGTACACCTACGAAAGACGCCTGCTTTAGGCCGTTCCATTTTGCACTTTTATGTAGTAGTAATGTTGAAGCCAACGTCAGAGCCCCGCTAGGTGAAAATCGTGGGTGCAGGGGACTCAAAAGGGGCAATAAATGATTCAGCGTCGAGTTTTAGTGTCAGGTCGGGTGCAGGGTGTGTTTTTCCGAGCTGCAACTTTAGAAGAAGCTCAAAAATATCCATCTCTTTGCGGCTTTGTTCGTAATAGGGACGACGGGACAGTCGAGGCGCTTTTTGCCGGTGATGAAAAGGAAGTAGAGTCCATGATTTCCTGGTGTAAAAAAGGGCCCCCTAGAGCTAGGGTTTCGGAGCTTAAAATAAAAGAGGAGGAATTTAATTCCCAGCTGAAGAAATTCTATATCGATAGATAGTTAGTCTAGTTAAGTACGTTATAGGAACTTTCAGGGATTAAGAAGACTATATGTCCGACTCCCCAAAAACATATAAAATCAAAGCTTACCATATTGTGGAACGACTCCGTTTAAAGGATCTGAGGGAGCGCTTTAGTAAGCCCCCGGCGGAATTCTCTAATTACGAAATGGTCGTTCGATATGCGGATGACTCTTATCTTTTCGTGTACAATTACGGCTCTGTCGCCTTTTTCAATGTCTCAGATGAATTGCAGCAACGGGAATTGAACTCCATTCAGGAATTCAGGGCAGGTGATCAGAGTGGTGCAACAGATATTTTCATGCTCGAAGTGCAGGATAACTTGCCTGCAACCGGGGGCACTAAAGTTTACTTTGATCGGGTTGTTGCCAATCAGCTCTCTTTTGCCACAATAAAAATTGTTTGCATGCTTCTAGCCGAAAGTACTGCACTGGAATATTACGAAAATTTGATTGAGAATTTACTGCTAAAAATTAATAGCTTTTCTAAGAATCTCCGTAGGAAAGGTAAGATGCTCGAGAGTACGGAGGATTTGATTAAGTTTATCGGTCTCTGTATGGACACGAAGCAGGAGATTATTTCAAATCTGTACATAGTAGATTCTCCCGATGAGACTTGGGAAAACGTAGAACTGGATCGAATGCACCAGGACTTCAAATCTATGTTAGAGATCGACGTCAGATATCGTGCACTCGAGTACAAAATCAAAATTATTCAAGAGAGCGTGGATGTAATTGTCGACTTGTCTAAGTCCAGACGTGAAACGTTACTTGAGATGACAATTATATTGTTGATTGCATTCGAAATTATTATTTCTATTATTAAGTGGCACTAAAATGAACCCTGTGTCGACGTAAGTCTTCACCTATCGATCAATCTAGATCCCTCATAGGTACCCTCAGAAAATACTTGCAAAAGCAAGTACTTGCCTTTAGCGTTAACATTAGGTACTTAGAGTTTTTGCAACCACCGAGACTTTGGGCTGTGTTCGGGCGAGCGGTATTCGCCTGATGGCGTCAAGGGAACTGTGACAGGAGCTATCGCTTTCTTATGACAAAAGCTGATTTGATAAATATCATTGCGGAAAAAGCTAACCTGCAGCACAAACAATCCGAGATTGTTGTGAACATGGTTTTTGACATGATGACCGATTCTCTTAAGAAAGATGATCGGATCGAAATTCGCGGATTTGGCTCCTTCGTCAACCGTTGTTACGAGGGTTATCGAGGCAGAAATCCGAAGACAGGACAACTTGTCGAGGTTCCTCCGAAGCGTGTTCCCTTTTTCAAAGTAGGAAAAGAACTAAAAGAACGCGTTGATCACGATTGATCGCCTTTAGACATATGAATCCATAAGCGTTTCAGAATAAGGCCCGTTTTGTGGTATGGCACAAGGATGATTCACCTTACGAATATTACCAAGCAGTACGGCCACCACGTCCTTTATAAGAACAGTAGCCTTCAAGTCCGCCCTGGGGATCGCATCGGTCTGGTGGGCCCCAATGGAGCGGGAAAAACGACCATTTTTCGCATATTCACCAGGCAGGAAACCGTGGACTCTGGCGAAGTAAGGATCGCTGAGAAGCCTGTGATCGGCTATTTCTCGCAAGATGTAGGTGAAATGAAGGGACGGTCGGCCCTTGAAGAAGTAAAGGCCGGAGCGGGTCGCCTATCAGTCTTGGCTAGCGAAATTACGAAAATTGAAAAAATTTTGGAGGAATCTGCCTCCGCGACAGAGCCCATGGACGATTCTGAAATGGCTAGTCTCCTGGATCGATATGGAGAAGCGCAACTGGAGTTTGAACAACGGGGCGGCTACGACCTCGATACAAGAGCAAAGGAAATTCTTACAGGACTTGGAATCGGCCCAGATGATTACGATCGTCGGACGGAGACTTTCAGCGGTGGATGGAAAATGCGGATTGAGCTCGCCAAAATTCTGGTGCTTAATCCGAATTTACTATTAATGGACGAGCCTACGAACCATCTGGATCTAGAATCTATTGTTTGGCTAGAAAATTGGTTAGTTGCTTTTAAGGGTGCGCTGGTGATGACCAGTCATGATCGCGATTTTATGAACCGGTTGGTTACTCGCATTATTGCCGTCGAAAATCAAACGATCACCACCTATAGCGGTAATTATGATTTCTACGAGAAAGAACGCGCGATTCGCAACGAACAATTATTGGCGGCCCATGGAAAACAGCAAGATATGCTGGCTAAAGAAGAGGAATTTATTGCGCGATTTGCTGCACGGGCTTCACACGCGGCGCAAGTTCAGTCAAGAGTGAAGAAATTAGAAAAGATCGAACGTATTGAAATTCCGGCTGAAGAAAAGGTGGTGAAATTTGATTTTCCTACCCCGCCCCGGAGTGGAAACGATGTTGTAAAGTTGGATGGTTTGGGTAAGTCCTGGCCTCTTGAAAATGGCGGTTTCAAACATGTTTTTGGAGGAGCTACTGCGGTAGTGAAGAGACTAGAACGTGTTGCAGTCGTCGGTGTGAACGGGGCGGGTAAATCTACGCTATTGAAATGTATTAGCGGAATGACAGAAGCGACTGAGGGGGCGGTGACGATCGGAGCTAATGTTAAGATCGGCTATTTTAGTCAAAATTCGCTAGACGTATTAAACACGACCAAGACAGTCTTTGACGAGGTTCATGATAGAGTCCCCCAAGCGACAATCGGGTTCGTTCGGAATCTCCTGGGGGCGTTTCTTTTCACCGGTGACAATGTACATAAGAAAGTTGGATCTTTGTCGGGGGGAGAAAAGAGTCGTTTGATTCTTGCGACGATCTTAGCATCTCCGGTAAATTTATTGATTTTAGACGAGCCAACTAACCACCTGGATATCAAAACGCGGGAAATCCTAATGAAAGCGGTCCAGGGCTTTGATGGGACGGTGATGTTAGTAAGCCACGATCGGTATTTTCTTAGGGCAGTTGCCACACGCGTGTTTGAGCTTAGCCACGAGGAGCTGAAGATTTATCACGGAAATTATGAGGACTATGCTTCAAAGCACGCTCAAAGTCGCAGCTAAGCCACGGGTAAGCCACGATTACGTCAAGGCTGTGCCAGGTTACGCCAGGTTAGATTATGAACGATACCAGGTTACCACACAAACCCCAATCGCTAGGGCCCAGCGGTAGAGGACGTACTGCCGCATACCGTTTTGTTGCACATGTTTCATAAAGCCGCCTATCGTCAGCAGACTGACTGCAAAGCTCACAATGGTTGCTATCGCCAGCGAAAACCAGCTGAGATCCGGCATGGGGCTCGGAGAATGAAAATCGATATCTTTTAAAAAGTAAATCGCGTGCGTCAGTAGAAGTGGAGTTAAAACGAAATAAGCAAATTTGGTCGCAGCATCCCGTCTGAAATTAAAGAAAAGTGCTACAATCAGAATACTCGTTAAATAATCCCAGCCGGGGATGATTGCCGTTGCCTGAACCACTCCCACGACCAAAGCTCCGTACCAATTCCAATCGTAAATCGCTTTTGACTTACGGCTGAAATAATCAGAAATGAGAAGAACTAAGCTGCTCGCTGCTAAGATTCCGCTTACCACTAAGGGAGACCATTCCATCTCTGCGATTCGAGGGTGGAGATAGTAGGCCACCGCAAAAACCGGAAGGAGAGTAATAATTATGAAAATGGGAAGTTTCTCGTCCAAAGTCATCGGGCGTTTCCGAAAGATAATTATCTGAAGAAACGATGAAATCATGCTTGCAAAGTCATGACGAAAATAAATAAAGGCAGCACAAAATGCCCCAAAGTTAAAGGCACCCAAAAGAACACCGGTGGGTGGTTGCCATCCAATCAGAAAAGGTATGATGATTTCGTGTGCTTTTGTGCTCAGTGGAAGAAATTTGGTGAGCCCGTGAATAGTTGCGTAAATGATCGCTTGAAAGGTGGTCATGAGAGCATTTTAATTCAATTGAAGTTGTGTGTACATCGCGAAATGTCTTTTCGGCTGGAATCCTATTTCGCCCTTCACTTCACTTCAAAAATAATTTTTAGTGAAACTTTATCATCCGTCGGTTTTGAATTTTTTTCGGCAGGTCTAAATTTCCACTGTCTTACCGTTTCTAAAGTAATCATATCTAGTTCTGTATTGCCACTAGAGCGAATCAGTCTGGGAGTGATCTCTCCCTTTGCACTAACATAGAAAAGAACGACTGCAAAAGTCTCAAGAACCTGATTCTGTAAGTAGGAAGGAATCACGGGCGCCGGAGAGTAAATCGCAACAGGACCATGATTGGGTGGAAGTGGCTTGGCTTGTGCAATTTGGTTCTGTGTTTCGCTAGGCAGAGGATTGGACTGCGCAGTGCTTGCGTCCTTCGGACTTAGATTCTTGTTGATAGCCAGATCGGCCTTTTTTACCGGTGGAGCTTTTTCCGAAACCAGCTTACGTTGCGGTATTGTTTCAAAAGAATGCACTTCAATCATGGAATCTTCATTCGGAGTTGAAAGACGCTCTTCCCGGTTCCAAGTTATGCCTGTAGCGAGAATAATCACGGTTTCAAGAATTAACGCAGCTCCCGCACTCAAGAGGAGAAGTTTTCGATCTTCCAATGCGATTTGGGCAGTATTCCCAGGTGTCATAAAAACAGGTCCTTACGCTGGCGGTGGTCCTACTATAGGGCCAACATCGGTAGCTAACGAAAATTTTCGAACTCCTATTTTTCGTGCTTCTTCCATAGCCTGAACCACAATGCCATAATTCACGCCCTGGTCGGCGCTAATGATGACCATTTCTTCAGGACTCTGTCGCATTTCTGCGGCGAGCAAAGTTCCCAGGTTGCTGAGGGATGTTTGGGTTTTGTTCACGAAGATGCCACCATCCTTCGTGAGGGTGACTACAAAACGGGGCTTGATCGCTTTTGGTGCAGTTGTTGATTTCGGAAGTTGAACGGAAATTCCATGACTGTGAGTCATGGACATTGACGAAATCATAAAGAAAACGAGAAGAAAGAAAATAACGTCGATCATCGGAATAATTTCGATCCGTGCTTTCTTCTGAGGCCTCTGTCTTAGCTTAAATCTTAATCGCATAACACACTCAATCAGTTCACTTCGTGTATCGGCTCGCGTGTTTGGGCTTGCGTATGGTTTGGTGCTTGCGGTCTATTTGTTGCCGCCGAGAGTTTCGTGCCAGCATGCATTCGAATGCTGAGGAGTTCCGAGGCTGCTGATTCAATTTCATAAATAGATGTCTTGACCCGCGAATTCAGATAGTTGTAAGCGACCAAACAAACAAGAGCGATCATCAGTCCAGCGGCGGTTGCGATGAGAGCTTCCGCAACACCTCCTGTAATCGCATTGGGTTCGTTAATGCCTTTTTCAGTGAGTATTTGAAAAGAGCCCATCATTCCTGTGATTGTGCCTAACAATCCCATCAATGGTGCCGCTGTAATTACTGTATCTAAAATTTCGATTCTTTTTTCTAACTGTGGAATCCAAGCTTCCGCTTGGTTTTTCATTGCTAATTCCAATTGTTCAATGGGATTGGTGAATTCACGAATTCCAGCTAACAAAACAGCTGTGATTGGACCAAGATTTTCTTGGCAAATCTTTGAAGCTTCGTGAAATCGATTTGATTGAATAAGACGAAGTATCTCTGTCCAAATTTCTCGCGCGACATGCTGTTTTCGAAAGGTCATGATTCTTTCGATAATAACCGTCAGAGCGACTAGCGCCGACAAAAGCAGGGGAATCATCATGAAGCCCCCGCGAGAAACTAAATTAATTCCATTGGAAAGAACTTGCATCTGCTTGTTTTAGCTGCTATGCGGCAATTTTGCAACCCTATTATGGGACCAATTTAGTCGGCCACAGGGAAGAGGCTAGGGCCTAAAGGTAGAGATAGCGGAGCAAGAAGTGGAAGGTTGGGCCCTCCACGGGTAAAATCGCGGTTCGCATGGGATAGGCAAAGAGAAAAGTCACTGAAAGGGGGGGTAAGCTGAGGTTTAGCCCCCAGGCCCAGGATGATGTTATGTTGCTACCTAAACGCTCGGGTCTAGCGAAGACAGATCCATAGTCGTAAGATAATATTCCTCTTAGAATCGGTAACTTAAAAAAAGCGCCGATTGGGTAGCGTAGCTCCACTTTTGAGGCTAGGAAGAAGTTCCCAAAGAGCCGAGGATCAAATGGTGCATAAGCTCTTAGAATATCATCGCTCGAAATCAAAAACCCGTTCTTGAAAGTACCACCCCAAGACCCCCCTGCCAATGCCTGCAGTTGAATGACTGTGTTTGAAAAAATATTGAAGTAATACGAAAAATCGAGGCGAACGCGCTCGTTAAGAGAAGTGGGAGAGGGATAATAATTGGTTTCTGATTCTGCCATAAAACCGTACCCTTCGAGCGGGCCTGCAAAAGCCTCATAAATAATCCTGTCAAAACCAAAGCGGAATATAGGGGCGACTAGAAATTCGGCTCCGGGATTGATCGCATTCCACTGGGCAAGAAGACTCGAATCATTAAAATCCGTACGATTGACGCGGGCGAGGCGAACTGCAAGATCGATAAAATTAAAGGCCCCTAATGGGTATTGAAGGGCAGCAACAAATCCTGTTTCACGTTGGACATAGGTTCGAATCAGGGTGTCGGTCGAAAAAATGTTATCTAGTCTCGGTTGAAGGACATGGTAGCCGCCCAAATCCCAAGTGGATCTGCCACGTTGGCTGCCGAACAGAAGAAAGGTATTTGAAAGGCCAAGCTGCCCTATGTAGGCAAATTGTCCTGATAAGGTATAATCGCGCATTAAATCGCTGACCGTAAGAGTGATACCACCCACTGCGCCTGTGCTAAAGAATGCTCCTAGATTGTCGATCCTAGTGCCACCACTCGTGAGAAAAGGAGTGTATTTCTTCACATCGGAGGTCGGTAAAGGGAAAAGCTCTGGACGCCATGGTTCGGCTGTGCGGCCTACCGTCTTTGCTGGACTGGAGTAGAGCTTATTTGCTCCAGTCCTGTTTAGAAATTTTTCTTCTGGAATTTTGTAAAGATGGTAGCGACCACTCTTGAACCCGAGGGCGTAAATCTGATGCTGACGATATTGCGGATTGGTAAAACCGACCTTCGCTTCGGTCAGTGGAATATCTTCTTCCTCTCGGATTTGATGAATCTGCGATGTTCCGTTTGACCAGGATTGAAAATAAATACTGTGTGTTTCAGGCGTGCTAGTTTTTTTGGCCGAGTTGGAAGCTGAGCTTGCGGAAGGTGACCCACTTGAGGGAAAAAGCTGATCATTTGGCGAAGGGTAGAGTGCTTGTGCATCTTCACTTCCGACCTCCGGATGCAAGACACGAAGGTTGTATTTCTGATCCGATGTTTTGTTAGAAGTGCAGTAAATTCCATCACTCTCCCAGCTGAGATTTTTCCAACTGAAATATTCATTCGTCAGAGGCTTTAGTATGGTGTCAGAAGTTGCAGAAAGATCTATCGTATAGACATTCTCCCAGCCTTTTAGACTGAGGCCCACCAAGGCCACAGAATTTCCGTCCGGACTAATGGCTGGCGAGTGGGCCTCTGAGAGCTGATTCGTAAAAAGAGAGAACCGTTGCTTGTTCGTCAGGTCAAAGGAACCATCGTTGTTTCTAACAATGGTCTGAAGTTCCAACTCCGGACCCTCAATTGTAGAAACAATATAGGCAATTTTCTGGTTCGATAACGTCAGCGTCGGAATTTGCATGAAAAAGAGACTGAGAGCCCCGGGCTGTCGATCATGGATGACTTGCGTTTTCTTTTTTAAATTCGAAAATGATCTTAAGTAAATGGACGTAACCCCCGTCGAAGGATCGATCTCGCGGGTAGCAAGCAGAGACCCATCGGGAGAAATAGAAAAAAGATCGAGTGTCTCGCCGACCTCTGGGATTTCTTCAAACTCGTTCATAGACTGGCGGAGCCGGTCCGACTCGTGTCGGTAGGTTTTGTAGAGGTAGTCTCTCCATTTTGTTTCCAGTTGTTCGGGGGAGAGCTTCACGAGATCTGAAACGACTTTGACAAATCGAGCGCGGTATTCGCCCATTTTTTCGGCGCCTGTCGCTAGTATTTTTTGACTCGTACCCGGACCAAATTCAGTCTCAAAAAAGTCAATCTTAGCTTGGCCAATTTTATAAATTCCGATGAAGTTCATTTGACCGGGATCAAACAAATTTGGAAGAGAATAGTCATTCTCCGGCTTTGGATACAGGAGTAAATCGCGAAGATATTGCCTAGATTCTGGATCCATTCCGTTTTGGCTATAGTACTCGGCCATTCCTTCAATAAACCAGAGGGGCACTTGTGACATGGCCGTTAAGGCGTTGGAATGGCTCAGGTCCGTGAATTTCTGTATTTGCATTTGGTGGGTTAACTCATGCTTACTAATATGCTTGAAAGTATCGACTTCACCCCAGTATGGAATTGCCATGGTCCGATCAATCGTACTGGTAATGCCTTGAACGCCTTCCGAAATATTAAAGATATTGATTTGTTGAAATTCTCGTCGTGAGCCTAGTAAAAGATAGCTAAATTTACTTGTAGGGACGTATTCGAATTCTTCTATTAGGGAGCTAATCTGTTCCTTTATGAGCGGAATTACAAACTCCGTAATCCATTCCTCACCATCGTAAAAGAAGAGCCGGAATTTTGCGCCTTTTGAGTCGAGGTCTAAGAACTTCCATTGAAACTCGGTCCAACGCGGGTCTGGTTTGCCAGGATGCCGTGGATAAACTATGATCTGAGGAAACAAGCGCGAACCTTCAGGATTGAGAACCCCTCCTAAACCCATTTGTGCGAAGCAGAGGGGCTCGTTGAGAAAAATTGCGCTCAATATCAATGCGATAGCGATTGCAATCGAAGGTCTCGTAAGCAGAGACTTTTTTATGGCACTCCCCAGCTTTTTAATAGATTCCACCCCGTTGTCTGGTCGCGAAGTGCAAAGTCTAAACCATGCCTAAAACATAGTAAGACGTGCTGGATAAGTCGCTCCTTTTCGTGTACATTGCGGCGTATAGATTGCATTGGAGCAAAAAACGTGAGTAAAGTATTTCCATTTGAAGATACTAATTTGGATGTCTCGGTGAACTTTGACCTAAGCGATAGCGAAAATAGATCTACTCTTTATTTTAGCGATCACGAAATATCTGAAATTGCCAAGGCGCGCCTGAATCATCGAAACCTTTTAAGAATATTCCTTTTGCAGGCCTGGACTGAGAACCGTCTCAAGCTGATGAAAAAAATCAATTTTCGGAAGCTCCAGGACGGAGCACCGCGAGCCTACTGCGATATGAATCTTAGTGAATTCGAAGGAATTAATGCGAGGCAACAGTGGGCCAATTGGCGGACTATTCCGAAGAATCTCAGTGGCGTTCTAGAAAAGAAGCCCGTTGTTGCTGTTGACTTGTGTTGTGGAACGGGACATTCAACAGAGGTTCTGGCGTGTTATCTCCCCGAAGGTTCGAAAATTCTGGGCCTCGAATTTAATGCGCGCTTTGTTGAGCAGGCCTCTAC
>JABDFB010000027.1 GCA_013286765.1 Deltaproteobacteria bacterium
AACAAGGGATATTATGTTAGCGGCCCTCCGTGGCCTTAATTCTTGCTAAGCGTCTTCCTTGTACACAACGTCGATCACCTCATCAACTACCTTGAGAAGGGACATTGCGAGGCTTTTATCTTTTATTTGTGTATAGATGCCGTCATACCCCATCTGAAATAGAGTTACTAGATCTTTATCTTTATCTGTCTTCAGTTGAACAAGTAGTCCCGATTCTCTATAGCGGCTTTCATTGCCATTAGGGATAGGGAGAACGCCATCGCTCTCTTCTAAAGGTTTTTCAATGGATTGGTTTGTGAACTTTGTCAGTCTGTTCCATAGCTGAAGACTTAGGACGCCCCACGCTTCTTTTTGTTGATGATTAGGAGCTGTCTTAAAGTGGGCTCCGTATGAGACGGTTGTCTTTGCGTAGTTGCCATAAATAATGATTTGCGACCAGCCAATAGCGTATTTAAGAGATTTATCGGGTTCTATGAGTTCTTCGAGAGGTGGATTGGGATTATTATAATTATTCGCATCGTTATTATTATTCTTGTCGGCGCCGGGAGATGAAGTTCCTGTCCCCGTGTAAGTGCCTATCGGTTTTGCGCAGGATCCTAGCATCAAGCAAAAAGAAAATAGAATTATAATAATTCCTCTGTTCATAAAAACAGCAAGTTGCAATTAGCGTGCTCCAAGAGCACTCGGGCGCTGCATGCATGGGCATTGTAAAAATCAGAGCTTTACAAAAGAGGGGAATAAAAAAAAAGGGGCTAGGAATATCCTAGCCCCTTTTTATCATCTCTAAGCTAATGAGAGATTATGAAGACGGGTACAATTCCGAATTGAACTTTAAACCGTCTTGTCTTTTGCAGACTCCTGCGTCACAACGAGGTGCTTTATTCTGTGTCCAGAGGTAGTCAAGTTCTGATCGGCAGTCATCTTTTGCTTTTTTGTCGCCGCAGACTTCGCCTATCTTCTTAAGATCGCCGCGCAGGCTTTCAGCATCTTTGTTGATTGATTGAGCGTTACCAACCAGAGGAGCTTTTGCTAAATAGCAACTATTTTCAAAGTCCAGGGTGGCAACGTAGTCGGAATCAACCCCGTTGATAGCGTTGAATTCACTGTCAAAGTAAGAACAATCTGCATCTGTTGCACAAAATTGAGCAGATTTGACGCGTGCTTGATAAGCGTCGACTTGGTCCAGACAAGCATTAGCACTGGGGAAGGGCGTTAAATAGTACTTCTTTGCAAGCTCCTTCATTGCTTTATGAACGGCCATTGCGTCTTCTTGTTTGTCCATGCTGAAGCTTAAACGGCTACCTTGTTCTTGTTTCTGGGTTTGAACGAGATCTTGTAGAGCTTCCCCTGAGCGAGAAATCTTAATGAGGTCATCACTCTGAATTTCTGCTTCTGTGCCTTCAACGACTTCCGGCTCCAACGGAACGTCCTTTTTCCCACTAAGCTGTGAAGCGCTAAGCGTTGATTTGAGCACTTCCTTTAATTTTTCGAGTTCCTCGGAACTGACTTGTCCTTGTTTGACGGGCTCCTCACTGTTGAGTCCCCCTAATTTATATTTACCTTCAGCGTCGACAGAAAACCCTTTGCTCGCTACACACTGAGCAGGATCTATTTCTTCGCCACAATTAGATTCCAGCTGAACAACCCAATTTGCCTTCTTGGCGGGCTGGACTGCGGTTGTCGCTTTCGCTTTTTGAGGTGCCTCATCTTTTGACTGCTGCTGGGATGAGTTACACCCGAACATAGCAACGCTGAGGCACAATGATGTAATGAATACTAATTCTTTTCGCATAGAACTATCTCCTTGCTCTAAAAAGTTGACTAATTTCCTGTAAAATGCCACACGAGGCGTCCACGAGGCATCGGGCGGCCACGATGTTTGGGCCAGATGTGCAATCCACGTGCCTAGTTAGAGAAATTGAGAAGGTCTGGAATTAGCGTTCAATGTACGGTAAGTTCCTTTTACTATGTCGATTTGGATTATTATAAGTTGGGTTCTTGTATTGATACTCACTGCAATAAACATCTTCTTGTTTATCAAATTGAAACAAGCAAGTGAGCAAATGCTGCAAATGGCCTTCCCGGGAGCGAAAAATATGAATGAAGCTCTCCTGCGCATGCAACAGATGATGAAAGGTGGTGGGGCTGGCCGCGGAGCTGTTCCAAGAATGGGGATGGGCGGTGGAGGTCCTGGGATGGACGCGCAGCTGAAAGCAGCGATGGATATGCTTCAGAAGATGCAGCAGTCGAAAAGACGATAATGCGAAATGTCTTTTTGACCTGATACTCTTTGATGCCAGGGATTGGCCGAGAAGCGCGACAACCCTAAATGTGTTGTCAAGTCCAGGATGGACTTGAAGCGTCAGTTTTTGCTCAAAAATTCTATTTCGCGACAGCGACTAATTAACTCTTCTTGTACTTGGTAAGAAGTTCCTGAAACAGATCGCGCAAATAGTTTCCAATTTCTGGTTTTTCGCCAAGAGCGGTAAGTGTTTCTGCAATGGATTCAATTGTGGACAAGCACTCTGGCCGCGGTTCTTTTCGCAGGCCTTTGTAGAGTGACGGTTTTGAAGGCGTAAGTATGGCTCGATTCACTTTGAGAAGCCACGGGTTGCGCCACCACAGTGTCTTTGCTTGGCTCCAGGTGCCGTCGAGAAGGATCACACCGTCGATTTTGGTGGGTCGAGGGATAGGTTTGTTTTTTTTTGCTCAAGAGTTGAAGGGCCGCTTCCGCTTTTTCCTCTTTGAGACCGCTGCCGAGATAGAGGACGACCCAGTGAGAAGGATTGGCGGGCTTGCCAAGGGCTGCTTTGAGATTGGGCCAAGATAAGCCTATTTTTAGAAGCGAATTTTTAAGAGCGAGATGAGCCATTCGAGCAGTTCCCAAGAGATGGTCGGGTTCCTGGGGGTGCTGCAAGATAAGGATTTCGGTTTGGTTTTCCTGAGGTTTAATCAGGCCGCAAAGACAGAGTCTTTGTGGTTTTTGACAAGTCTGACATTCCATTCCAGGCGTTATGCTTAAGTCGAGAATTTAAGTCAAGTCAGCGTTAGCTGGTGCGAGTCAAGTTTCATGGTTTAAATGCTCGCCTCCTTCTGCAATTGCATCTGTAATATGAGGCGGAATCCAGGTTTCTCCTTCCAAAGAAACAATTAAATGACCGAGAAGCTGGATTCCAAACTGTCCTGCCATTTGATTTATTTTCTGGGTAAGGCTGATATCCTGGTGGGAAGGCTGAAGATATCCGGACGGATGATTGTGAAAGAGAAATAAGCCCTGTGGTCGGAGAGCTAATACGCGAGCAAAAAGTTCCGCAGGATCGACATTTACATGAGTGCGAACGCCTTGCTCGACGAGGCAGAGCTCGCCTACATCGCCAGATCGATGGATAGGCACAAACCCAAACCATTCCTGAGGGTTAGCGCGGTTTTCCATACTAATTCGCTCCAGCGCTGTTTTCATTAATTCAGAATACGAATTATGTTTGCCATTAGTATTCCTGCGGCAGTGACGATACTGGCTGTACCGACGTCCAAGTTCAAATGCCGCGAGAATTCTAGCTCGGCCCGCTGGGCCAAGTCCGGCGATTTGTTTAAGATAAGTGTCGCTCTCTATTTCAATACCTGTGAAAAACGCTCGCTCTTCTTCTTGAGCGTTCAGCCCTTGACCGGGAAGTTGGAGAATACGTCTGGCAATGCCAAGGCAGCCTACGCCCGGTGGTCCTGATCCAAGGATGAGAGCTAGGCATTCGCGTAAACTCAAACACCCAGGGCCATACTGGAGACAACGTTCTCTAGGTCGTTCTAATTCAGGAATTTGATGGATAGGTACATTCATGGGGAAGGAGCTTCTACAAGTCGTGGGCCTTAGCTGTCCCAGAAAAGGGCGCTGGATGTGATCGAAATTCCGACGGATAAATCGATTGGCAGACTATATCAAAATTAGGTATATCCTATTTATCGTTAAGGAAGTTCTATGATTTCAAATGCAATTCTAAAAGTAGATCGACCTAGGGTGGGAATTCTTGGCGGTGGGCAGCTTAGTTTGATGCTGGCAAGTGCAGCAAGGAGAATGGGGCTGAATACGACAGTTTTGGCCGACAACGCTGATTCTCCGGCAGCGCAAGTCTTTACACAAACCGTTTTTGGGCCTGCTAGTTCGGCTTTCTTTTCACAAGTGGACTTGGTCGTTTTTGAAAACGAATTTATTGATTGCAATCAACTGGCGGCCGCGACTACGAATTCTAAAGTGAGATTTTTGCCCGGACTGGAAACGATGGCGCGCGTTCAAAATAAACTTAAGCAGAAGGAGTTGTTGAGAGAGCTCGATCTTCCGACTGCACCATTCGTAGAAGTAAAAAATCTCGAAGAAATGAGAGATTGTTTTGAACGGCTAGGCGGTAGCTTTGTCCTAAAATGGGCGTACATGGGTTACGACGGTAAGGGAGTACTTCCGGTAAGGGAGCTGAGTTCGGCCGAAGTTACGAAAGTGGAGAAGTTTGCACTCGAAGCTCGGAAGCGACAGAGCGTCCTATTTGCCGAGGAGATGATCTCGTTTAAACGAGAACTTTCTATTATTGCTGTTTACTCGGTGAACGGAGAATTTCTTACTTATCCTCTGGTTATTTCGGAGCAGGATCGAGGAATTTGCAAACGTGTGCACGGTCCGGCTCTCGCATTCGGACTAGATCCGAAGCTGGAAAAGCAGGCGCGCGAAATCGCACACAAAATTGCAGTAACGTTGAAGTTGGTCGGAAGTTTCGCAATCGAATTTTTTGAAACTCAGGACGGCAGGTTACTGGTCAACGAAATTGCTCCAAGAGTGCATAATTCAGGTCATTACACGCAGAACGCGTGTGCGGCCGATCAGTTTGAAAATCACTGGCGTGCGGTATTGGGGTTGCCCCTTGGGCGAGTCCATACGGCTCCTGGTTTTGCCATGTTGAATATACTAGGGCCCAGCGAAAAAACGACAGCCTACAAACTGCCTATTCCGGGGCCTCGCTCTCATTTACATTGGTATGGCAAAAAAGAGCTTTCGCCCGGGCGTAAGTTGGGACACGTCAATGGCGTTGTGGATTCACCGGCAGGTGTTCCGAGTTTGTTAGAAGAATTGGCTGCGGTGGATCGCGAATGGCTGAATCAGTTTGCTGCTAGTTCATCCAAAAGGGAAGGGGAGTAAAAATGGCGAAACCTCAACCGTTGATTTCGATTGTAATGGGAAGCGATTCAGACTTTCCGACAATGAAAGAAGCTGCACTCGTTTTAAAGAAATTTGAATTGGAATATGAGATTTCCATTGTTTCAGCACACCGCACCCCTGCGCATTTAAAGGAATTTGCCGAAGGAGCGCGAAAAAGGGGGATTCGAGTCATTATCGCGGGGGCTGGGGGGGCCGCACATTTGCCTGGAATGATTGCTTCGTTTACGGAACTACCGGTTATTGGAGTGCCCGTAAATATCGGTTCCTTACAAGGAGTGGATTCACTCTATTCCATTGTGCAAATGCCACGAGGAGTCCCTGTTGCGTGCGTTGCCATTGGCAATGCATGGAATGCTGGAATTCTAGCAGCACAAATTATTGGAGCGAGTCTCGGGGAAAGTCATCCTGATATCTTAGATCGAATCGGAAATTATAAAGAAGAATTGCGGCGCGATGTCCTCTCAAGACAGCTTCCGGAGCTTTAAGCTAGTTTCCTGCAACGAATAAATTAAGTTGTCGATTCTGACCTTCCGATAATTTCTGTATCTGTATTTGCGGATAGAGCTCGGTGATCTTTTTTGCGGCACCCAGTTCTGTGCCCGGCGTTGACACTGTCGCGAGAGCCGCGGCAAGACCCCAACGCAGTAGATTTGGGATTTCGCGAGCTTCGTTCGCGGCGAGAAGAATGCCTCTTTCGGTCACAAGTCCGTTTTTCCAAAGATGCGCAGTTATCGCTCCTACCATGGAGTCGCCAGCACCCACAGAGCCTTTTGATTTTATTTTTGGTCCTTTCCCAAACCAGGTCCCAAACGGAGTGATCAGTGCGGCACCTTTTTCCACAGAAGAAACACAAATCAGAGGAACTTGCGTAAGCAGAGGCTGTACCGCCTGGACCACTTCGGGAAGAGTCGTAATATTTTTATTATTTAGTAAATCTTGAAGTTCCGTCAAATTTGGTTTGATCATCAATAAGGATGAGTGAGGCAAAATACTCTTAAGAATTTTTGCTGGAACATCAACAATAGTGGGTAATTTCTTTTGCCGGGCAATCTGCAGTAATTTTTTGAGGGTAGCAGTTGAAAATCCCGGTGGGAGACTTCCGCCGATGACCAATAGGGAAGGTGCTTTAATTTTCTCCACAAATTGAAATAACGCTTTAATTTCATTTTGTCTGATTTCAGGTCCCGGAAAACTGAGCCTCGTCTGTCGGTGGGTTGCTTTATTCGCCACCGTCACACTGACCCTGGTGTGGCCTGCTATTTTTATAAACCGTGTTTGAACCTTCTCATTTTGGATGAGCGTTTCGACTTCTTTGCCAATGCCGCCACCCAAAAATCCAGAAGCAATAACAGGCGCTCTTAATCTTTTGATGATTCGCGCTGCATTAATGCCGTTTCCACCGGGACATCGAAGCTCCTCGTGGACATAGTTTTTTTCGTCCTGAATGATCTGATCCACATTGCCGCTAATATCTAGCGCGGGATTTGGCGTCAGGGTGTAGATCATGGTCGATATTCCTCTTATTACTTACTATTATCGGAGTGGATGCAAAATCAACTTGATAACGAGTTTTCCCAGATAGTTAAAAAGTTAGCTAAAAAGTCGGTGAAGAATAAAAATACGATTCTTGCGATCGCCATTTTTTTTTGCGTACTGGCAATCCCGCTTTTTTTTTCGAGTCATTCTCTGAATAAAGGACAAGTGATCAAGCAGTTCTTTGCTTACTCTATTACGGAATCTTTAGCCAAAAATTTAGGCGGTGCGATACTGGATACCACCATTCCGTGTATTGGTAAAGATCAGGCAACAGCAAAGTGGGTAGAGGAGCCTCCTGTTTTTCATTTGCTGGCAGCTCTTGGGTTAAAGTTGTTTCCGAATTTTCCTGCGCTCGTCCCTTGGTTGTCTTTTCTGCTGCTCGGAATTGCCTTTTCATGGTTTCTAGAGAATCCGGTATGGGCGGGTTTGGCATTATTCTGTCCCATATTTCTCAGGTATAGCATCCAACATCTTCCTGATTTGTTGGCGACTGGGTTTCTGACCCTAGGAGCGGCACAATATCTCAAGCGTGGGCGCTCTAAGCTAGGTCTGTTCTTGTTCATGCTTGCTATTACGACTAAAGGACTTACTGCTTTTCCGGTTCTTGGTATTTTATTTTGGGAAGAATTTTCCGGGCAAAGTAAGGCATCCGGAAGACTCCTAGCTGGTTCCGTAAAGACTGCAATAAAGAAAGGAATATGGATCTTCGCTACTTTGGCGGGACTATGCTTGCCGTTTGCATTGTGGCTCGTAATGATTCAGCAGCGCAACATTCCCAGTCCATTTACGTTTTCCACCGGACTCGAAAATTCACATACTGGAAACTTTTCGCTTTTGCTGAGCTTTCGCTATTTCGAAAGATTGTTCACTTGGCTGGTTTTAAAGGGCGTTGGGATTTTTCTATTTATTCCAGCCCTGGCAATGGTGACGGCGGTCGTTCGAACTTTGCGGCTTGATCGGGATGGAAAAACGCTCCTGGTTTGCTGGATTCTGAGTATTCTTCCCTATTGGATTTTCGTGCGTCAGGGCAATAGTGTACACGACTATTATTCCCTACCGTTTATTCCTCCTTTAGCCTTGCTAGGTATGCTTCAGCTCCGGATTTGGTTCACATTGCGCGGAGCAAACTGGAAACTGGGTTACAGCTGCATGGTTTTAGTGCTCCTGAGTCTAGCCAATGGAATTTGGAATCTAGCTAGTTTAAAAGCTGTTCCTAATGACGAGCAGCTGGGACGGCCAAAATTTTGTGATCAGCGGCATTATGTAACTAATTAATAATATTAACTATTTATTGATTGCTGGGAAAGCCATACGCAGCTGGATTGAGCTGTGGTAGTAGTGGTAAGGTTGAATTTAATGAAAACCGCGAGATTAGTCGCAAGTAGATTGGTTCCGAATAGGGTTGAATCGCCGTATTTGCGATTCTCTCGTCAGGCTTGGAGCGGCTTGAGGCAGGATGCACCTGGGCCTCTGACAGAAGACGAGCTGTGCGGGTTGCGAGGCATTCACTCGCCGACGACTGTTTCTGAAGTCGAGGAAATTTACCTGCCTCTGGCGCGCCTCTTAGGGATGTACTTCGATACATCGCAGGCGCTTTATCAAACAACGGCGCGATTCTTGGGTGCTGGTGCAAAGGTTCCTTATATTATCGGGGTAGCTGGAAGTGTTGCGGTAGGTAAAAGCACCACTTCTCGTATTTTACAAACTCTACTTTCGCGTTGGCATAAAGGAATCGAAGTAGAATTAGTAACGACCGATGGTTATCTTTTTCCGAATGCCGTTCTGGTTGAAATGGGCATGCTCAATCGGAAAGGGTTCCCCGAAAGCTATGACGTACGGAATTTAGTAAACTTTCTGTCTGATCTAAAATCGGGTAAAACGAATCTGAGAGTTCCGCTCTACTCACATGCCAGATACGACGTACTGCAAAATGAGTACAAATCGATTAATCGCCCTCAAATTGTGATTGTCGAAGGACTGAACTTACTGCAATCCAATCGCTCACAAGGCAAAGATGACCCGCATGTATTCGTTTCCGATTTTCTGGATTTCAGTATCTATCTGGACGCGCCAATGCCGATAATCAAACAATGGTACATTAAGCGCTTCATGTATTTTAGAGAAAAGGCACAAGGCGACTCGAGTCTTTTCTTCCATCGGTTTAGTCTTCTGACAGACGAAGAAGCGCTCCGCTTCGCCGAAGGCATTTGGGAAGACATTAATGAAATAAATCTGAAGCAGAATATTCTGCCGTTCAGAGAGCGCGCTCAGCTCATTCTCAAGAAGATCGACGATCATTCGATACAAGAAGTGCTATTGCGAAAGACCTAGGGCTTGGCTGTGTTTCTCCGATGCTTGTCGAGGCCTTCCTTCGGCCTATCCCGTGCTCAGTTCACTCTTAGTTATTCAATCGTGTCCATATATACTGTGGATAAGAATAGGACGGTTGAGGATTATTTACCATCTGTTGTCGTGGTGCAATATCGTATTGCGGATACGAGTTGATATTCAAATTTCCCTGCTGATGTATAAAAGTAGATTGAACTTGAAAAAATAGCCAATTTCTCGTTGGTTCAGAGGTGAGTTTACCTGCGAGCTGGAACGCTTGCTTGAGGCAGAGTGGACTCTCTTTGAGTGCACCTAAATAATATTTTGAAAACGCGAGTCGTTCTAGGACCCATTGATTTTCCGGAAGCAGAGTCAGGAATCGAGCTGCACTTTCAAAGAACTCAATCGTAAACTTTCGATCCTGGCCTTGTGGATCTCGAGTCCTGGCGAGGATTAAAATTCCTTGGTTGAATAATTGATCTGCAAGGTTGGCAGCGATCGATTCGAGTGAAAAAAGCGCCTGCATAGGCATTGTTGAAGAAGGAGGTAGAGTGGAACACGTACTCGGATCCTTGTGAGGGGTGAGCATGGGTAGAGAGGGCACAGTGGGGCGTGTGCTTGTGTCTTTTTGCTCAAGTGCAAAAGGGGATGCATCAAAGTTGGAACGAGTACTCATGGGTAGAGAAGGTGGCGAAGTGAAGCGGACGCTTGGGCCCTTTTGTTCAGATTCGGGAATTTCTTGCTCGAGTGCAAGATCAGTTGCATCAGAGTTGAGAGTAATGCCCGTGGGTAGAGGCGGAATGGCATTTGTGGCTCCTTTTGCAACTGGAGCCACTGGTGCAGGATCGGGTGCGGCCTCTGCTAGTGGTTCTGGTTCTTTCTTCGGCGCGACTTCCTGAGACTGAACCAGTTCAGATCTTTTTTTGCGGCGTTCGCGTTGGGGCAGGGGAATGATTTGGAATTGTAAGTCGTTACTCGCACTCACCAGCGTTTGCCCGACAGGCTGGGTGGTTTCAGTAGGCTGATTGGTTTTAGGCTGTTCTTCTTGACCACTTAGAATTGATTCGTCATCTACGAGTATAGATTGTTTCAAAGCGTTTTTATTTCTCCCACTTTTTTTTCTTTTTCCCCGATGCTGACGGCTCTTTTTTTCTGTGGGTTCTTCCATTGAGGTAAGAATTGCTTGCGAGGATGCAATTTTCGGCGCCTCATCTGGCGTCGGCTTCTTCTCTTCATTTGCCTTTGTTACAATCGGAGAGTCTTGCTGTTTCTCGGGCTCTCTTTTCTTCGCGGCTGCTGCGGACGTCAGCGGATTAGTTTTTGTTTCCGCCTTCTTTTTGAGTTTTGCAAAATAAGGCTCAATTCCATTTGGAAAAATATCCTTATTCAATTCATTAGATTTTAGTTCACTTCTGATTTTTTCTAGCAAAGTCCGACCCAGTTCCGGTCCAAGGGAATTGATAATATCAACCCAAGTCGATTCGATGGGTAATTGGAGAATGGCTGTAAAATCCTCCTTAATAACGGCCATATCAACAAGGAACTTATCGGCGCGAGCTAAAGTAAAGAAAGCATAAGCCAAAAGATTTTTTGCAAACTTGAACCGTCCTGTTAGCTTTTCTGGAGTTTCTTTTCTGTAAAGATGAGCCAAACCGACAAATATCTCATAGGCGTTATCCGATATGTTTGGATGGGTAAAATCTGACATGAATTTAAGACTTGGAGTCGATTGCACTTCGAGCAACTGATGCGCCCTTTTTTCCCAGAGCTCGAGTGCCTCACTCCCGATGAGACGAAGTTTTTCTTCGTGTTCCGGTAATAATCTTGGTCCGTATGCTTCTGCAAATCGAGCTTTCCATCTTTCGTCAGATGCATTGGAGATCTGGGTAATAATGGCAAAAATAATACCAAACGACTTTCTAAGTTCTAATTCATCTAGGGAGCTTTCTGTCGCTAATTTCACCCAATTCCAGAGAAATTGCCGACACTTCGCAAAAATTATTGGAGTGTATTGGGTCAAAAACACTTTGGAATATTGATTTCCAGAATCACTCGGAACATACATAACAGAACAGGCCGACCGGATCTCCTCAGACTGAATCAGTGTCAAGTCTTTTTCGTTCTTCAACTTTTGAATAAGGAATATTAGTTTGGCTTTTTCTTGATTCAAATCCTGATCAAACCATAACGGAGAAGTCGGGGTAGAAGAGGTATCTGCAGCAAATGAAAGAGTTAGGAAGGAAAAAGAAAACAGGAATAGAGTCATTACTGCGGTAAGAGCAAAAATGCCCGTTATGCTTTTTTTCATTGGCTTCTCCTGAATTCAGATATTGGGGTCTTTAGCTTTTCACCGCTGATACAAGAAAAAATGGGTTTGTTCAATCAAATAGTAAGTTCCTGCTCCAAATTCAGACGGAATATCAATTGAATAAATTCAATGAATTTAATTCAACTAAATGGAAGTGTCGTGCATTACTGCTGGTAAACTTTCTAGAAATCCTGGTACTATTTCTTTTCTCTTATAAGGTAAACTGCGGCTTTAAGCTGTGCATCTGCAGTGAGACGAACTTCAATGTTGTTTGCAAGAGGACGAAAGTCTTTCTTGCTCGCAACTTCTAAATCAGGTTTTAAGCCGATTTCATGGAAGGAAACACCTTTAGGTGATAGGAAGTTCTGGGTGGTGTACTTGATCGCAAAACCATTCGGTAGCTTTTCTAACGTCTGAACATTCCATTTTCCGGCAGTTTTTTCACCGACCAGAGTTGCTCCTCTGTTCTCAATCAAGGCAGATGCAAAAAGTTCGGCTCCAGCTGCTGTATACTGATTTGAGATTAGGGCAATAGGCAAGTTCTCGGTAAAAACAGGTTCCTGATTGGACTTCTTTTTTTCTTTATTATTTTCCCTGTCAATTATCGTAGTAATAGTTGATCCTTTTGGGACGAAAAGCTCAGAAGACCGAATCGCGCTATCAAATACTCCACCGTCATTGTAGCGTAGATCTACAATAAGCCCACGAACGCCTGCGTTTTTGAATTTATCTAGTGCTGATCGAATGAGGTCCGGTGTGTTTTCGCCGAAATAATAGACGTAAAGTAATCCTATTTTATGCGGCAAAATCTCCGATTCAACGGGATTCCAGTGGATTGATTCGAGTTTAAACGATTTAGAAATAATTTGGTCGCCACGCAATATCTTGAGGTGGATACTATCACCAACGCGGCCTCGAATATCGTGTACCACATCGATAATTTTCTTTTCCCGATAAGTCTTACCATTAACGCTAACAATGTTGTCGTCGACGTGAATGCCATTTTTCTCGGCTGGACTGCCAGGAGTAAGTCTAAGTACTTGAATAAGTCCCGTATCGGCTAAAAAATTAAACACTATTCCAATTCCCGCAAACTCCGAAGCATCTTCCTTCTCCATCTCTTTGAGTTCTTTTGGGCTGAAGAGTTTATTCCATTGGTGATCATCTTCGTTTAGACTCGAAAGCATTCCTTGAACGGCAGCCTGATAAAGAGCTTCTTCCGTGAGATTTCTGTCCTGGTATCGCTGCAGGAGAATCTCTTTCGCTTTTTTGAACGAAGTTTCTGGATTTTGAAAGCGATCAGAGGAATGCCCGTTTTTGCTATTTTCGCCGGAATAACTGATATGAGGGTTGGCGATCATAATCGCTAATAGGACCGCAAATACTGAACTGCTGTGCATATAAAAGTTATTTTTCATAAAAACTCCTCTTTCTTAGAATTTAGTCTTTAGTTCATAGATAATGATTTTTGATCGAAATTTCGCCCGCCGAATCGATTAACTTTCTGTTGGTTTTGTTGTCTGAGTCTCGTTCAAGATGGGAAATTTGAGAAATATAAGTCGGATTTGGATCTGGTTTGAGAAGCAATCCGCCAACGAAGAGTACCAGGACTATTCCTATTGCTGCAAAGGCTCCACGGTATTTCCAAAAATTTAGACTTTTCAAAAAATCTGTCGTCCCAAAATCAACTACGCGCGAAGACGGCAAAAAAAGCTCTCGCACGTCCTGTTTGAGTTTCTGCTCAGCTTTAGCAGATGGAACGGCATCAAGATTGGAATCTGAAAGTTCAAATGAGCGCTTCAATGCGATAAAGTCCATCAGATATGTTTTTGAAGTTAATAACTTTTCTTCGATCTCTGTACGCTGATCGTCACTCACTGTCCCCATATAATAAGCAAAGAGTTCGTCGTTAATTCGTCCTGAAATTTCCGAAATATGATTTTCCGTTTTCATAATATAGCTCCCTGCTATTTAATTTCTTTTAGGCGTATTTTTAGCGCTTCCACCATCGCGTGAACCCTCGACCTAACCGTGCCCAGCGGAATTCCCAGCACTTGTGAAATCTCTTGATATGCCATTCCCATTCGGCGCATTTGAAAAAGCTCGCGTGTTGGCTCAGGCAACGTCTTTGCTAAAACAAAGACCCTCTCGGCAAACTCGGTCATTTCCACTTCTGAAGATTCCTGCGGCTCTTTGTTAGCTTCATAATTGTCGTCATATTGTAAGAGAGCGTCTTCACCGCGTTTCCTGGAACGCAATCGATTTAGACAGCGATTTCTAGCAACAGTGTAAATCCAACCGCGAAATGTTCCTTGTTGTTCCGGAACCTGGCCAAACCCGGTTTTAGAATCGCTCTTCAGTACTTGCATAAATGCTTCGTGAAAAACCTCCTCCGCCTCCGGCCGGTTTTTCAAATAGCCATAGATGAACTGAAACAACCCCCGCTGATGGCGGGTATAAAGGACATCAAATGCCGCAACGTCGCCGGATTTGATGCGATTGTAAAGATGTTCATCCGTTTCCATAAGTTTCAACTCTTCTTATTGGAAAACACCGTATCGAAGAAAAGGTTCAGTTTGATAGCTATTTTTTCCGTGGACAAGGGCGCGGGTCGCGGGAAGGGTAGGTTAGGGTATTGATAACATACTAATATAATCAAGTAATCAATCCTCTGACCAATGATTTGCGTGGTTGATCCGTTGGGACCGGTATGCTAAGACCCCAAAATCTGTCTGTTATTTGAAAACCTTGAGGAGAGATGTCCGAGTGGCTGAAGGAGCACGCTTGGAAAGCGTGTGTGCATGAAAGTGTACCGAGGGTTCGAATCCCTCTCTCTCCGCCATAAAACAAAAGACCCGCGAAAGCGGGTTTTTTGTTTTATGGCGATGTCGAGATGAATGAGAACCCTTGGGTTCGACGAGCGTTTGCCGAAGGCAAGCCTTGAAATGAGGAGGCCAGGAGGGCCGACCCACTCTACGAAGCCCCTTTTCGCAGGAATGCGAAAAGGAAATCCCTCTTCGATTTCGGCCTCTCATATTTTCTTACTTAAAATAATATGTGTAGCATCGACTGTATCAGCTTTTTCAGTCACAGTAAATCCTAGTTTGGGCATGTCGATGCCCGAAAATAAATTTTCACCAGAACCAAGAAATACTGGGCTGTACACCAGATGTAATTCATCGATTAGTCCTGCTTTCAAATACTCGCGAATGACCTGTACACCACCACCTATACGAATATCTTTACCTTTGGCAGCTTCCTTCGCTTTTTTTAGAGCTGACTCTATTCCATCGGTTATAAAATAAAAAGTTGTTCCACCCTCCATTTCAAGAGGCTCTCGCTTGTGGTGGGTAAGAACAAATACCGGTGTGTGATAGGGAGGATTTTCTCCCCACCAACCGCGCCATTCACTATTAGGCCAAGGACCACGTATGGGGCCAAACATGTTTCTCCCCATAATCCATGCGCCTATATTCTCAAACGACCTTTCACCAAAGGTATTATCAACGCCTTCTACGCCGGTGCCATCACCATGCATTCTTTGAAATACTTTTGTTTTAAAGAACCATTTGTGAAGTTCAGGCCCTCTGATTCCAAGTGGATTCTCTAAACTTTGATTTGGACCAGCTCCGAATCCATCAAGCGATACGGCAAATGCCGCTACTTTCACTTTACTCATTCTTCCTCCTCGTTCTTGATTGTTAATTAAGCTAATTGTACCAAATATTGGAAATAGATTATAGCGAAGACATAGGTAACACTTTTGACCCAAACGGATTCCTCAAGGGTTTAATTCCGTAACTCTCTCCATCAGGGTATCTAAGTCATGGCTCAGAGAGCCGCAGGTATTTTCGTTTTCTGACGGCATTTAGCTGAATTATGGAGAATAGAGCAACTACTCCTGTCATAAAATGAGTAGTGAAAATGAGGTTATGAGAAAAGTTCTTTGAGAGGAAAAAATTAAATAGTCCAGGCGTAAGTCCAGCTAATACGTAAGCGATGTTGTAGCAAAAGGCTATCCCAGTGAAACGCACTGACTCTGGAAATAAAGTCACCAATAGCGGCAGATAACTTGTAACTAGGGCTGCTATGAACGTCTGAATAAGTATTAAAAACAAAGCCAGACAGGCAACGCTCTGCTCACTAACCAGTTCAAACATCGGAAAAATAAATAAACAAAATAAAAATGATGTTGCCATTAGAATTCGCGTAGGCCCGATCCGATCTGATAGAAGTCCAAACACGGGAAGACAGCAGGCTGCCCATAACAAACTAAATGTATTTGAAAAGTAAATGTCTGGTAAGGCATAGTTAAAATATTTACTAAAATATTCTGGAATATAAAGCATGAAGACTATTAAAGCTGATGGAAACAACACAATGGCTGATCCTAATAGTACTTCTAAAGGGTGAAATTTAAATAAACTAATAATTGGTATTCTGTGTTCACCGGGTTTTCGCGCAGAACGAGTTTCCTGCATGGATACTCTGATAGCGAAACTCACAATTGCCAGTACACCGCCAAACAAGAAGGGGCAGCGCCAACCCCATCTAAGGATTTCTTCCTCGGTGAGAATCCGGGATAAGAGCTGTAGGACTAGCGATGCGAGGATAGAACCGAATGCCACGCTAGACATGATGATTCCACAATGAAATCCATATTTGTTTGGAGAGGTCTGTTCTGATACAACAGTGATGGCTCCGGGCAACTCTCCACCAAAAGACAGGCCTTGAAAGAAACGTAAGAGAATCAGAAGTAATCCTGATATCGCCCCTATCTGCGAGTAAGTCGGAAGAAGTCCAATCAATAAAGTGGATAATGTCATTAGTAACATTACTGATACAAACGTGACTCTTCGTCCAAAACGATCCCCCAAAGATCCAAAAAGAATTCCGCCAAACGGACGGGCTATATATCCAACAGAAAAGAGTCCTAGTGTATGAAGATACGGGATTTCGCTCTGGCTATCGGGAAAAAAGGCCCTATTTAAATAAGGCGATAACATCGCGTAAACAACAAAATCATAATACTCCAGACTGGCTCCTAAGCTAACTAGAGTAAGAAAAATACGGCTATTGGGTTGCTTTTTCATGTTATGAGGCCTGGTACCATATTCGACGTAGAAACTTGCAAGAAAACATGCGTTGTCTTTACCGGGACTCGCATTCTCTCGGCTACTTCGCCGGCATCGGCGCTTCAAGAAACTCCTGAATAAATCCCGCCGTGAACTCCGGTGCGTGGCCTGCCGCGTTTCCACTGAGTATTTCGCCCAGGAATTCGCCATGGCTTCCGGGTAGGATCATCAATCTCGCATTCGAAATCTTGCGGCTCAATTCAGCTGCATGTTCGGGCTTTACGAGGTCTTTGTCACCGATCAGAATCAAGGTTGGTGCTTGAATGGATTTAAGTTCTTTATCAGTGGTATTTTTAAAACTATGCATGCGCTCGATATCTTTTTCACACATATTCTTGAGCTTTTCTGGATCAGGATTGACCTTCAAGAATGCGTCCTTCAGAGGTTGAGGCATGTTTTTGAAATCGGCCTTTTTCATAAAGTCCCAAAGCCAGGAATAGGCGCCGTCCTTGTGAGCCATGTAGGAAACGTACACCAACTTGTGAACAAGCTCGGGATGACGAATCGCCAGCTGCATAGCGACTCCGGCGCCATTGCTGAAACCCATGACGTCAGCTTTTTTGATTTTCAGGTAATTCAGTAGGCCTGCGACGTCTTCGGCCGAAGTTTCTGCTCGAAACGGTTTATTTCGATCGCTTGTGCGTCCATGTCCTTGTTCTTCGAGTGCGATCACTTCTCGATCGTGGGCGAAGACGGGAAGAATTTTTGAGTACGTTACATCGATCGTGGATCCGCCACCGTTCAAAAGCACTAGAGGGATGCCTTTGGTTTTGCCGTGGACTTCGTAATAGACACTAATCCCGTTAACGGGTGCATAGCCACTCTCTGACAAGGTATCTGCATTTGCTTGCGTACCCGAAATGAAACAAGCAGTCAGGAATATTGAGACAAGGAAGAAAGTTCTCATTTGTTGGAGCTCTTTTCTCAGTTTGTTCGCCGATTCTTGGCGAAGGTAGCGAATTGGGCGTCCAATGCCTTTTTATATCCAGGACGAGCTTCGCAATTTTGGCGATAGGCGTTCAGCACAGGTATTTGTGTAACTACATCCTCGCGAAATAGTCTTGAGATGCCCAAAACCGTCGTCATTAGAAGATCAGCGATTGTAAATCGATCTTCGAGATAATCTTTTCCGTTTAGCCAATTTGATAGATCTATCAACCGATCTTGGGCGTCTTCTAACGCTTCCGGTCGATGTAAGATGGCCCATTGTTCTTCTGTAGCCCAACGGTCGATTTGAACCATATTCATCATGTATGGTTCAACTGAATTTAGCGCGGAAAACATCCACGCATGAGTGCGGGCCCGTTCAATGGGATTTGAGGGCATCAGAGTTTCAGATTTTTCTGCAATGTGCAGCAGAATCGCGCCGGACTCAAAAAGCTGCAAGTCGCCTTCCTGATAGATTGGTACTTGACCGAACGGGTGCAGTCGCATGTATTCGGGCTTATTCGTCGATTCCCAATCGAACAGCTGTTCATCGTATGGCAATTGCAATTCCTCCAGCGCCCATCTGACTCGGAGGTCTCGCACAAATCCGTACGCAGCTTTTGGAACTGATCGAAGTGTACCTATTTTGATTGAGTTCATACAATATTTGTTGTGCATCTCGTAGAGAAAGTCAACTGTGGTTCATAATAGAAATTCCGCTACCGAGGCTACGTCCACGGCGCAGTGGCCGCCGTATAGGGGCCTCCAGTCAATCTTCATTCCCATTTTTGAAGCTTTTTTGACGAAAAAGTCGGCACCTTCAAAATTTCCGTATTTGTCGTAAAGTCCGCAAGAGAGATAAATTTTCGGGGTTTTAGATATGTCTATGTGGTCCAGAATTTCAATTGGCGAAAATTCCTTCCAGTCTTCTTCGCCCCGCATATATTTTTTCCCTAAAGCGAGGATGCCAAGAATCGTCCGAGGCTCTGCCCCAGTTCGTTCTAAGAAAGCCCTAATGTTGCTAAATCCCGAAAAAGGCGATTCTTTGTAGAGGGGTGGGCAAAGAGACGCGATTTTGTTAAACAAGCCCTTGGTTTTGAGACCTAAAACTAGAGAATTTAGCCCACCCATGGATTCTCCGAAGAGAGTTCGATAGGTCGGTTTTCCTGTTCTTTTTTCGACTTCTGCTATTACTTCATTCTTAAAAATATTTGCGAGATCGGCGTCAGAATTGCTGCTTGGGGCAAATAACCAGACAGGTCCGAAAGTCACGGACACCACTTTCGGTGGTTTAACATTTCGGTTAGCCCAGTACTGTTGAATCAGAGAAGTGTAGTAGTCTCTGTCGTTCCAGACCGTTTCATCTAAATTACGACCATGTAAGTGATAGGCAATCCCACCGTTTGAGCCATTAACCGATGTATAAATACAGGTTCGCCACGCTGCATTTTTCCCTCCGGAGAAGCATTCCTTTTCTGCCGGTGTAAAGCTCACTTCTTGCTTTATTGAAGATGAACTGAGGTACGTCCAGAATAGATAAAAAGAGCCCAATGCGATGATACAACTAGCCCATAGTAAATGTTTTTTGCAAATCCTCATAAGGTACTAAGTACAGGTTCGATCTTGTGGGTTCAAGATTTTGTTCTCGGATTTTATTATGATTCGATCCATCACAATACTAGGAGCGATTTAGTTCGCGCAGACTCTGTCCTTATGATAACTTAATGCGTCAAATAAGGATGTGAATATTGAGGTTTGTAATATGGCTGATATGGTAACGCATGTAGAAAGATATACCTGTTCCAGTCACAAGAAAATTGCACAGCTTTTTGAGCCATTTCAAAGGAAATTCGGTCTTAATTTTTTTAACTACCATGCTATATCGTCCGATGGAAAGTATACGGCGTTAACCAGTAGACCAGACGTGTCTGAGCACTACGTTACCAAGAAACTTTATCTTTTGGACCCCTTGTTGGTTCACCCGAAGCATTTTGGAGAAGGCGCGTTTTTCTACCATTCGCTTGGGCATGAGGCATTGTTGAAGTTCTTTAGTTCTTTTCAAAAAAATTTTGAAATGGATTATCCATTTGGCTTAGTCATGAAGTCCAGTAATCCCGAATACGAATTTGAATTTTTTGGGTTTACTGCCGCGACACAGAACTCTACGGTTTTGAATTCTTACGTCAACGAATTATCTGCATTCTATAAATTTTGTAACTACTTTAGGTCTGAGGGAGCATCCCTCATAAAGCAAGCACACAACGACCCAATAGACTTACTCGCAATAGATAAGTCCCGCTTTTTTCAGGGGCTTCCTATTGAGCTCTGTCCTTCCAAGGAAAAGAAGAAAGACCCATCGGAGAAGGATGTTCTGCTAACGCGATCAAAGGATTTATCTGATCGGGAAAGAATATGCCTCCGTTGGATGGTTGCTGGAAAGACTGCTTTCGAAATAGGCATAATTTTGGGTATTTCCGGTCGCACTGCTGAAAAACACATTGAGAATGCGCTTAAGAAACTTGATATTCCTTTAAACCGTACGGGCGCTGCTTTTCTCCTCGGGAAGTATCAATTGATTGATGAAGTGTGAAAAAAACCAGAACGTCAGTTCATCGCCCAGTATAAGCTACAATTATATCAACGAGTACTTTCGGAATAGATGGAGTTACCTGGTCTTCTAGGCATGTTCTTACTACTTTCCTGACTTTTAGGTCATTCTCCTTTTGCTGAATAGCTTGATTGAAGTTTTTAAGCTGAAGTTTTGCCTCTTCTTCACCACTAAAGTAGTCATACTTTTCCAGTCGACCCCAGAGTTTCAATTTTCCTCTCTCAAAGAAGGACATAGTCATGTACATATCGTTGGTGAGAAATTTCTTTCTGGCTTGAATCAATTCGGCGAGGGTAAATTCGTCGAAGCGTTTTTCCAAAACCGTCTGATGCAGTTTTGATCCATGGTCTGCAACTTTCACGACAAGACTAAAGTTCTTATTCGAAACAATCGTTTTTTGATGATTCAAGAGGAGAAAGAATACAGGCATGCCTGGTAGAGCGTATGCAATGGGTGGATCTCCAGCTTTATCAAGCTGCATAACATTAATGCGCGGATCATTCAGAAACATTCTAGTAACTTCGAAAGCGTTTCCGCGGATGGCATGGGTAAAGGCTGTCATTCCATCTTTATTTTCCGTATTTGGAAGTACACGAGGATCGTCCAGAAGTGTGGCTACTATGGCAAGGTGATTCTTTTGAGCAGCCCGCATCAGTGCCGTGTTTCCATCTCGATCGGGTTGATTCACCTGGACTCCTGGGACTTCCAGTAATCTGTTCACTACTTCTTCATGTCCATTTTTTGCGGCGAAAATTAAGGCGTTGTTTCCTCCGTCGGGACTTACTTTGTTAATATTAGCTTCGTTTACGAGTTCCTCGACCCGAGTAAGATCTCCTGATTTTGCAGCTTCCTGAAGATCAGATGCTAAGGCGCCCTGGGCAAGGAATTGGACGGTTAAAGCGATGAAAATAAAATAAAACATATTTAGTAGCCTCATGATTTGGATCCTGTCAATCCCTAGGGACCAGCTAAACCAGACCTGTTTGGAATTCACACTCGATGTCATGAGCTACTAGGAGTGAAAGATTTTTACTATTCGTAATTTTACGTAGTTCGATAGATCGTACTCGCAGTTTATTCCTGCTGGAAATAGTCATGGACTGCCACGAATTTAAAAGTATGATCAGCTTTAGGGGAACGAATATGGCTGATTCAAAAAATTCTGTTCGGTTGCATCGTGTTTTGAGGGCTCCTGCGGAGCGCATTTATCGTGCGTTTCTAGATCCGGACGCCATGGCGAAATGGCTTCCACCCTATGGTTTTACGGGCAAAGTTCATCAAATGGATGCTCGTGTCGGCGGAACGTACCGTATGTCGTTTACTAACTTTTCGAGTGGCAAGAGTCACTTCTTCGGTGGGAAATATATTGAGCTGCACCCTCATGAGCGTATCAAGTATGTTGACCGGTTTGAGGATCCAAATTTGCCAGGTGAGATGCAGGTAACAGTTACATTGCGAGAAGTCATTTGTGGAACTGAAATTCAAATCGTTCAAGAGGGCATTCCTGCCGTTATTCCATCGGAGATGTGCTATCTCGGTTGGCAAGAGTCCCTCGCCCAACTCGGTCAAGTCGTTGAACCAGAAATTCCCGAGAATGCATAGATTTTGCACTCATACAGAATAAAAGATCTGTCTAGAAAAAAACTTGTTCAAGACTTAATTAGGGAGGACCTATGAAAGGCTTTAAACAGTTTCTGATGAGGGGGAACGTCATTGATCTTGCTGTCGCAGTGGTGATTGGTGCGGCATTCACCAGTTTGATTTCATCTCTTGTCAGAGACTTGCTTACTCCTCTGATTGCAGCCATCGTCAAGCAGCCTGATTTTTCAAATCTGTTTTTTACTGTGAACGGAAGTCGATTTACTTATGGAAATTTTATCAATGCGCTGATTTCCTTTTTACTGATCTCTGCAGCGGTCTACTACGCCGTAGTTTTGCCGATGACTGCTCTTGCGAAAAGAAAATCAGCAGAAGCTGCAACTCCCCAAATGAGGCCTTGCCCGGAATGTCTTAGCACAATTCCGATGCAGGCAAAAAAATGTGCCCACTGCGGATCTCCTGTAGCGTCTGTGGTTGATTTTCCTTCGGCCATCAAACGCTAGCAAGAATGTCCTTATTTGTCGTCCTACAAACAATTCCCATAAAAAAACTTACCTGAA
>JABDFB010000028.1 GCA_013286765.1 Deltaproteobacteria bacterium
CGACCGCTGCCACCGACGGTGCCTGAACCAAGGTTTACAGTAGTTCCATCTCCAACGCCCAGTGCTAGCCCTTCGGTGCGACCGTCAGCTGGTCCATCTCCAGTACCTTTGCCTTCGCCATCGCCGCGGCCAAGTTCCGGATCAGGTTCTGGCTCCTGGTGGCCCTTTCCCGCCCCAACGCATTTCACTCGTTCTGATTTGATTGAGCCACCAAGCGGGGCAAATTCGGGACCTGTGTCGTGTCGATTCCCTACCGGGTGCTACTTCTATACGATCACTCAGTTGCAGCAGTGTATTTGATAAAACCGGTTTTTGCCAATGGTTTGGCCTGACCTAGCATTATGGCCTGGAGCGTATTTCTTCTAGCCAATTTGGCTCTGCTTCGGTAGAAGTTGGATGAAAGAAGTTATGAAAAATACAAGTACCGGAAGCGAAAATTCCGAAAAAAACAATAGCAATGGAAATAACGGAAAAGGTCCAATCGAGAAGGACTATAAAGACACGCTGAACTTACCCAAGACGGAATTTCCCATGCGTGGGGCCTTGCCGGAGCGCGAACCCAAACAAATCGAGCGCTGGTTGAACGATCGCGTTTATTTTCGGCTATTAGAGAAAAATAGAAAAAAGGGAAAAGGCAAATTCCTTTTGCATGATGGTCCTCCGTATGCGAACGGCGGTATCCATATGGGAACCGCTTTAAACAAAATCTTGAAAGACGTGGTGGTTAAATACAAATCCATGTCTGGATATGAATCTCCCTATGTTCCTGGCTGGGATTGTCACGGACTTCCGATTGAGCTCGGAGTTGAAAAACAGATTTTGGAGCAAAAGAAAGATAAGCAATCGATGCCTTTAGTCGAGATTCGACAAATGTGCAGAGAGTATGCGAACCGCTTCATTACGATGCAACGAGAGCAATTTCAAAGACTGGAAGTCTTTGGCGACTGGGAAAACCCCTATTTGACAATGAGTCCGGACTACGTAGCCTCGATTGTTCGAGAGCTCGGCCGATGTGCAAAAGAAGGGGTTCTCTATAAGGGGAACAAGGCTGTTTACTGGTGTGCCTCGTGTGCAACGGCTCTCGCCGAAGCCGAGATTGAGTACGCCGAAAAAACCAGTCCATCAATTTATGTTAAATTTGATTTGCCGAAAGAAACGCTCGCCAAGTTACCGGAACTAGCCAGCATTGCCAAACGAGAAGCTGCAGTGAGAACCAGCGTTATCATTTGGACGACGACTCCGTGGACTCTGCCTGCCAATATGGGTATCGCGTTTCACCCCACCGCTGAATATGTTGTTGTAAAAGCTCCCGCGCTAGAAGGCACGGAGCTGTGGATTATGGCTAAGGATCTTCAAGAATCCGTCGAAAAGGCAGCAGGTTTTGCAAAAGCGTCAGTGCCTTTGATGACATTTACCGCCGATAAATTACATAAACTTCATGCTAGTCATCCGTTTATTGAAGGACGCCAGTCTTTGTTACTGTTGGGCGATCATGTCACCCTCGATGCGGGCACAGGTGCAGTCCATACAGCACCGGGCCATGGTCAAGATGACTATTGGCTAGGTATTCAGTACGGACTAGAAATTTTCTCGCCGGTTGACGCTAAAGGAAAATTCACCGGAGAATTTCCGCTAATGCAGGGGCAGTTCATTTTCAAATGCAATGAACCGATTATCCAAATGCTTGCTGAATCGGGTCATCTTTTGTCGAAGCAAGATATTAAACATAGTTATCCGCATTGCTGGCGATGCAGAAAGCCAGTATTTTTTAGGGCTACACCGCAGTGGTTTATCGAAATGGAACCGCGCAATGCGGATTCTTCCAAGCGATCTCTGAGAAAAGAAAGCGAAGCTGCTATTCATCAATGTACTTGGATCCCTGCATCTGGAATCAATCGCATTTTGGGCATGATCCAGTCGCGGCCGGATTGGTGTGTTTCACGGCAGCGAGCCTGGGGAGTTCCAATTACGGTATTCTATTGTGAAAACTGCTCAGAATTGAAAGCGGATCCAAAGATCTTTGATTATATCGCTGGCTTGATTGAAAAGAGAGGCCCGGATATTTGGTTTACAGATTCACCGGCTGAACTGATGCCACCGGGGACTCAATGTTCTAAGTGCCATCAATCGAAATTTGTAAAAGAGACTGACATTCTGGATGTTTGGTTTGATTCGGGTATCAGTCATGCGGCAGTTTGCGAACGCCGCGGCCTAGGGTGGCCTGCAGATCTTTATTTGGAAGGAAGCGACCAGCATCGTGGCTGGTTTCAAACCTCATTGTTGACTGGCGTGGCGACGCGGCACAAGGCCCCTTTCAAAACCGTGCTGACTCACGGCTTTGTAAACGATAAAGAAGGCAAGAAAATGTCAAAATCGAAGGGAAACACGGTTTCTCCTCTCGATCTTATTAAGAGTCATGGTGCAGAGATCCTACGGCTTTGGGTAGTTCTGGAAGATTATCGCAATGACGTTGATTTTTCGATGGAGAGCATCGAACGAATCTCTGAGTCCTATCGCAAAATCCGAAATACAATTCGTTTCTTACTAGGGAACCTCTTTGACTTCAACGCCGACAAACACACTGTTGCAGTTGAAAAGATGAGCGATTTAGATAGATGGGCACTATCGCGCAGTGCAGATTATTTCGAGAAAATTCTCAAGAGCTATGAGAGTTACGAGTTTCACCATGTTTATCAAGCGCTCATGAATTATTGTAATGTGGATCTATCCTCGATCTATTTCGATATCTTAAAGGATCGTCTCTACACGGCTGGGACTAACTCGCATGAGAGAAGGTCTTCACAGTCAGCGATGATGCATATCAGTGTTTCATTGATTAAGCTGCTAGCACCGATTTTGTCTTTCACAGCAGAAGAAGCTTGGAGCCATTTGCCGTCTTTTGAAGGAAAGCAGTCGTCCGTATTCCTGGAAAATTTTCCTGATTTTGATAAGGACTTTAAAGTCTGGCAAGATTCAGAATTAGTAGAGCGATTTTCTAAAGTCTGGCAAGTACGAGAGTCAACATTCAAGGCTTTGGAAGATGCTCGGCAGGAGAAAAAGATCGGGCATCCGCGCGAAGCAAAAGTAGACTTGACGGTAAGTCCGATAGTGATGAAGACTCTCCAAGAGGTAAGTGAAGATTTGAGTCGTATCCTGTTGGTTAGTGAACTAAATCTGGCGGCTGCATCGGACGGAACGCCAGACGGTCAGATGGGGGCTCAGATTTTCAAATCAGCGGGAATCAAATGTGCAAGATGTTGGGTTTATCGATCGACTGTTGGCCAATCGAAAGAGGATCCGAATATCTGTCATAAATGTGTGGAGGCATTGAATGCGGGGTGATTCCAAGGATAATCCTAGTTTGGAACCAAAATCATCGAAATTTAATTTAAAATTGGAATGGAAAGCAGTATTAAAAAAGAAATACCTGATTCTGCTTGTGGTTTCGATTCTAGTCATAGGTATTGACCAGATAACAAAAACTTTGATCACAGGAAAATTTCGATTAGGCGAGAGTGTTTCTGTTATACGTGATTTTTTTGACCTCACGTACGTGCGAAATCCTGGGGCGGCATTTGGAATGTTGGCGCAGGCTAATCCTGCTTTTCGCATCCCGTTTTTTATCTGTATCCCTTTTATTGCTCTGCTTTCTATTGCCCTGATCTTTAGGAAAATATCCGAGAACGACACAAAATTTGCAGCTGCCTTGTCTTTAGTTGTAGCTGGAGCGATCGGCAATCTAGTAGATCGTCTCAATTTTGGGTATGTAATAGATTTCTTAGACTTTCATTGGAAGCACGGATATCATTTTCCAGTTTTTAATGTAGCGGATTCATCCATTTGTATTGGCGTTGGATTGATTATGCTAGATCTGGTTTGCTCTTCTAAAGAAAAAGGATCTCGTCTCAATGTATCCAGAGCTCATTAAACTTGGCCCTTTCACCATTCACACTTATGGATTTCTTATTGCGGTTGGCTTTCTTTCGGCACTTTCGGTTGCCAGAAGGCTAGCTATTTTATCCAAATTAAACCCCGATCGAGTCTTGGACATGGCGTTCTGGGTCCTATTAGTGGGCTTCGTCGGTGCCCGAGCTCTCTATATCGTTACTCGCTTTCAATATTTTGCTCAGGAGCCCCTTGCAATGTTCAAGGTATGGGAGGGCGGATTAGTTTTCCTAGGTGGGCCACTTGCCGCGCTCCCATTCCTTATTTGGTACACGAGAAAATACAAATTTCCGATCTGGAAGGTTCTAGACATTGGAGCCCCGTGTCTTGCACTTGCGCATATGTTCGGGCGGTTTGGGTGTCTGGCATCGGGCTGTTGTTATGGAAAGCCGACAGGAAGTACCTGGTATGGTATTCGCCTCTATTCGGAATTTGTGGATCGGCAGTACCATGGGATATTATTACATCCGACCCAACTTTATGAGGCGACTGCGCTCGGCCTTTTGTTTATTGGATTGTTAGTAATCTTTAAACGTAAGGTGTTTGATGGCCAAGTGGCCCTGTCTTACTTCTTAGTTTATCCAGCGATCCGAAGCATTATCGAGATATTTCGAGGCGATTTGATTAGGGGTTTTGTAGTCGATGAGACCATTTCTACTAGTCAGTTCCTATCAATTTTCATATTTGTTGGGGCGGCCATAGCACTGTGGTATCGTCTGAAGCAGGTGCATCAGCAGAAAGTCTAACATGCAGTCGAGAGCTGTTAAGAAAAGCTGTTTATGATACTATATTCGTTAATTGCATTCTTAATTGGCTCCATTCCTGTGGGCCTGATTGTTTCAAAAATATTCGGCGTCCAGAATTTAAGAACCGCAGGCAGCGGAAACATTGGGGCTACCAACGTCAGTCGAGTAGTTGGCTTTTGGCCGGCCGGATTCATTACATTTGTTCTAGATTTTGCTAAAGGTGCCGCTCTACCCCTTTTTTGTAAGCTGTTTGGACAGTTTGATGCTTTTGAACTTTGGACGCTTGGTCTATGTTCGGTTGGTGGACACTGCTTCTCGCCCTGGTTACGTTTTAAAGGAGGAAAAGGCGTTGCAACGGGATTAGGGGTTGTTTTTGTTTTATCTCCGTTCTCAGCTTTTTTTGGAGCCCTGTTCTTTGCATTTGTTTTTCTCCAATATCGAATTTCCTCGCTTGCCAGTTTAGCGGGTCTGATGGTTGCAACGATAACCTACTTAATTTTGGATCCGATAGAGAAGCAGTCTTGGATCGCTGGTGCCTTAGTCCTGCTGATTTTAATTCGACATGAGGTGAACATAGATGCCCTCCTTCAAAATAAAGAACGTGGTTTTAAGTAAGTTTGTTTTATTAATTATCTTATCGGTAATCGTCTCTCCCGACACCATAGCTCGAGAAGTCATAGATGTAACTCAAGAGAAAGTGAATCTGATTGATGAACCCAAGCGAGTGATCACACTTGCGCCTTCTCTGGGAGAAATTGCCGCCGAATTACTTGGCAAGAATTTCGAACGTATTGTTGGCGTCAGCGAATATACTGACTATCCGCCCGGTCTTAAAAAAGTAAAATCGATTGGGCCTTTCATGCATTTTAATTTGGAGACTGTGGTAGCCCTAAAGCCCGATCTGGTTTTTGCAACGACTGACGGAAATTCTAAGGAGCAAGTCACTCATCTTCGAGAATTGGGTATTCCAGTGGTGGTGGTCAAGACTGAGAACCTTTCCGATATAGCGTCATCCATCCGGCTTATTGCGAAATCCCTGAATCGTGGAGTCCAGGGGGAGCGCATGGCTGTCGCCTTCCAGAACGGGTTAGAAAAAGTTAGAAATGGCGCGAAAAACAAACCCCGATATAGAGTTATCGTTCAACTCAGTGAACAACCCTTAGTGGTTGCCGGTAAGGGTTCATTTATTCAAGATGGCTTGGAAGTCGTTGGCGCTGAGAATATTTATAGAGATTCGACTATTCACTACCCAAGGCCTTCGTTAGAGGACGTTCTAGCTAAAAATCCAGACGTAATCATTATTATGAATAGCGGAGGTGATCAGCAGTATTCCCAACGGGTTATTGAAAATTGGGGTCTTCACAAGAATTTGAATGCGATCAAAAATCATCGCATCTATGTCATTACCAGCGACGAACTGCTCCGACCGACTCCTAGATTCTTATCAGGATTGTCAAAGCTAAGCAGAATTCTGTATGAAAAAAAATAAACTTTGGCAAATCTATGCAGTGAGTTTACTAGGTTGGATTGGTGTATTTTGTTTGGCACTAAGACTTGGTGCTGTAGCCAACGCGGACTTTAGTCTCATTCAGGAAATTCGGCTACCAAGAGCATTGCTTGCGTCTTTGGTAGGAGCAGGTTTGGCAGTGGCGGGCGCCGCGCTGCAAGCACTTTTCTGTAATCCACTTTGTGATCCCTATACTCTTGGAATCTCTTCAGGAGCAGCACTCGGTGCGATTCTCGGCACTAGTATCGGATTACAATGGATTCTTTCGGGCTTTGCTGGGACTGCCTTTCTCGGAGCTTTATTGTTTGCAGCTTTACTTTATTCAATCTCTTTTCGCTCCTCGAGAACCAGCTTGGTCCTTCTACTCACAGGTGTGATGTTAGGGTTCGTGGGAAACAGTCTAGTCGCCCTGTGGATGGCTCTTGTCGATACGCAAGGAATACAAAGCGCCCTATTGTGGTTATTCGGGGATCTCTCCCGCGCAAGATTAAACGGTACGCTCTTCTTGGGTGTCGGAGTTTTACTATTAACTTTTTCTATTTGGAGAAACTGGCGTGAACTAGATGGGATGCTCATGGGAGAAGAGAAGGCTCTCGCACTAGGTATTGATGTCGTGAAAATTCGTAGAGGAATTATTGGCAATACCTCTATTCTGATCTCTCTTTGTGTAAGCGCCGCCGGAATGATTGGGTTTGTCGGGCTCATAGTCCCGCATTTTGTCAGGCGTCTTGCTGGCTCTCTCCACTTTCATCTTATTCCGCTCTGCGCGCTTTGGGGAGCGACACTTCTGACTTTCGCGGATTGTGTTTCAAGAACGGTAGCTCGTCCTTACGAACTTCCAGTAGGCGTGATTACTGCACTGGTTGGGGCGCCAGTTTTTCTGTTGATTCTGCTGGGAAGGAGGGGGAGCCTATGAGTCAAGCACCTCTCCAGGTATTAGGCCTTAGCTATCATAGAAGTCATAAAAAAGACGTTGTCCAAAATATTTCTTTCGAAATTTTGCGAGGACAGATTGTAGCTCTCCTTGGCCCCAACGGATCTGGAAAAACAACACTGCTAAAGCTTATCACCGGAATTTTGCCGTTAAAATCCTCGGGAGAAGGCAGTGGCACAGTCCGCTACCTAGGTTCAGATTTTCTCAGAATGCCAATCCATCGCAGAGCACGCAGCGTTGTCTACGTCGCGTCCGATCTTACCGTAGAATTTCCGCTCACTGCTGAAGAAGTCGTTTCACTGGGGCGTGCGAGCCAGAATTCGGGCCTCCTAGCTCGCCTCATCGCGGGGGATCGTGAAAAAATTCGCTGGGCCATGGAACTATGCCTTTGTTGGCACCTGCGAGAGCGAAAGCTGGATACTCTCAGCGGCGGTGAGAGACAGCTAGTTGCTATCGCCAGTGCTCTCGCCCAAGATCCAAAAATTTTATGTCTCGACGAATCTCTTTCAAAAATGGATCTCAATCACCAGGTGAATATTAGTAGAACGTTGAAAACAATGGCCGCGAAAGAGGGTCTCAGTGTGATTCTAGTTTCACACGATATTAATTTCGCATTGGAATGGGCCGACCACGCTCTTGTTTTAATGGCCGGCCAGCTGATGGCGAACGGTGCAGTGGAGAAAGTTATTAACAAAGCATTACTAAATAAAATTTATCCTGGTGCAGATTGGCTCGTTTCGCCTAGCCCAACGACGGGCAAACCTTGCGTTTTTTTTGGTGGGAATTGAGACTTAGGCAACCTGGCGATTCCGGTCAAATAAGTGCTTAGAACGACCTGATTAGCGTGCCTTATTATGCCATATCGTGCCATTTTTTATTGCCTAATATGGCACAATATGGCACAATAGATAGGTGCTTTCATTTACGATTAATCCAAATTTGATACAGAGCTTAATCGAGCTTCAGGCTAAGTTTGCCTTAAATTACAATAAGTTAAATTCACTTGGATCTGACGAACGAGACTATATTCACCGTAACGTGCGGATCAGTATGATTGGGGCATCTACCCGAATTGAAAACGCGATACTAACTGACAATGAAATTAGCTGGATGGATACCATTCTGACCCAGGATGGAAAAACGACGGCTTTTCAAAATCAGAAGCAACATATAGAAGCAAAGTTCTCCAAGGACCGCGAGCGTAGCATTGAAGAAGTTGCGGGCTGCCGGGCGATGCTTTCCATTATTTATGAACAAGCAAAGGATATGCTTCCCTTAACGGAATCGCATATACGAGGATTACATTCAGAACTCCTCCGGTACTATGAAAAATCGAACCACTACCGAGGGCAATACAAGAAGAATTCCAACTCAGTTGCGGAAGTAAATCATCAAACGGGAACTCAAAAGGATGTTTTTAAAACCGCCGATCCAGGGCCTATTACAAAGGTCGCAATGACGGATTTGGTTGAGTGGTACAACCAAGCCATCGGCGAAGAGCCTTGGATACTTGGGACCGCGGTTGAATTTGTTTTTCGTTTCTTAGCTATACATCCATTTCAAGATGGAAATGGAAGATTAGGACGCGGACTCTTTCTGCTCAGTCTTCTTCAGTGTCCGAATGAACACATTGCGTTTGTTTCTCGATATCTTGCAATCGATCGTCACATTGAGAAAAACAAAGAGGAATACTATCTCGTTCTTCAGCGGTGCTCAGATGGAAAGTTTAAAGAAAATCCAAAAAAATATCGTATTGAAATTTTTCTTCAGTTCATGATTAAAGTCTTGAATCAAGCGTTCAAAGATATTGAACACTATCAAAAAAAATTCAATCTATTTATAAATCTAGCTCCTTCGGCGTTGACTGTTCTCGAATGTTTTAAAGATGAGCCTGAAATGAGATTGAAAACCTCGGATCTTGTTTCCAAGACAGGATTGCCGAGAAGAACCGTGAGTAATGCCTTGGAGTCCTTACACGAAGCGGGGTTTATTCAGAGATATGGTCAAGGTCCTGGGGTAAGGTACCAGATTATTTTTTGACTTTACAAGGCCTTCTGTCTAGACGTTAAGCGTTAAGACTTCAATCTTTTTCGAAGGCCGATGGAGCTTCCAATCTGGCTGCGACTACTAAACGGAGGGCATCTTGAAATTTTTTTCCCTCGCCTAAAAGTTTTGCTTTGTAGCGACGTTCGTAGTGTTCTTCAAAAATTTGTATTCTTCCTTGTATATCGCGCTGAAATCGGAATGTATTTGATTCTCCACCAATTCTCGTGATTTGCTTCATGACTTTCCCAAGTTCCTGCAATTTGGACTTCAGTCCTATGCTTCCGTAAATATCCCCGGGCATATCTTGGCAGCTGGTTTTTGTGGACAAATACACAGCTTGTTCAGTTGCTTTAAGGATATCCTCATTCACCGAATCCTCATAACCCTGTGTTGATTGTATTCCTACAAGATATAGGAATCTCACCCCATCTAACTCATGAGTGCTTTTCCCAAAAAATTCCAAAGAACTGTCCCACAATATTTCATCAAGAAACGACTCTGGTTCCAGATAGGGTAATACGAGAGTATTTACGATACTGGACACGGGAATATGGGGCTCCAGAGCTGGTGCTAATGTACTAAGGTAGAGACTATGGGAGGGTCCTTTTTGTTCAGGATCCATCTCTAATGAAGGAGGTGTGCCAGTCGTCTCTTCTCTTTTTCTCTTCTTAGAAGAAGTTGTACTGCCTTGATCTGCAGCCCAGATTGGTTCGGATACCAATAGTACCCCTAAAAGAATAAAAACCGCTCTTTTCGTGATATACTTCCAACTAGCTGTAAACAATAGTAGTTGCTTATAGCTGTGACTTTGAGTTTCTAGATCTTTAAAATGTGGTATTTGCATTTTAATCTCCTTGGTTAGTGGTCAACGAGCGGAGATTTACATAGATTAACGGTGTTAACATTGACGTAGATCAATATTTTTATATTATTTTAGGGGAAAAATGAAGATTCCAAAAATACCCATTCCTCAAGTCATTCTAGATATTTTTAACAAAGAGGGAACTACCAAAAAACTGAAGAATAAGGACCACCTTGTTCAAGAAGGGGAAGTTCCGGACCAGTGCTACCTTTTGGAACGAGGAGTTCTTCGTTACTATTTTTGCACAGAAGATGGTGACGAAGTTACCCGGGTCTTTATAAAGCAGGTGGATATTCCACTTGCCTATCGATTTTTTTCTGAAGAGCTAAAGCCATCGGGAAGCTTCTATTCAATTCAATCCCTAGGCCAAAGTACCTTAAAGTCTGTACCTTGGAAGTCCCTGGAGAGTCTTATTCAGCGGAACCATGAGGCTGCTCTCTTTTTCTTGAAGAAAAACGAAGAGATCTATTTCTACCGTGAACGTTCTTTGAGACGAAGTACTAAAATGATTTCTGAGAATTACCGGGAATTTTTAGATGATTATTCAGAAATTCTGTCAAATGTTAATGATAGAATCATCGCGAGTTACCTCAATGTGTCTCCGGAAAGTCTGAGTCGTATTAAGAAGAAATAGATTGATGATCTTTAGCCAAGGTTTTGAATTTTTTACTGCTTGACGGTTTTCTTTCTCTCCTGTCTTAATGGTATGAAATGGTCATTAACGTTTCCGATTTGAATAAGACGATCTGGTGCAACTGAGAATTTCTTGCTGGGACCGAAAAAATAGAGTTGATTAAGGGAGTCCTGAACTTTTTGAATTTCATCTGAATCTTTCAGTTTTTTTATGGCTTTCAGATTCGCAATCGTCTCAGCCCGATCTAATACACCGTTGGAATAGATTTGAATTTGGACATTATAGATCTGAGCTAAGATTTCCCCCTCGATGTGTGGACGACCCCACTCAGGCAATGGAGAACCATTAGCCTTGGCTCTTTCAAATGTGGTTGGAAGTCGTTTCAAATATTCAGCATAATCTTCTTCGTTAAAGGTACCGCTTTTCTGAGTTCTTCTATTTTGACTTTGACACCCAATTTTTCTAGGCCTTGGCTAAAGGCATGATAGAAGCAATCACCATCGTCAGTAGTTAATCCCAATTCTAGGCCCTCTTTAGCAAGGCTGTCCTGCATTTTTGTGAGGATCCAATCCTTGAATACCGGTACTTCTTCTGAGTTAGAGATGCTTTCACTGTCAGAGTCCCAATTTGCGAGATCAGTTTCCGCATCTTCATCTCCCCATTCTACTGTCTCGAGTTCAGTTTCAAAAGCGTCAGTGGAATAGTCAGCTAGAGGTTTTTGTTCCTCAGTCTTCTTTTTTAGAGAGAATGAAGTTTGATTGGCTTGCTCTTGGTTACATTTTGATTCCGCCAACAGTGGTTGGAAAAAACGAGGACTAATCTGGTTTTCAATTACAAGCTGTATTGGATCGGTAGAGTTCTTTGTTTTGCTAAGTGCTGAGGACTTCGAGGGAGCTTCATGTCCGGCTCTTGTTTCCATCGCCAGGGAAGGTTGAGATACTAGTAGTATGAATAAAATTATAAAAACTTGCATGATCTACTCCTTTGGTTAGCTTCAGTAGACGGAGATTTACCAAGGTGGAGATTAGAGGCATTGACCTAGATCAACATTTTTATATTTTTGGTGGAAGAATGAAGATTCTACGAACATACATTCCTCAAGTGTGTCTAGATATTTTAAAAAAATGGACTGCAAGAAAACTGAACTGCATCCGACAAAACTTTTTTCAATCATTATTTTATCGAAATTATTGTCAATAAAATAAGTGGTTGAAGCATAACATACGGAAGTTGCAGATCCCAAAACACAACTAACAAGATCTCTTGACCCAAATCCAAATCTCATGTTATCGGGGTCCAAATAAAAAAATCGGAGAAGAAATTTTTCTAAATTCTTCGGTTAAGACGTACGAGGTATTAAAATATGAATTTGGCTAAAATGATCTCAATCCAGAGTAAGCGTGTGCTTACAGCAGCGACTCTATTTTGCGCTTTGCTTGCCCAAACCGGATTTGCTGATTTAGCAAACATAACGGCCGTAGTAGACATACCTATCAGTCCAACGATGAATAACAGCGCTAACCAGATTAACGTAATTACTCCACCTAGCCCTTTGTTTCCTTCGCAGGGAGCTGTTAATGAGCAAGGTACAGGTACGAGCTCTCAATCTGCTTTTCCAACTCTTCCTTCTTTGCTTAAGCCTATGGATGGTTTGGCCCCACCCCCACCGCAACAAGAACCAGAAAATCCCCTGGGACCACTTGCAAAGTTAGTTGGCGTTTGGACAAGTTCAGGAGGATCTCTGCGTATCCCAGGAAATTTGTATGATAATTCCTATAGTGGCAATAACGGTAACGGAAGCGGAGGTTACTCGTCTTCCAATTCTGCTAGTAGTTCTGCTGGTAATTCCGCTGGCTCTTACGATAGTGGCAGCTATAGTGACAACGGAGTTATTTCCGACGATGGATACCCTTCATCGCAAGTTTCTTTTTCCGAACGGATCGTTTTTCAAGTCATTCCCACCCAGACGAACGGTTCACAAGTCCTTAATGGTCTTAGCTATACTGAAACTGCTTACCGCTCGGGTGAAGTGATACCTTTTCACCAGGAAACTGGTTATTGGCTTTGGGATAAGAGTGCGAAACAAGTGATTCGAGTAACAGCACTTCCAAGAGGAATAGCATTTACTGCCGGAGGCTCGGCCCAGCCAGATGCAATTTTCCAACTGAACCCAACTACTTTCACACTCACTGCGACCGCAGGTAGCAGCGCTTATGGCATTTCTTCGAATCTGTACCTTGATGCAAATGCAAAACCGTTGAGTTACACATTAAATGTGACAATTGCAAAAGACGGTAGCAGCTTCAACTACACAGAAGTAATGCCAATTCAGTTTAAGGGCACAGATAGACCTTTCAAACACTGGGTAATCAATACCTTAATCAAATCTCAATAGCGTAAATTTAGTAGTTTCAGATGATTGATTAGGCCGGAGCTAGTACAAACTCCGGCCTGATTTTGACGTAGAACGGGTTGTTGTCGTAACTGGTTAATCTGGATAAACAACTTCAACTATCGGACCCATCGCTCGTTTCAGACTTCCAACGGTAAGGGCGGAGTCAGGGGAACGAAAATCGGAGGTATGCATCCCGACTTGAAAGACGGGATCTCGTCGTTTATTTCGATCGTTATCCCACAGTGTAAGCCACTCGCCATTGTCCGAAGAAGCAAAGGCCTCGCCGGTGATCAATTTGACAATACCCCAAGCCGTGTAAATTCCCGTTTCGGCCTGTTCTTTATTTTCAAAGGCCAAACCAACACGAAGCTGCACAAATAGTCCATTTTCATACAATTTAGGACAGGTAGTGCTTTTATAATATTGACTCTTGATTTCGCCATCTTGAAAATAAACGTCGACGGTTTCTCTGAGAGATGTTTCTCCTATTTTCGCAAAGTAAAAATCGGACTTAATATCGTACTCAGCCTTCTCTTTTAACCTTCTTTGTTCCCAGCTCATCAAGCAATCAGGATTTACTTTAAACGGCTTGATATGAACCACCTGATCAACGCCGTTAGCATCCTTCCTTCCAAAGCGCACTTCATCGCCTACCGGTCTATCTGCCTTGGCACTTCCCACGGTCGAAGAAAAAATGCATAAAATAAAAAATAATATTTTAGTCTTCATAGGTTTTTCCCACTCCTAGACCCACTATTAAAATAAAATTTGTTAAAAGCCAAATAGATATTTTTCAAAATGGGATATAGAATTTAAAAAGGATTTTTGTCTCGAGACGTCTTGGTATTACATAGAATCGAGATTGTCATTGCCTGGATCATGAGAATCACAGGGCCACTCTTCTCCGGAAAGTCCGAGTCGTCTTCAAAAGAAATAGATTACCAATTTAAAAATCTGCGATACTATTATTCTGAAAGTAATAGCTGCAAAGTGGGTATTGCCAAAGAAACGAAACTACACGGCACGATCAAAGCAAGCGAACTTCTCCGTAGTTAACAGCAACGCGGCTCAAAGACTATCACCAGCTTTACATCGTTGTTGACTCAAGGGGGATGCTGTGTCTATGAATAAGAAAATTCTCATTGGCATGCTATTATTTCTTTTATTTATTCAATTTTTAGGATTTCAGACGAGGGCTGCTTCAACCACAGTGGCGGAAGATGTGCCTTTTCAGGGATCAAAACTATTTGTTCCTAATGATAACGTAACCCATCCCGGCGTCATTCTTCTTCACGGAAGCGAGGGAGGATCAGCGGCATTCACTTGGGTCAAGGCACAGTTTCTTGCGGCCAATGGTTACGCAGCCCTTGCCTATTGCTACTTCGATTGCGGAGCAAATTCAGCGGCGCCTAAAGTTCTAGCTAATGTGGAGGTTCATAAGGTCTTTGAAGCTCTGGCCTGGTTAAAAAACTCTCCCTACGTCAAAGGGAAGAAAACGGCAATTTACGGAGTTTCGCGCGGCGCAGAGTTGAGTATGATTATTGCTGAGAAATCGAATTCAGAGGTAGATCTGACAATTCCAAATGTAATTCTTGCGCATGCACCATCCGATATAACAAATCCTGCTTGGAGCTGGTCCTGGGTAGACAGACGTTGCTGGCTTTGTTATGACACGGAAAATTGCCAGAGTTGGAATCCCAGTTGTGGCATAAACCCGCTTCAAGGTCCGGAAGGCAAACCCATGTGGGATACTCTTCCAGCTTGGCAGTGGAATAATAAGGAATTGCCTATGAAAAAGCGAATCGAAGTGGAACGATTCCAAGGCACCATTTTTCTATCTGTTGGTACCGCTGACACTGTCTGGCCGTATCAGCAGACTCAGCGGATTGAACAGACGCTCAAAAATGGAAAGCGCAACGCGGAAGTTCATTACTTTGCGGGGGAAGATCACATATTTAAAACCACTGCTGGAAACCGGCTCAACGATTTAGTGATCGAATTTCTAAAAAGTCATCTTCAATGAGACTTGACGGGACAACTGCCGTTTTTTCTCAGAAATAAACCGTAAATCCAAAGTTATGCACTGTTGCGGCTTGCGGTGACAGCACATGCGAGAATGCATAGTCTAGCGAGAGCTTAGGCGCGATCCAACCACCGCCGAAACCGAAACCGTTGCCTCGAATTGCTTGGAAAGGGACCATGGAATTTTTAAAGAGACCCAGTCGAACAAAGAAATCTTTAAAAAAGGGTAGTTCTACGCCAGCCTGATAGCCGAATTTGTCTTGGGAAAGCGTAGGCGTAAAGTGAGGGTCAAGGTATAAAAGAAAAAATGGGTTGACGTTGAATTTAGTTCCCAAAATAAATTCTCGCTTGAAGTTGAGGGCTGGGTTTGCGGATTCGAATAAATTGTCTACGATTATGGAGCTCTGAAACCAGCTGGATACTAGGGCTGTAAAAGATAGATTTGCGTCCGTAAAACGAGTATAAACGCTGTTTTTCGGAAAGACGAACTTTGCACCGATACCGACGCCAAATCGCTGGATAATGCTTTTTGAAGCCCCTACGTGGATGAGGGTAGCATCGTCACGTCGTGTATATCCGACGCCTGCTTGAAACAAGGATTCCGAGGTACCGTCGATTACAGACATATTCAAGTTATTTCCGTAGTAGTCGGTTGGTCCATTCGCGGTTGTAATGGGAGGACCACTAAACAATAGATAGTTAAGACTGAAAGCATGCGTCTGAGTAAATGATGTAAATGATGGATTTAGGTAAAGCGCGTCACTTAGTAGGGGGCTGGCATGTCCTGCACCGCCTAAGGCTTCCGTTCGAGGAGAATGAAAGTCAGACGCAAATGATACAGTGCAATAATAAATAATAAACATTGTAAATGTCGACAGTTGAGTAATGACTCTACGCATAAAAAAAGCCCTTTATTACAATAACGTAAGAAAACCATTCAAAAGAGTAAGAAATATGCCAAAAAAGAATGCAAGGCGTCAATAATATGCTTTACAATAGTTGTTTTTCTAGTTAAACATGGCTCCGTTTATGGCAATACGCAAGGAAAAGCTAGAAAAGTTTCAAAAAGAGCTCATGGCTAAGCGCGAGACGATGGCCGAAGGCCTTCGTCTGGCTACGGCAGAATTGATTAACGACGAATCGGTCTATACAGATTCAGTCGATCAAGCTGCTGCTGAAATCGATAAGAGCTTCAATCTGCAGATGAAGAATAGAGAAAGAGATGTGCTGTGGCAGATCGATGAGGCCCTCAAGCGCATTGAAGACGGATCCTATGGCACCTGTGATCGCTGCAGTGAGGCAATTTCTGAAGGAAGAATTGAAGCGTTTCCCTTCACAACTCTTTGCATCGATTGTAAAGCCGAGCTAGAGTCCGAGGAGCATCGATTTCCGGGTCGCGTTCATTGAAATGAGACTTCATTGAACGGCTTCGGAAGAAGCAGCGGTTCAAGGAGGCTCATCAATGGCTCAGCTATCAGAAAAATCACAATACCAAATTAAAAAGGCGGTCATTCCTGCGGCTGGTCTCGGCACGCGTTTCTTACCCGCCACTAAAGCAATTCCAAAAGAGATGATTCCGATAATCGATGTGCCGATGATTCAGTACATTGTGGAAGAGGCAGTCAAATCAGGAATTCAAGATGTCGTTTTGGTGACGGCCAGGCACAAAGAGGCCATCGAAAATCATTTTGATTATAATTACGAACTCGAAGATACCCTCGAAAAGAAAAATAAGCTGGGACTCGCGGAAATATCAAAAACAATTGGAAAGATGTGCAATCTGATTTCGATTCGACAAAAAATGCCCTTAGGATTAGGACATGCAGTTCTCTGCGCTGCTCCTGTCATCGGCAACGAACCGTTCGCTGTTTTGCTGGGTGACGATCTGATTGATTCGAAAGAGCCGTGTACACGACAACTGATCGAAGTGTTTCAGAGGGAACAAGCGTCAGTCGTAGGTGTGATGGAAGTGCCTTCGCATGAAGTTTCCAAATACGGAATAGTCGGGGGTAAATTACTCAATCCATCTCTGATGGAGGTTGATCGTTTGGTTGAAAAGCCAAGCCCGGAGCAATCACCCTCAAAATTTGCAATTCCTGGCAGATATGTGTTAACGCCTGCTATTTTTGATTGTCTCAGAAAAATAAAACCAGGGAGTGGAGGCGAGTTGCAATTGACGGATGGCTTGCAACTTCTGGCAACTCAGGAAAGACTATTAGCATACGAATTCGAAGGAACTCGTTATGATACCGGTGATAAACTAGGGTACATTGATGCGACTTTGGCATTTGGTCTAAAGAGGTCAGACCTAGCCGATGGGATCAAGAAATTGATGATAAAACATTTAGAGAGTGGGAGATAGGATTACGAAAAAGCAACTAAAAGCTCTTTTACCGTTTTTGATTTTCTGGGCGGCTTCAGGGATAAGCATGGAATCATCCTGCTTTGCTTATATTCCTCCGTCCTTTTACATCCTCAAAACTTGGGTAAAAAAACATAGCGATTTTAAACAACTCAGAGTTCAGAGTTTGGTGACCGCCGCGGAGATTCCAGGAGAGACACCCCTTCATTTTAAAGAAATTACCATCGTGGAGAATAGCCCCACCACGATTCGGACGACCAGTACTGACGATTTTGGAAAATATCTTTTTCGTCAGACGAGAACTTCTGAAACCATGTCATTGCTGGCCAAGTTGCTCTTCAGTTCCAATGCCGAGCTCGTAGCAGAGCAGCTTAAGAGTTTCGAAATACCTGTCAAAACTGAAAAGGATCTCCTAGTGCTCCCAACTGAACCCGAGCGTTGGGCTCAAGAAAAGCAATTTCTTACTCGATGGAATACGACCATGGCCTGGGTGATCGGAAATCAGGAGCCCAAAGGCAAGCTAGGGCCTCAAATCTGGTTTGAGAAGGACAGTTTTCTTCCTTTGCGGATAATTTATGCGCCACAGAGGGACGGAGATTGGCTAGACATACAGTTTGAAAACTACCAAGTAAGCCGCGGAATTTCGTTTCCGAGGGTGATCCGAGTGTTAAAAAAAGATGGAAGTACATTGCTCAACATTCGAGTTACAGACGTAAGTACCAGCTTTAGAAAGGATTCGGGTCATCTTGCAAATGGATTTACTCCGCTTGGGGAAGACACCCCGGGTTCACTCAAAGAAATGATCCAACGCTACTATGAATTTTTGAGATAACCGGTTATCTCAGAAAGACTTTGAAACTACTATCCGTAGCAATTCCCAGGCCGATCGATCATCTTTTTACCTACCAGGTTCCGGAGGAGCTTTCTGAGAAAATTAGAGTAGGCGGTTGGGTGAAAGTACCATTCGGAAGATCCGTGACCCACGCGTTTGTTGTAGAGGAACCAACTGGGGATTCTCTCACAAAAATTCCACAGGAAAATCTCAAAAAAATTCTTGATGTCGGAAAGCCGGATGAGGTTTTTGCTGACGATGTATTTCGGTTATGCAAATGGGCGCATCAATATTATTTCGCACCACTCGGAGAAGTTCTCAATAGCGCTTCCAATTTTGTAATTCCACCCACCAAGAAAATTAAAGGTCAATGTCGAGAGATTGACGAAATTAAACAAAATCAAATTAAAAAAGAACTAACTCTGGAACAGACGAACGCATTGGAAATTTTAGAAAAAAGTAGGGTCGCAGTTGTCGGAGAAAGTCAGGTTTCACTATTGGAAGGTGTGACAGGAAGCGGAAAAACGGAAGTTTATATCGAAATGGCCCGACGGACCCTAGCCGAAGATAGGGGCGTGATAGTTCTGGTTCCTGAAATCGCTCTTACGCCTCAGTTACACGAACGTTTTGAACAAGGTCTTGGCAAACTGTGGCTCTCTGGCATTCCGCGCTAGCAGCAGGCAAACGACGTGATTTGAGCGTGGCAATTCGGTCTGGAAAAATTCGCGTGGTGGTAGGGGCACGCTCGGCAATTTTTGCGCCCGTCAAGCAACTGGGGCTTTTAGTGGTCGATGAAGAACACGAACCCACCTATAAGCAGGAAGACCGGGTGAGATACCATGCTCGTGATTTAGCAGTGGTTCGTGGAAAGCTCACGAAATCGACTGTGATTCTGGGAAGTGCGACGCCAAGTTTCGAAACGCGTGAAAGAGCCAGAGAGGGTCGTTACACAACGGCACTTTTAAATAAGAAAATTTCTCAGAGTGGAGAACCTAAAATCGAACTGATCGATTTGACTTCCACGCCGCTAGTTGACCTCACTCAGGCGCCGTTGGCACAGGAGAGTCTTAAAGCCATCCAGGACACTATTGATGCTGGGCAGCAGGCGATGATTTACTTAAATCGGCGTGGCTTTGCTGCTTTCTTGCTTTGCTCGGATTGTGGAGATGTTCAAAACTGCGAAGAATGTTCGATATCACTCACGGTACATAAACAAAGTTGTAAACTGCGCTGTCATGTCTGTGCTTTTGAAAAGAAAATTCCGGATTTTTGTAGTAAGTGCCAGGGCACAAATCTCCAGGCCATGGGCGCGGGCATTGAGAGCCTCGAGTTTGATCTTCCTAGATTATTAAATGGCGCTAGAATAGCGCGTTTGGATCGCGATCAAATCACTAGCGCAAAGCGACTAAACGAGACTTTAGAAGAGTTTCGTAGTGGAAAATCCAACATACTTATTGGAACCCAAATGCTTGTGAAAGGGCACGACTTCCCCGGTGTGACGCTTGTTTTAGTGGTTCTTGCAGATGCTCTTTTCCGATGGCCTGACTTCAGAGCTCCGGAGCGGGCTTATCAAGTGCTTAAACAATTAGCAGGTAGATCCGGAAGAGGGGAACTATCAGGCAGAGTTTTAGTGCAGACGTATGACCAAGACCATGTTGTGCTTCAAGTTCTAGATGGGCGCCTCTCCGAAACAAGTTTTCTGGAAGAGGAACGAGATTTGAGAAAAGTAATTGGATATCCTCCCTTCGTTCGACTAGCACGTCTGCGATTTGAGAGTGGATCACGAGAAGATTCCATTCAGAGGTCACGAGAGGTGGCTCAGGCATTGTCTCGCACTTTGCCTCATCAAGAGGAAGCGAAACAACTGGAAATTCTTGGACCTAGTGAGGCTTTTTTAGAAAGAGCAAAGGGTTTGTATCGGTGGGATATTTTGATAAAGAGTAAAGATATTCAATTATTACATAAGACTATCAGTTTTGCACAAAATATGTGTAATCAGAAAAAATGGAATTTTTTAATTGATATTGATCCCTATGGAGTGTGATATCATATTAGAACTATGGCCGTTAAAAACCGTAATCTTGCGGTAGCTCGAAGAAAAATTGAGCGGGATATTGAGCAAGCGGAAGAAGACAGAAAGAGAAAACTCAGGGCTCAAAGACTAGAATTTGCTCGAGCTGGTATTGCCAACTATCAAAAAAGAAGACTTGGTGAGGCGGTAAAAGCTTTTAAGCAGTATATTCACGTTCTAGAAGAACTAAATAAAATACCCCCCGGTACTTTGCTTCCCACTCATTTTGATCTTAAGAAAGACTTATCGGAACTTTTGATGTTGAGTGGGGTCTATTGGGACTTAGTGAAGCTTTACGATCGAACAAAGAGTGCTGAGGCCCGTCAAGAGTTTGACCATTATCTGAATAAATATATTACCTTCTCAAAAGGCATGCCCTATCAACATCTCTGCGCCGAAGCACTTAGGAAATACATTGCCAGTGAGAAGCCCATTCATCGCGAACCGTTTAAATCAGCCTATCGAATTTTAAATACTTCTAAATGTTTTATCGCTAGTGCACTGATTGAGGTTACTCACCTTGAGACGCTTCCCAGACTGCGTCAGTTCCGAGAAGAGTTTCTACTTAAATACTATTTGGGTAGAATTTTTGTTAGCTGGTATTATCGCTGGGGCCCTGTGCTGAGCCAAAGAGTCGAAGCATTGCCTCATTGGATTCAGTTTCTATTGGGCAAGACTCTGGATGGGATTGCGTTCACTTGGTCACTAAAAACTCTAGTGAATAACCGTTCCCATTCTATCAGGTCGAAAAACAAACTGTCCCTCTGACAAGCTTACGACCATGGAAAGCCAAATAACCATCGCCTTTCCTTTGACGTTCTTAAGAGGCACAAATCCCCAGTAGCGACTATCATTAGAGTAGTCCCGGTTGTCGCCCATGACGAAAAGGCTGTCATCGGGCACCGTAATAGGTCCAGAAGACTCACCCATAAAGCTATTTCGATCCAGCATCATCATATGATCAGTACCCGATAGATGCTCTGTATACATATCAATACTTGAGGCTGTATATTTTGCGTCATTCAGCTGTTTGAGTGTCTCATCTGAAGCATTCTTCTTGAGTGGATCCCTCGGAATCATCTTATGGTTAATGTAGAGAGTTTTGTTGCGAACTTCGACTCGGTCTCCAGCAATTCCAACAACTCGTTTGATATAGTAAAGGCTCTCGTCTCTTGGATAAATAAATACAATCACGTCGCCGCGTTTAGGAGGATCCCTTTTGATCATATAAACGGGGTGGTCCAGAATCAAATCGGAAAAAGGAATTTTCAGGCCATAAGCGAATTTATTCACAAAGATATGATCGCCAATAAATAAGGTCGGGATCATGGAACCGGACGGGATCTTGAAGGCTTCGACGATACTTGAACGAATCACAAAAACGACGAGTAAGGCCAACCCTAGAGAGATCACATTTTCGACAATCCAATGCTTGTGGAATGTTCTAGTTCTATGAGTTTTTGGTTTATGCTCCGATTTGCTGCCTGTCATACCTGTAACGATAGCTTTCGGCGGTATGAGAGTCAACGCCAAGAATAGTT
>JABDFB010000029.1 GCA_013286765.1 Deltaproteobacteria bacterium
CTCTTCGACCGCTCTTTGGTATCGCGTTTTTCTTTCAGGCAGGTTTAGAGATTCCATAAACAAATTCCATTGGACTGGATCCAACTCTTTAAACAACGTTGATACATTTCAGCGTTGTGAATTCTTAGGTAATCGACTCCTTTTTGAATTAAATCAATGGAAATCGTTACCGTCTCGAGATCTCTTTCTTCGGCCGATGCGTCTGTCACCGTGCTCAAGAAGGATTTTCTAGAATGTCCAACAAAAGTTCGAGTACCGAGTGTTTTCAGTCGTCTGATATTTCGCAAAATTTCCCAAGATTGTGCAGCGGTTTTGCCAAATCCAATTCCAGGATCTAGAATAATCCGATCGGGATGGATGCCGAACGATTTGAGTTGGAGAATCTTTTGATTTCCCCACTCTAAGAGAACATTCATTACATCTTGGTTGTTCGGCAATGTTAGCTCCTTTTTGGGAGGTACCGACAAGCTATGCATGACAACTACATCGACGCTAGACTCCGCTACTGCTTCAATCATTTTGGGATTTTCAAATCCACTGACGTCATTGATCCAGTGCACGCCACATTGGATTGCTTTTCTGACAGTTTCAGGATGTCTCGTGTCGATACTAATTTTTGGGCTGATTCTTGGGCCAATACTTGAACCAATACTCGGAATAAATCCTAAAGCAGGGGCAGGGTAGGGTGTCAACAGCATTGCTTGCTGGCTCAGGCTAATCAGCGGTTTCAGAACAGGTTCAAGCCGAGCCCATTCTTCTTCGGGCGTCATTGCGGTAGCACCTGGTCGCGTAGACTCAGCGCCAAGATCTATTAAATGAATGCCTCGTGCGATAAGTCGATCAGCCTGACTGAGTGCTGATCTGGGGGCTAAATATCTTCCGCCGTCTGAAAAGGAATCGGGCGTGACATTAATGACACCTACTGCCTCCGTAAGGCAAAACAAAGCACGTTCGATGGGTTTGTCAAATCGCTTAACGAGTTCAGCCGCGGTACTTCCAAAGTCAGGCCCTGGTATTGGAAATTTCCAGCCAGGTAGAAGGTCAGCAAAGGGGACAAGTGCAAAAGGCCGACTCAAAAGTCCCGGGTGGGGGATCTTGAGTGGTCCCTCTCTATAGACTAAAGAATCTATTGCGAGAATATCGATGTCAATTTCTCTAGGTGCCCAGCGGCCGCGATTTTGTCGCCCTAAGTCACCTTCCAGTTTCTTAAGAAATATTAAAAGATCGTGAGGAAGTGCGTCGGTTTCACAGCAGATATTTAAATTAAGAAATGGCTGATTCCAGCTACTCGGGGCATCATCTGGCAGTAAAGCTTCGGACTGATAGATAGGAGAAATTCTTAGGAGGCGAAGCGATAGAGATTGGCCAAGCGTCTGAACCGCTTTTCGCAAAAATCCCATTCGATCGCCGCAATTACTTCCAAGTCCCAGAATGGCAATACTCATTAGAGTGGAATCCAATCGCCTAGGTAAATACTTGCTCCACCTTCCAAACCCGGTACGGGCGGTTTCTCCTTGGTTACACGGAGCCCCAATTGGTGAGGAGCAGGCAGAAATTCCTTTAATGCTGCAAATACATCCCAAGCCAGTTTTTCAATTAAGCCGTATTCGGCGCGGCGACAAACCTCAAACACTCTTTGAGCTGTCTCAAAATAGCAGACGGTATCCGTAATCTGATCGGTGAAGCAACCTTTTGGAAGCTCTGCAAGGCGTACTTGGATGTCAAAACGAACAAACTGTGGAACCTCGCGCTCCTCCCTTTCGCATCCGATTCTTACTTGGGTGCGTAGGTTGTTTAAGGTGATAATTTGAACCTGGCAAGCTGTATTATAGGACATTTCGCCTCCGGTACTGACTTCGGCCAGAATTGTGATCCTGCATTTATTTATTTGCTCATATCTTAGATTTTCCCACGTTAGTCAACGAAATTAGCGGCCGACTACACTGGGAGAGCTATTCGAATAATATTTAACCCCATCCAATAACATGAGGGGCAGATCACTGGCTGCCCCTCAAACGAGGTGGGCCGCATCACTACGGGGGCGATGGCTAAGATGCGATCTCTCAACCTCGCTTCTTTGAGTGAGAATCATTTTCAAGTTGTATGCCCGAACAGGAAAAATTCTTTTGTAAATAACGCAGTTTCGCTCTGTCATTCATATGGTAATTTACCTGCGTGAATTCGAAAAGCCTGTCCCAGTTCTTCATGCAGTTTAACGTTTGGCCTCGGATACAATCCGATTTGGACCGAATAACAGACGAAGTGGTCACCCTAGCAGGTGGGCTTTTTGGTGGCATTTTTAATTATAGATCGACTGAAAAGTCTTCCATAAAATTTCACGAAAAATACTCCACCGAAAACGCGAAACGCGAAGGGCTAGCTGACTACCTGAAAAATCAATTTCAACACTATTACGGTTCTGTCCAGCAAGTTCATCAAATCGTCTTGTCGCAGTCAGAGCTTCGCTTGCCGATCCCAAGTTCTGTTCATTTTTTAACCTATGTACCGATTTTGGACGTAGGAGCTATAGTAATAGGCTCAGAACGGGAATTAGGCGAAGTCAAAGATGTCGGTTTATTGGCAATCGCACAACATCTCTCTCACTTATCAAACAAATCTGAACTCGAAAGAGCAATTCAAATCAGGGGACAATTCTTGTCGATAGCGAGCCATGAGCTAAAAACTCCACTAACCTCCATCTACGGTATCCTACAACTCCAAGAACGCATGCTCAGACCCAAGAAGGAAATGCCGGTTCTTCCCGAACAGGAGAGGCACCATAACTTTTTGAAGATGGTCATTAGACAGGTTGAAAGATTGAATGAGCTAATCAATGGCTTATTGGACGTCTCTAGAATTCAGAACGGGCGGTTTATGGTTGAGCCCTCCGACACAGATGTAGTGCCGATTTTGAAAGACTGCGTACAGGCTCGTCTCAATATGATTGCCCAAGAGGCAGGCGTAAAACTTAATATCGAAAGTGATCAGCAACTCATCGCCTGGGTCGATCCTGTCCGAATGGAAGAGGTCATCAGTAACTTGATAATGAATGCCATTCGCTATTCCCCAGAGGGAGGGATGGTGTGGGTTAGATTGAGAGGCGAGAGCGACGCCTTTCGTTTAACGGTGCGTGATCAAGGACCGAGCATTGCAATTGAAGACAGAGAGAGGATCTTTCAACCATTTGAAAAAGCTCAGCGGACCGGAAGAATGGGTGGGCTTGGCTTAGGTCTATTTATTTCTCGGGAAATTGCCCAGCTGCATGGTGGAAACGTAACCCTTCTGGAGAGCGTTCCGGGAAAGGGAAATGTTTTTGAAGCCTATTTTCCAATGAAGAATCCTCAACAGTTAGCTACGGCTTAAGACATTACTTAGCAAAACACCACTCTTCAGTGACAAGACGGCCAAAAAGCATTAGAGTGGTCGGGGGCTATAGCTATGGAAACAACTATTTCGTTTGATAGGCAGGTTTTTTGTAATCGAACCCTTAACCTTCGCGCCGTCAGAGCTATTGGTTATGACATGGACTATACGTTAATCCACTACCGCGTCGAAGAGTGGGAACGGCGCGCTTATGATTACCTGAAAGAGTCCTTTCTGAAACAGGGATTGCCAGTTCAGCATCTGGAATTTGATCCTAACCAAGTAGGCCGTGGAGTCACTATCGATACCGAAAATGGTAATCTCCTAAAGGCTAATCGATTTGGGTTTGTTAAACGTGGTACCCACGGAACGCGCGCCATGGATTTCGAGACTCAGAGAAAAATGTATTCTCGAACGATAATAGATCTTTCGGAGAAGCGCTGGGTGTTTCTGAATACGCTGTTTTCACTCTCAGAAGGGTGCATGTATTCACAGTTGGTTGATTTATTGGACGAACATAAAATTCCTGGCGTTCTCGGCTATTCCGATCTTTACGAACAGGTGAGGTTAGTTCTAGAGACGGCTCATCTTGAAGGAAGACTGAAAGCCGAAATCATTTCGAATCCAGATCGCTTTGTTGTTCCGGAACCAGAGGTTCCGCTTGCTCTGCTGGATCAGCATTATTCTGGCAAGAAACTCATGTTGATTACCAATTCTGAATGGAGTTATACGGCCTCCATGATGGAATATGCCTTTGATCGCTTCCTGCCTAAAGGGATGAAATGGCGTGATTTATTCGATCTCATCATTGTGGGAGCCAGAAAACCGAACTTTTTCAATACCTTTCAACCCTTTTTTGAGGTGGTAACTCATGCAGGGCTGCTTAAGCCCACTTCTGGCAAACTTCAAAAAGGAGTTGCATACTTAGGTGGGAGTGCTCGCCAGGTAGAAGAGACGTTAGGTCTCTCGGGTGATGAGATACTTTATGTGGGCGATCATATGTTCGGTGATGTGCACGTTACGAAAAATGTCCTGCGTTGGAGAACTGCATTGATTATTCGCGAACTTGAAGAAGAACTCCAGGCGGTTCAGTCGTTTCGAGCAGAAGAAGAACAGATCGCAAAATTAATGCGGGAAAAAGAAGAATTGGAATCTCAGTTCTGTAAGTTACGATTGGAGCAACAGCGGATGGCTCTAAATTATGGGTCTAAACCTAAGAAAGAATTAAAAGACCCTGTTAAAAAAATTGAACAACTTAAGGCCCAAATCGCTGCACTTGATGAAAAATTAGCGCCGCTTGCCAAACGATCTGGAGAATTAAACAATAAACAGTGGGGCCTTCTGATGCGTGCCGGAAACGATAAGAGCTACCTCGCTTATCAAATGGAACGCTATGCGGATGTCTATACTTCGCGTGTAGCTAATTTGTTGGCGCTGACTCCATTCGCCTATCTGAGATCGGCACGAGGCAGTTTGCCTCATGATCCCGGGATTCGAGGCGAGACGAAGTAAGCATTATGGGAAATCAGCTTTATCCTTTCCTAAAAACACTTCATATAGTTGCGATTATTAGCTGGATGGCAGGACTGCTCTATCTATACCGTCTTTTTGTTTATCACAAAGATTATGGTGAGACATCAGATCAGGTTCATCGTCTGTTGTCGCTCATGGAAATCCGACTTCTCAGATTCATTACAGTACCGGCAATGGTGGTTGCGGTGATCACCGGCTTTAGCATGGCCGGCATTCAGACTCACTATTTTCATGAACTTTGGTTTCAAATTAAACTAGTGAGCATACTATTTTTGGTTTTAATCACTTTAAATGGCTATCTATTTATTGGACGTTTCAAGAACTTTAAAGCGGGCCCTCTTTCAAGCGTCTTGCTTCGCGTTATGAATGAAATTCCTACCCTACTCATGATTATTGCCGTTGCGATGGTAATTTTTCGGCCGACCTAATTTCTTTAGCGAGCCGGGAAGGTCCGGTTTATGCACTTAGTTAGTTCAATATGGCAGAAATCTATGTGATTATGCTGTGTTTGGGTCTGATTTCATTTCTAACTATAGCCGTCTATTTTGCAATCAAAGTTTATAGAAAGATCCATCACGAGGATCTTCCGCAATGTGAGCCGGATCTCGGACTAGTAGATAAACCGGATCTGATCGCCAAAATTCCTGAAAATGAACGCGAGCCTATGCAAAACAGATTTGCAAAATAAATAATTGAAAGTTTGCAAGTTAATGCTATTCTACTGAACCTTTTAACCTTCCAATTTTGGGGATAAAATTAAGGTAATAATATGAACGGGGCTGAAACAGAGGTCAAATCGACCAAATTTTGGAAGTATTTGCAAGAAGCCATTCGGGGATCAGAACGCGATTTTACAGAGACTCCCTTGGAGCTCTCTATATTCTTGCTCGCAGTACCTATGGTTCTCGAAATGATCATGGAGAGTGTGTTTGCTATTGTGGACGTACTCTTTGCAGGACGGCTTGGCGCCTACGCCATCGCTACCATTGGTCTTACGGAATCATTGCTTATACTTCTTTATACTCTGGCTGCAGGTCTAAGCATTGGGGCGACTGCTACTGTTGCAAGAAGGATAGGCGAAAAAAATCGTCGTGCTGCTGCTCGTGCTGCAGTACAGACGATTGCTCTGGGTGTGGCTCTCGGTTTTTTACTCGGAATCGCCGGATATTTCTTTGCGCCCCAACTTTTAGAATTGATGGGAGCCCAACCGGAAATTTTAGCACAAGGTATAGGCTACACACGGATGATGTTGGGTGGCACTATTGTTATACTTTTGCTGTTTTTGGCGAATGCTATTTTTCGTGGAGCAGGTGATGGAGCTGTAGCGATGCGATCGCTTTGGATTGCAAATGGAATCAACATTGTCCTGAATCCCTGTCTTATTTTCGGTTTAGCATTTTTTCCGAAATTGGGACTCCTTGGAGCTGCTGTCTCTACCACTATAGGCCGTAGTGTGGGGGCCCTCTATACTCTCTCGCATTTGTTTATGAAAAATAGTCGAGTTCGAGTAATTGCCTCGGATCTAAAACTCGATCTTCCCGTACTAAAAGTTGTTGTCCGACTATCGGCAGCCGGAACTCTGCAAGTATTTGTGGGGGAAGCTAGCTGGGTAGTTCTGATGCGGATTCTCTCGAGTTTTGGAAGTCTCGCAGTTGCAGGCTATACTATTGGAATTCGAATAGTACTTTTGGCTCTATTTCCATCCTTTGGAATTAGCAATGCAGCTGCAACATTAGTAGGCCAATCGCTGGGCGCCGGAAATCCTGATCGCGCTGAGAAAGCGGTGTGGAAAACTGCATTCTACAATATGTGTTACCTGGGCTCGATGGGATTTATATTCATCATCTTTTCAAATTCCATTGTAAGGATATTCTCGACCGATCCTAAGATTATTGCTTATGGCGTTGACTGTCTGTGGATCGTTTCTGCAGGCTTCTTGTTCTACGCTTACGGAATGGTATTTACACAGGCGTTTAATGGGGCTGGCCATACGTTGACGCCTACGTTGATCAACGTGATTGTGTTCTGGCTGTGGGAAATTCCGATCGCTTACGTGCTGGCCTTTCCCATGGGTTTAGGACCAGAGGGCGTTTTTATTTCCATTACTTTGGCATTCTCTGTCTTGGCTATTGTGGGTGGCTTAGCTTTCAAGAAGGGGCATTGGAAGACCCAAAGTGTCTAGTTGGGCCGAAATATGCAAGTTTCAAATACTGGATTAAGGTCGGTTTCTCTCGAAGAAAGGAGAGTATCGAATGCAAGTTCAGAATTCAACTAAAGGTAAACATAACAAGCACTCGTCCGAAAAATCAAAAGAGCAGCCGGTTTCGGAGGGAAAAGTGCTCAAATCTCCTGAGAAAGGGCACGATTTACGAAGTCCTCCGATGGATACTGTGGATGAGGCATCACTTGAGTCCTTTCCAGCGAGTGACTCTCCTGCATGGAAAATTTCCTAGTCAGAAGTTTGGAAATCTAGGCTTCGTGGCATTAAATATTGTTAATAAATCTGTGTTGCTTCCCGATTGATATATTTTTAAATCTGCGAGGTTTCCGCCCCAGGCATTAGAACCGAATGAGTCGGCGCCAATAATGATAGGAGTTAGTGTGTAGCTGAGTGAATTGGGTGCGGTGATAGAACATTCAAAGTCACCGTTTTGATAGAGGCTGGCAGTTGTGCCGTCATAAACAATTCCTATGTGATACCATTGATCTCCCGCTAGACTAACAGAATCAGCTGTTGTGCAAGGTGTGTTGGCTGGAGCGCTATTGATAGGGCCAATGATGAATTGGAGTTTTGTTGGGTCCGTAAGTTTATGGATTAGTTGAAAGCCAGCCCCGCTAGTGCCAATGGTGCTGAGAATGACAGAGCCACCGGCAGCCGCATTTGGCGATATCCACAAACTCAGCATAAGTTGGCTATTGGTAGTGGTAAAGTTTGTTACTTGTACAAAATTTGCTGGTGATGATCCCCCTACAAAACCAAGAGAATACGGATTCGATTTGTCGCCCGTGCCGGCCCATAGATAGTTTCCCGTAAACGCCCATGTACCGCTTGTAGATTTTAAGGAGCCGTCTCGAAGATTGGTCGATAGATTGATACCATAAGAACTATTTACGGCGAGGTTTCGCCAGATGGTCGCTCCTGACGTTGCTGGACCTGTCAGGCCTGCAAAGTTCGCATCAAAGTCTAATTGCAGGTTGTCGGTTGGATATGGCTGCCGAATATTAGCAAAAAATGTCGTGGAACCGGAGCCCGAGTAATTGGTGCCAGTAATCTGAAATTTGTAGGTTCCCCATGCCGTCGTAGCATCAGGAGTATAGGATAAAGTTCCTTCCGAAAAAGTGGCTCCAGCGAGCTCTTTGCAATCTGTCGTAAGAGTCTGGCTGCTAGATAGGCCGTACGAGCATGTGAAGGCTATGGGGAAGTTGCTAGCCGTATTATAGAAAGTAATGGGAGTCATCGCTTGCCCGGCGACCAATTCAAGAAATGGGAACGCAAGATCTACAGCAGAACTTATTACAGGGGTAGGCACTATGGCAGACTGATAAGATACCAAGTAGTTACCTGTATTGTCTTGAGGGGATAGAGCTCCACAGCCCGCCAGAATAGTGGCAGAAACAATAATCGCCGCCGCGCCCATGTATCTGGCTAGTACGGAGTTAATCATAAAGTAAACTCTTATGCCTGTCCCGAAACGGTTCTTTTGCCTTTAGGCTTTGTCGTCTTTTCTCAGCCTAAAGTCAAAATCCCTCGTTTTGGGACAGATATCCTAATAGTTTAACAGGTTTTGTTTACTTAAGGAAGTGGTTCTCCGTTTTATTAAACTAAATTAATTTATACAGCTAAACTAGCTGGCTTGCAGCATAGTAGTGCTATTCGGACCGCCATGCGAATTTGTCGGTCCGCAGTACTGGCTAGCCAAGGATAAGAGCAGATCTAGATTAATCGGCTTTTTTATGTATCCGGTCGCTGCGACACGCTCAATTCCGTCTGCCACTGCAGATATAACGATAACCGGAATCGGAAGGCTCGGAAGTCTTTTTTTTAACTCGACGAGAAACTCAAGACCATTCATAACAGGCATCATTAAATCTAACAAAATCAGTCCGGGTTTTTTGTCGCTCCTCTCCAAATAGTCTAGAGCCTCTCTTCCATGGGCCGCTGTGTCTACGTGATAGCCTTCCAATTCAAGAAGAGCTTTTAAATTTTCTCTCAGATCCGCTTCATCCTCTACAACTAGTATCGGTTTGCTTATCTCGTTCGTCATTTTGTCTTTTCCGATCTAATTTCATATGCAATTTTTTTGCAAAAAGTCTGCTTAGTGGCAAGTGGCATGAAAGTTCCATATTACTTCGATGGGGGTAAAAGCCATTGCTGGCAGGCCGCGGAAAAGTTAGGTGGTCGTGCTTCTTTGCTTTTGCAGATTTAAATGTTGGGAACTGAAATACAATGGTTTTCAATTTCGGGCTTTATGCCGCACGGGCATTGTTACCTGTGGAAACCCTCTTTGGTGAGTTTACATCTGGTTTCCGATATATTGATCGGAATTGCCTATCTTGGTATCTCCTTTATTTTATATACACTGGTTCGAAGAGTGCGGCTGCCATTCAGTGGTGCGATTATCGCATTTGGCATTTTTATCGCCGCTTGTAGTGCTACACACTTCATGGAAGTCCTAACTCTCTGGAAAGCTGAATATTGGTGGGCAGGTTTTATAAAAGCGATTACAGCGGTGGCTTCTATTGCGACTTGTCTCTACCTGATTCGGCTAAAACCAAAGATTTTGGAGATGGTTCGTTCCGTAAGTCTTTCTAACGAGAGGAAAGTTAAACTGGAACGTGCTCACAATGAATTGGAACTTCTTTATGAAAGAATTAAACAGCTTGATGAGCTTAAAACCCGGTTTTTTTCTAACGTCAGTCATGAATTAAGGACGCCTTTAACCCTTATTTTGGGTCCATTGCAGAAGCTCCTTTCGGAAGGGAAATTTGATGAGGGAGAAAGACGGAGCCTGATCATCGCCGAGAGAAATTCAAGACTCCTGCTGAAACAAGTGAACGATCTCTTAGATATTTCAAAGATCGATGCGGGAAAAATGAAATTGAATTATTCGGAAGCTGATCTAATCTCCATCCTGAAAGTTGTGGCCGGGTATTTTCAGGGATTAGCCGATGAGCAAAAAATCAAATTCGATATTGATCTGTTAGACGAATCGGGTAAAAGACCAACGGTATTAACGGCTCAAGTGGACGTCAATAAATTCGAAAAAATTCTCGTCAATTTGCTCTCCAATGCATTTAAATTTACTCCAGGGTTCGGGCAAATCCATGTGTATATTCGATCCGAAGGGGGTTTTGCTAAATTAGGTGTTGAAGACAGTGGGCCTGGTGTGAGTCCAGAACTGGGAAAGGTCATTTTTGATCGTTTTCGACAAGGTGACGAAAGTAACTCTCGGAAATTCGAAGGCTCCGGACTAGGACTCTCAATCGTAAAGGAATTTGTTGATTTGCACCATGGGCAAGTCTCCGTTGGAAGGAGTTCTCTTGGGGGGGCTTGCTTCCGGGTTGCTCTACCTCTCCAGGCGTCTGCAGGAGCTTCTATAGAAAAAAGTGGTTCCTTTGTGGCTTCCTACTTTCCCGTTGAAATAAATAAGGCCTTGGCCAGATCTGATAGCAGGCTAGAAAAAAAAACCATGGGGTTAGTTCTGGTAGTCGAAGACAATTTTGAAATGAGCGAATTTATTTCAGACACCCTCTCGGAAACCCATCGAGTCATTCAAGCAAGAAATGGTGCAGAAGCCCTGGAACTTATTCAAAGAAACCCGCCGGACCTTATTGTTACCGATGTAATGATGCCTCTGATGAGCGGAGATGCGATGATTCGTGGGATTCGAAAGTTTTCCGAATTTGACCTTATTCCTATTATTGTTTTAACTGCCAAGGCTGATAAAGAACTTCGGGTCAGCTTGCTAAAAAAAGAAGTACAAGACTATTTAGTGAAGCCATTTCATAGAGAAGAGCTCCAATCCCGTGTTGGTAATTGGATGATGGTCAAAAAAAGTCGTGATGCTTTAAAAGCTGAGGTCTTAGGAGCGACAAACGATCTTTTGAGTCTGACCCAAATGGTAGCTTTGCAAAAGAAAGATCTCGTGTTCGCTCTAGACGGGGCAAAAGAAGCGCGCCGAGAAGCAGAAGATGCTAATAGAGCTAAGGGCGATTTCCTAAAATTAGTATCGCACGAACTGCGAACTCCGTTCGCCATTGTGGATCTAGCAATCGCTCGCCTTCAACGGCACCCGAGTGAACGATTGACTTCTCAACAATCATTACTTATTAATCAAATTGCTTCGACTTCAAAGCATGCAGAAAGTCTTATTGAATCTATCTTGCAGTACTCCCGACTCGAAAGCGGAAAAGTTGCTTTGAAGATCGAAGATTTTGATGTCCCAAGTCTTGTCTCTCAATCCGTTAAAACTTTTGAGAAGGTAGCTAGAGAAAAGAAAATTGGTTTAAGAGTTCGAATAAAAAATGCGAAAACGCAGATGAGTACCGATCCGCTCCTAGTAAGAGTGATTCTGGATAATCTCATATCGAACGCCATTAAGTTTACGATCCAAGGGTCAGTAGAAATACAAATCGAAGAACAGAATTCTGAATATCGTCTGACAGTTTTTGACACTGGCCCCGGGATTTCTCAAGAAGATCAAGGTCGAATTTTTAAGCCGTTTCAGCAGCTGGGATCTCTGAATAAATCAAAAGCGCCCGGAATGGGACTGGGGCTGGCATTAGTGAGGAAAATCGTTTCTCTCTTACATGGAGAGATTCGCATCGACTCACAATTAGGCGTGGGAAGTCGATTTATACTTACATTACCCGTGAAGATCAAAGAAATGCAGACGTTTGGCCAGGCGGTTGGATAGATCCGCAAGATAATGAAATGAAATCAGGTGCACGTCTATTGCATGAAATTTTTCTATGGCTATCCATGGACATACGATTCGTGATGAATTGAGAGAAGACGGCTATTCTAAAGAAGAAGAATATTTCCATCGGCTGAATCGCGAACTTATCGAGCGTAGAGAAGGTCCACCGCAACTCGGGCGACCGGAGAGTAACCGGAGCAGTCAAGAAACCCAGAGTAGGTCTGGCAGAGTTTTTTCGATATTTAAGCGCTTTGTAGGTAGACTCCTCAAAGGGGATGTAAGCTGGCGTCCCTAAGTTAGATGGCAGCTTTTAGCCTTAACCTTCGTCAGAAGAAAAAGCCCCGCTATCTGAAGATAGCGGGGCGCATCACTAACAAACATTCCTAATGCGGAAAATGCTTAAAAATGTCCTTTAAGCCTTCGCTCTTGATTTGAATTACAAACTTCTGATCTGTTTGCTCAAGCGGTAAAAGGAATTCATCTCCGAATAGTCTGGAATAGAAACTCTGAGCGAGGGATCTAAAATCATTCTCGTCCATTTCCCTGTTTTGCCAGTAACGTTCGATTTCATATTTATTCATTCGGGGTTTCAGATGTTCTTCAAAAAAGGATTGCACCAATTTTTCAGATGTTGTCAACGTCAAATTCAGATCTTCCTCCAGCATTTTAATGCCACTGTTGCGTGCCTCGGTGGGAATCTCAGAGACCAGCGATAATTTATGATATCGAGTCGCTAACTCCTCCCGAAGAGTTTTGAGTTGCTGGTCTTGTTCTTCCTTGAGAGTTCTTTCCTCCTTCGTACTTCCGGCATTGATAGAGCCAATGGGCTCTAGAATCGAATAAAAGAAGGCGTAGTAGTCTTTGAGGGGCTTGGTAATCACTTCCGTTTCGTGGGATTCAAATAGCCTCAATTCCTCGGATTCAAGAGTTGCCTGTAAAGCTAGAACAGCGATCTCAGGTTGAATCTGATAGAAATAATGCGATGCCATGCCTGGGCCCTGAATTCGGTTCGCCGCGAACGAGTCAATCGCCGGAATTCGTCCTCTCTTCAAAAAGACATTTCGCATAAAGCTGTCGTAAAAAGCCCGTACCGAACTTCTGACGTTGGCGTACAATCCTTTGACTGTAAATGCCAGAGGCTCGTAAGCAACTCCTTGTACGGTTTTTCCAACCGCCTGTCCGATCCCGGCACAGCCAATATCTTTGAGGCAGTACTGTGCTACCGGGAACCACTGATGCAACGGATGTCCAACTGTTTCAGAGCGGGAAGCCGGTGTGTTCATGTCATAAATGGTTGCACTAAATCCAAGCTTGAACAAACTACTGATCGGAGCCCAGACCGGAGCGGTAACGGCCAGTGCGCAGCTGACACCGAAGTTGCAGGCTGTGAGAACAGGTTGGCCAACACCGACTGCCACTGTACCGCCCACTCCTTTGACGCCATAATTCCAGAATTTGTTGAACCACCGAATAAATCTCTTACCTAAGAATCCACGATCCGGAGTTCTTTCGAATTCCTCTCGGGACGTCGCTACATCCTGCCAGATGTCTTTTAGATTCTGAGTGAAGGTAGAGGTTTGGGAATTCGGATCAGCAACGATTTTCCCGGTTCTTTCGTCCATCATTTTTTGACCATAAAAGGGACTCTTGGAAAAGAGAGCTTTCAGTCCTACGGGGCCGTTCCAAAGATTTGATACGATAACTCGATAAAGCCCATTCTTAAAGAAAGCTTCAGTTTCATTGCCGACAATCTTTAAGCGCCATCCGGGCATGTCGGTTTGAACTTTTGAGACCACAAACTTTTGAGGGTAATAGCTAACGTTGCCATAGTAATCCTTGACCTCATTAGCGATCCAATTGTCGGAATTCCAAATGCGTTTCTCAAACTCAAACGTGTTTGCTGGAAGTCGCTCTGAGGTTAGCTCGGCTCTGACTCTTTCTTCGGATTCCTTTTGGAATTGAATAATTCTTCGATAGATCTCCGCCTCTTGCTGTAGGCCGCGCGACTCCAATTCAAGGGGAATCAACGAGAGATGATCCCATCTGACTTCCTGGTAGAAGCTTTGCGTGAGTGCTTCCGCTTGCTCATTCATCCATTCGTCGTTTCGTGCCAAAATGGGATGTTTCCATTTTAGATCGGCCCTGATGACTTCTTCCTGCGCGACAATCATGTCTTGCAAGTTTTTCTCAACCAACTGCGCAATTCGCACCGCAACATTTTGATTGCTGATTAGCCTTCCGTAGCCGGGTGCGAGGCTCTCGAGTATTTCATCTTGCTGCAAGCGCTTATTAAGTTCCTCGAAAGAAAGATCTTCTAACTTTCGACTGACCAGCTGGTAGATTTGTTTTGTGGGGGCATGAAGATAAAGCTGTTCTAGTTCTTTCTTTATCTGTTTGCGAAGAGTGGAGGCCTTCGATGCCCAGTCAGCTTCGTGCAGGCGACGGATTCGGGCTACCTCGGTAGATAGTTTTTCTGTCAACTTTTCATCGTAAAGTCGCAGATCGAAGAGTGGATCATCGGTTTTATTAGCTGCTTTTTTTTCGTTATTTTGTTTTTCTAAGGCAGCGATCACGAACTCGTTCTTTTTTTTCTCTATGAGTGTTTCGATTTCATAGCTGCCATATTTGGGCCGCTCTTCGACCAACCCGACTATGGTCGAGAGGACTCCCCTGAAGCCGTAAGCGATGTTCTTTAAGCCTTCTTTTGCGCTGAACCAGCTTTTCTTATTGCCGACAAAGTCCGCTGGAATTCTGATCAGGATATTTCCAAGAGCAGAGCTCAGATCTTCTTCATAAGAAATTTGAATGTTTTTGAGGCCCTTCTGAAGAAGGGTATTGATTTTCCAAACATGAAATTGTCCGGGAAATCGTTTTGAAGCGACGGTAAACAAACCTTCTTCTTTAATGGATTCAAGCTGGTCAGGAGCCAGAGTTTTTTGTTGACCACTTTTGTCGTATGCAAGGCTTTCTGGTTCATCTCCACTATTTGTATAAGGATTTCTAAATAGGGATGAATACTCAATAATCTGCCCTTCCAAAGGTTCAAAAACGGTGGAAGGTAGGGAGACGTGGTAGTTGTTCAGGTTCTTGATGCCACCCTTATTGAAAGATTCCATCAGGTCTTCAAGTATTTTCTTCTTTTCCGGATTCATCTTACTCAGAATTCTCGGATCGATGGTGAGAACAACCCGATCATCTTTAATGTTTGTGTCAGTTGTGCCATCGGCAAATCCTGTGACTGGTCCTCCAAAACAAAAAATAAAAACCGAAAATAGTAGCAGTTTAATTTTTCCCATAACCCCTCTTTTTCCAAAAACCCGTGAGTGAGAAACCCGCGGGAGAACCATTGCGGTTCTTGAGATTGGCTAGCTACTGTAGTTCGTGCGAGTTGTCAAAAAATTCCGCACTGTGCTGATGCATTTGCCCAAAATAAGTCTATAATTAAGATTTAACGCGTAGCGATAGCCTATAAAAAATAATGTTTGTTTCATTTTACAGATCTACGCACGGCATCAATCAAAGTACTATTAACTACACTGAAAATATTTATACAATTGACTAAAATAGTATACTTTGCTCTGCTCTGCCTCACTAGTGACGTCCCTTGAGCTTTCGCCTAGCGGCTTATCTTTGCTTTTGAGGCTACCCAACCGCATACTTCTATGCTAGGGTGAAAACTAGTAGTTGAATTCGCCTCTTTTCGAGTCTGCGGACATAGTGTCCAATCCTCTTAAGTGGCTCCCAGCCTTTAGGAGGTCTCATGGGTAAGAAACTATATGTAGGCAATCTGCCATTCTCCACAACTGATCAGATGCTAGCTGACACATTCGCACAATGTGGAACAGTCGAATCAGCAAAGATCATAACTGACCGTGATACGGGTCGCAGCAAGGGTTTCGGCTTCGTGGAAATGTCCACAGAAGAAGAAGCACAGCTAGTAATTAGCAAGTTTAACGGTGCTGATTGCGAAGGACGCGCGATGACGGTCAATGAAGCAAAGCCAATGGTTCCTCGCGAAAATCGCGGCGGCGGCGGTGGTTTTGGCGGTAATCGGGACCGTGGTGGTTTCGGTGGCGGCGGTGGTGGTGGTCGCAGAGGCCGCTATTAATAGCCCTTTGACTTCGTTATTGTTACAATAACTAGTTTAACTGGTTAGTTATTAAAATTAAAATCACCTGATAGAACGAGTTAGTAGCTTTTTCTATCAGGTGATTTTTTTTGAGCAAAATTTGTGAACTGATATGGCGCCTTTGTTCAAGGTTCGGACGAAGGTTTAGCATCACAGGGGTCTTACAGTCGGCTTAAGGTTCGCGCGTTCCTCAACTACTTTCTATTTGATTATGCCGGGTACTTTTGAGTAACCTTTTGATCTGTGAATTTTCAATCAACTTTGATTCAAGAATGTTTTACTTTCCGACCCAGTCACACAAGCGACGCTCGAGGCAGTTTTCTAAAAATTTTCCATCAGAAACAGTTTGACCTCGGAGGTCGATCATTTCGAGCTCGGGAGTCTTTTCTGACTACGTCAGGAATGGGCGTTATTCGTGGTTTTCATTTTCAGACTCCTCCTGAAGATCTCGATAAGATTGTTTTTTGCGTTTCCGGAAAGGCTTATGATGTCGTCGTTGACTTACGCAAGAGTTCGTCGTCTTTCACGAAAGTTGAGGTACACCATTTAGACAGCCAAGATCCAAAGGGCATCTGGATTCCCCGTGGATGTGCGCATGGATTTCAGGCTCTTGAAGCTAATACGACGCTTCTCTATCTATGTAGTAAGGAATATGCGCCCGAACATGACTCGGGAATTCGGTGGAATACTGTACCAGGTGTCAACTGGCCCGTCCAAAATCCGATTTTATCGCCACGTGATAGTTCTTTCATCCCCTGGAGTGAATTCCAGAGTCCATTCCAATGATTTTAAAATCTATCGATAGGAGACACCTGTGATCGATCGAGTAGCAGTCTATATTCCATCTTATAATGCATCGGCGACGCTTCCGAGAGTTTTGACAAGAATTCCTCCAAACATAAAGCAGGAAGTAGCAGAAATATTGATTGTTGATAATGCAAGTCCTGACAATACGCATCTGGTTGCCCTTCAATGCAAGGAAGAACAAGGAATATTTAATCTAAGAGTCGTTCGAAACCATCAAAATGAAGGCTACGGCGGAAGTCAGAAGATCGCATATCAATATTGTATTGATAAAAATTACAAGGGAGTCGCTATGCTTCATGGCGACGCACAATACGCACCTGAGCTCCTATGGGATTTGCTTCAGCCTATTCTGAAGGGCGAAGCCGATATGGTGTTTGGGTCAAGAATGAGTGGCGATCCAAGAGCAGGAGGAATGCCTCTCATTCGCTATCTTGGAAATCGATTTCTAACAACTTTTCAAAACTTGATTTTAGGTTCGCGTTTAAGCGAGTTTCACTCAGGTTATCGCGTATATTCGATCGACGCTTTGAAAAAACTGCCGTTTGAGAGGCTTTCTTCGGACTATCACTTCGATACAGAAATTATTATTTTGTTTATTGCAAATCATTTCAGAATAGCCGAGATGTCCATACCCACTCACTATGGCGATGAAAAAAACTACGTGAATATTTGGAAATATGGACTGGATGTCCTGGTAACGACAATTACTTATTTTCTGTATAAAAATGGCATACTCCGAAAGAGTAAGTGGAAAGCCATTCTTGAAGGCAGCCCTAAAGATCGAACTTTAACGGAAGCAGTCGAAAAATGGACACTCTACTGAATAGCTCATTCCTGTCAGCGCAACAAAGAGTCAAATCGGTCCAGTTGGTGGTCTTGCTGGTTCTTTCATTTATTTTGACGGTAATTCTCAACTCGGAATGGATATATAACGTCATCGGTTTCTTAGATCCTTGGGGTTATTTAGGAGCAATGTTTAATCCGATCCATATGAGGCGGGTTTATCCTGAACACCCTATTGGAGATTTATTGCCCTTAACGCTCTCTGGTGGAATCTTCTACGAGGTATTTTCACCAACTCTCGCTAACTATTTTTATAAGATGGCCTGTTTCGTCTCGGTTGGTTTTTTTATGTTCAGGGCACTGGAGAATGAGTTTGGTAGTAGAACAGCTCTATTTGGCACTACCGCATTTCTTTCCAGTAAAGAACTCTTAGCATGTATTGGTAACGATTATACTGAAGGGCGAGTTGTTATATTTCTTATGGTCGCCCTCTATTTTATTCTTAGAGCAGTAGATCTAGAGATCCACAGGCAAAGGTTATTTTTATTTTTAGCCGGCTTTGCTTTTGCTTTGTCTGTATCTACCGCTTTGCTCAGTATGGCATATGCACCGGCATTGGCAGTTCTTTTCTTTGGCAAGAACCGGTTGAATTCTGGGCGATTTGAGCTAGTGCATTTGAAGAATTCACTATTTTGCATTCTGGGCTTTTTCTCCTGTGTTCTATTGCTTTGTGCCATCAATTTCTTCTACACAGGTCATTTCATTTATTTTTCCAACACGATCGTGAAAGCTCAGCACTTTCTTACGATAGAACGTGCGGCCGCTGTCATATCGCTTGATTGGGATTGGCTGGCACTACCTCTCTATGGGCTGGCAGGAGCACTATCTATTTTTGTTTTTGGAACGTTTAAGTCAGAAGACTTCTTTCTCTTCAGAAAGAGAATCTTGCTGTTGGGAATAGCGCTAATTACCAACTTCCTGTTCCTCGGATACCTACAGTTGTACAGGCATCAAAGTGCTATTTCGGATCCTTACTACTTTAGGCAGACTCTGCCTTTGACATTCTTGACTGCATCGGGGGTCTTTTTCGCGCCATGGCTGAATAGAATATCCCATTCTGCATTTGTCAAATCGAGTATGGCCTTTCTGGTCTTAAGTTTTTTCGCGTTCTGGTATACGACAACCTATCATCAGCGAGGAATCTTCTTTCATGATTTTACGATTTTGAGGGGTGCTGTTTTCTTAGCCATATTTTTTCTGGTTTCAATGGCGGGGCAGAAGCTCATTCCAGTTGGGATTATGGCTAGTTTTTTCTTCTTATTTAATCTGTCTCCGGAAGCTACCGATCACATTCATAAGACGACCCATCTGTCAAAGTTGATCCCTTCCCGAAAATTGGCACATACTATGGCCATTCAATGGGTCGAGCTTATGAATCGGCTTGATCCCGAGCGTAAGGCTTATCTTTGGTACCAAAGATCGGCAAACAGACATTGGGTAGATTTATCTGCGGCGTCTCATTACTGGCAAGGCAGGCTCTACAATGAGAAGTTTCCCAGTGTGGGACTTCCAACGGGAGAAAACAATGTCGTAGTGAATCCCGATCAACTGGTAAAACAACCTCTGATTATCATGTCGCCCAATCACGACCTTGTATTAGAAAGTCAGAAAAATTTATTATCCATAAATATTCGATCTACCTGCTCGAAAGGTACTGACTTCATTGTTGAAGGTAAAAAATATTTCGAAGTCTATCAGTGTACGTGCGAGCACGTGGATTCGGTTTTACATGCTTCGAACACACGTACAATGCGCTCAACTGCCAATAAGATATCCTCTTCCGAATGATCGCGATGAGTAATGAATCTGATTCTGTTGTCCGTCCAAGGGAAAACGAGAACCCCATTTTTCTTCAGCTCGCTTACCGCCCAAGTGGAGTCAGGTCGATCACAGTAATGGCCAATCCGTTCTAGTGAGAGCAAGACGATATTGGAACTTGGGTGGCTGACGCTGTCGCTTGGCAATTCGCTCCTTAGGCCGTCAGCCAGCAACTTTGCATGATAGTGATCGCGTTCCAAAATTTCTCGCCAATTCTCACGCAGGGCGTGTGAGGCGGCAGCAGCCATAAATCCAGCCTGGTGCAGAGCGCCGCCGAACCATTTGCGATAGACTTTAGCTTTTCCAATAAAGTCTGAACTTCCCATGAGGATTGAACCGAATGGCGCACCAAGACCTTTAGCGAAGCAGAGGCTGAGGCTGTCTACCGCGCTTCCGAAGTCTGAAGGTTGCTCTCCTGTGGTTGCGCAGGCATTCAAAATCCGGGCACCGTCAATATGGACTGCGAGATTTTTTGCTTTAGCAAAGGTGGCAATTCGATGCACCATCCGGGCAGAAAAGACAGTCCCACCGGTTGCATTGACGGTATTTTCGAGGCAAATTAATTTTGCTTTCGAATAAAAATCGCCCCTCGGTTTTCTTTTGATGGCCTGATCAATGTCGTCACAGGTCAGGAGGCCGTTTTCCGAATAACAGAGATTTAGAGTGACTCCTGTCAGAGATGCCGTCTGTGCTGATTCAAAGAAATTAATATGGTAGCAAGAATCAGTTATTACCTCATCGCCCGGGTTTGTGTGGGCTTTTATGGCTACTTGATTGCTCATGGTGCCGCTGGGCATGAAAAGAGCTTTCTCTTTTCCAAAGAGAGAAGCGCAATATTCTTCAAGTTCTATGACCGATAGATCTTCTTCGAAAGCGTTATCTCCGACTACGGCATGGTAAATGGCTTTTCGCATGGAAAGGCTGGGTTTCGTTAGCGTATCACTTCTAAGATCGATGACTTTCATACATCAATCCTCCAAACAAGTTTTATACTACATAAATGTTATTTAAATATAGGCTAAAAGGACGCTGCGAGTAAATGAACAAGGTGGTTTTATGATGGAATTAATACGTACTTCAGGCAGATAGGTATCGATTGATGGAAAACGATTGTCAGAAATAGATTCTATTTCAAAGTGATTTTTTTCAAGGCTGACATGCTTGCAGTGCCCAAAGTGACAGCCCATGTGGGTTTCGTCGCAAGAAAGGGTTTGACCTGAAATGGAATGGTCAGCTTGATCTTGTTGTGACGATATTGTCGTCCGTGTCGCCTTGGATTGAACTAAGTTTTGTCGTGAAGCCGTGGGTACGGTCAGGCGCGAAATTTGCTCTAGTGACTCTTGCGCATGGACTTCTACTGTAGAGAAGCCTAGGATTGCGAGCAGCGCTAATGAAATAACGCGAGTGAAAAACATTCTGTAGATCATACACGAGAACAGAAGAAATGTGAATAAATACATATAATTAATTTAACGCTATTAGTCATAGATAGAGAGAAGGGGATTCCGGACCTTAGTTTTGGGCTTTAGTCAGCTGGCAGCTTATGGCTTGATTTCTTGGCATGGACTAAGCTAACTAGGGGGCAGGATGTACTATATGAAAATGAAAATATTCTTAATAATGTTGTCAAGTATTAGCACCGGCGTTTGTTATGCAGAGAGCTTTTCTCCTCATTCAACGGTTGCCATCGCGCATTTGACTAATGCAAAGGGAGAAAAAGTGGGGACGGCCACTATCACAGAAGATAGAGAAGGTGTTCGTATCTCTATAGAAGCTTCTAAACTTCCGCCGGGTCAGCATGGAATTCACTT
>JABDFB010000030.1 GCA_013286765.1 Deltaproteobacteria bacterium
TTTGAGTTTGTCACAATGCGGCTCGCAATTATTCTTAAATCCTTCTTGAAAAGCCTCGATTAGTTGGTCTTTGCTAATATTTCGCAAGAATATTAGTTCCAGTTTTTTAAGCTGATCTGATTCAACAGCGACTTTATGGTCCTGGGTCGGCGATTGCAAATAAAGACCTGCAGCGTAGACTTTGGCTTTAAAAATAGTCTTAGTTCGTAATCCTACTCCGTTTAGATTAAGAGTGGTATCATTGATAGTCAACTTTTCCGGAAAGTTAAAACCGGCTATTTCTTTGGTGGAGGCCTGGGAAGCAGAGGCAACCATTAGTAGATTCAACAGTAATACACTAGTTCCAATCTTTCTTGAAAGATCCATCATTCTTTATTTTTATTTCAATTTGGCTTTATACACAAGCCTTTCTTTGCAGTCGTTTCAATCTTTCGGGGTCTATTTGAACTATAAGTGATTTATTGTGGGTATAGCTTACCTCATTTGAGTCCTTAATTCTTTTCACATATTTCTTAAAGGTATAGTCGATTTCTGTTTTGCCCCAGTTTTCACCCTTACTATAGTAAATAGCCAAAGTGGCACCATCTAACAGAGTTTCTAACGGCGCAGATTTACCGTGTGGGATTTGGATGACGACATGAGCCCCCGGCTTGCCACGGACATGCATCCAAATATCGTTGCCCCGAGTATGTTTGAAGGTGAGTTCCAAGTTTTCTTGCGAGGTGCGGCCTACACAAATGGGTAAATCATCGATGGATGTAAAGATTTTGCCTGTCCAAGTCCATTTTTGATCTGATTTTTTTTTCTTATCCGATTTCGATTTTTGAAATGCAGGAGTAAGACTTTTTGCACTTTCTTCCATCTTTTTGAGAGCAGCCCAATCCTCTAGGTTGAGTTTTTGAGCAAGCAGTTTTGTGAGTAAATCGGTTTCGTTCTGCGTTTCTTCTATCCGTAATTTAGATTCTTCCTGTTTACGCTGGGAACGCTTAAAATTCTGATAGAATTTCTCAGTTTGCTCTACCAAAGAGAGTTTTGGATCACAGGGGATTAGGACGTCTTGGTCCGTCTGGTAATCATGGACCTTTCGATTAAAATCGATATCAAGAGTCGGAGAATGGTGCAGATTTGCCTTAAGCAAGTCTGCCCAGTACTTCCAGTTAGCCTCCTGATTCACTTCGGATAGCGCAATTCGACTATCTTTCAGGCGCGTCCTGAGTAGTTTTAGACGGCGTTGAATAGTTCGAGTCGCAGCTTCGACACGCTGGGTGAAAGCCTCAGTTCGTAATTCACTTTCAATTGAGTTGAAATAAGCAGAAGGTGATTCAATGAGTTCCTTGCGAATAGGAAGGTGATCCGGAGCGCTTGCCCCTTTCGGAGGAACAAAAGTCCGGTCTGACTCGATATTCTTCGCGGCACGACTACTTGCAATAACTAACCAGCCTCTATCCTGATCCTCATCGCTTTTTTCGACCAATAGGGCTTCGGGATGCGCCGGGATCAAGACCAGGATCAGGCCTACCCGTAGATGGGAATGGTGAGAGTGCTTAAACCAAAATACGACAATGCGTTCTTTCGGGAGAGCATTTACTTCAAGTACCCTCGAACCTTTGAGATGTTTTAGTAGGACAAGATCAAAGGCTGAGCGCGTCGCGTGAGAGGACGTCTTCAATTCCCGTTGCTGATCCCAAGCCAGATAAGGTTGCCCCGAGCGGACGCTAAAGACCAAATGGCCTTGCGTTTGGCGATTATTTCGATTCCGACCTGAAAGTCTGATAGCCCATTCACCCTTTAAAAAGCTTTGTGGAAATTCAGGGCGTTCGGGGACTATGACTCGTTCAATAAACAAACCCTGAATTTCTGGGCTGATCTTCTCAATTAATAGAGCTAACTCTTTATAGTTTAAAACAGGAACCATAGTTTTTCTTTACCGCAAGTTCCGACTTGAGTTAAGCAAGATGCTCATGTTGTCTCAAAGAAGTTCTTTTCCCATTTGGCATCTTCGTAGTGGGTCGGATCGTCGCTTTCGGTCTGGCCATCCCTGGGTCTATTCCAACGAGTTAAGGGAGAGCCCAAAGGGAATTAAGTTAGGGGAGGTTGTTGAATTAAGAGATGCGGGCGGCGTTTTTCTCGCGCGCGGCATCGGAAATCCCCATTCTCTGATTGCATTTCGAGCTTTGAGCCGAGATTCGAGCGTTTCTCAGCCGTTGTCAGTGGAAAATGTCGTAGGTGCACTGGTAAAGGCTCTGCGGTTACGCACAAATTTAGGTTTTAGTTCCTATAGCCACCGTCTTTGCTATGGGGAAGTGGATGGTTTGCCAGGTCTGGTGATCGATCGCTATGTTCTGTGCGGCAGAGCGGGGCAGGTCTTTGTTGTTCAGGCGCATACGGCTGGGATGGATGTGCTCATGCCGGAAATTGAGCAAATTCTGGAACAATTTGTTCGAAGCAATGAAATTCATAATAATTGGGACCGAACGGGTATTGTCATCAGAAATGATTTAGGCGTCCGATCGCTAGAGGGACTCGAGTCACAGGAACCCCGGATTTTGAAAGAGATTTCGGGTGTTGATCTGAGGCAGGCGATGATTGAGGTCAGACCTGTATTAGGAGCTGAGCCGCTGAAATTTCATGTGGATTTGGTCGAAGGACAAAAGACTGGTTTTTTTCTCGATCAATTTGCGAATATTCAGATTGCCGCATTGAGATTTAGGGACTTGGTCGGTGCAGGCAGTAAGAAAGTGGTGAGAATCCTGGATTTATGTTGCTACGCCGGGCAGTGGGGGGCGCAGCTGGCACAGGTTTTTCGGGACCAGGGTGTTCCTATCCAAGTAGTGCTGGCGGATGCGTCCGCCAAAGCACTGGAGCAGGCAAAGAAAAATATCGGGACCGGTGCAACCATTGAAACGCTTAAAATAGACGTCCTAAAGGACCTGACTGCACTTCCGAGCCAGAGTTTTGATATCGTGATTTCAGACCCTCCTGCACTGATCAAATCACGCAAGGATATTCCCACAGGAAAACAAGCTTACGTAAAACTGACGACACAAGCTCTGAGGCTGGTCAAACCCGAAGGGGGAGTAGTTATTTGTTCATGTTCTGCGTTGCTAGACGAAGAAATGTTTTCACAAATACTATGTAAATCCAGTTCTAAGGCAGGAGTTACTACTCAGTGGATCGCTCGAGGGGTGCAATCGCCCGATCATCCCATATTGCAGGAATTCCCCGAAGGGAAGTATTTGAAGTGTTGGGTCGGAGTGGTTCGAAAGTAAACTGTTGTTCGTGCTCTATGCTGTCAAAAATTAATACCGAGTCGTATGATTAAGTTCTGTTGAATAAGAGAAAGGTTGCATTCCAGGGTGGGGTGCGGTTTTCCATTGTTTCACGATGGCAGAGATACACTCTTGGGTCTCGGGCAAAATTTCTGGGAAGGTAACGAGGCCCTTATATTCGCCGGTAGGTTGCCACAAGAGTTTCATTTTAATAGTGACGGGTAAATTGCTCGGTTCGTCGTCGGTGTCGGTTTTAGCTGCAGTTTTGTTAAGACAGGAAGCAATTTGAAAGCCACTCTCGTTGAGATTTTTTTCAATTTGAGAAAAGCTGTTTTTGCCCGATAATTTCACGTTTTTTTTATCGCTTGGTTTATCTTTTGATTTGTCTTTTGAACCATTAGTTCGTGTTGGGGTTGGAGTAGGCGAGGGAGCCGGAGTCACAACGGTTGGTGTTGGAGATGGCGATTCAGACGGCTTTGATTTTAGATGATGGAATAATTTACTAGAGGTAAAAAATAAAATTAACACCACTATCAATATAAAAATAGTTTGTATAAATTTCATGGAGCCCGACCCTCTTTAAGTAGTTTATTGGCAGCTCGATCAAATGATTCTCTAAAAACGGTGGGGATCTTGATTTTAGCTGTGAGAGCCGGAAGGGAAAGAACCAAAGGTAGTCTCAGAGGGTTGATGCTTGCATGAGCGTCCTCTTCAAGCAAATTTTCAGTTTTATTTATTTTGTTTATTTGATTGATAAAGTTCTGTTGATAAAGATCTACATCGTTCGCATTTTTGAAGTAGAGTTTCGCCAGATCCAACTTCTGAGTTTTTGGAATAACAAGAAAAGGAGACTGAACTGCAGTCGCAAACTGCTTATAGGAAACGAGTGGGTTCTCCTGGGAGAGTCGAGCTAGGAGCAGCGTCAATCTTCTTGCTTCTTTCCAGTTGTTTTGTTTCAGCACTGATTGAAGCAGGAGTCGGAGTAACTTAGCGCCGATTCGGATGCTCCTTTGGTCTTTTGTTTTATTATTGGATAGAAGTAGTTTATTCCAGAATGGATCTAGTCCGGACGGACACCCTTCAGTCAGTGCAACTGCTTTGGAAACCGCCATACTCGAAGAATGACTCGACGAAAATACCTTCTCGAACAGTTTAAGAGCATGATCGGCTTTGATCGAAGACAAATGATCACAAAGCATGGTTTGAAGTTGGCGTTTTAAGATCGGATCGAGCTGAGCGTTCGAATTTGCTTCTGTCTCTGTGTCAGTTTGCAGCAAATCGTGGCTGATTCTCAAAATGGAATCGTCGTTAACATTTCCTGCTAATCCTCTAGCCATTGCTATGCGATAGTTCAACGCTGCCGTTTCGAAGGTAGAAGAGAGGTGGGGGAGTGCTTTTTGGTATTCCTGCAAGGCTTCTTTTGGTTTTCGTGTTTGAAAATATAAGTCGCCCAGACTGACGAGAGCTAATCCCTTCAAAAGGGCACGCAATTTATTGCATTTTTTTAATAGAGATTCAAAACTAACAGGGTCTTTTGTCGGTTGAGAGAGGTATTGCAGGGCGGTCCATTCACATTTCTCGACCAAACTGCCGCGAAGATTGGCCACGAAGGAACTTGGAATGGGTAAAGGTCTACTAGACACAACTCGGTAGGTTACAAAATCTTTGAGGGTGCTCGAGATATCTGTCGGTAACGTGAAATCACCTCTTAATGTCGGCTCTAGCAACGCATCGATCACCTCTTGTGGAGTTTGATCGTAGTTCAAGCTTTGTTTCGTATCGGAATGGGTAACGCAAAAGTTCTGACTGGTAGACTCAGTTTCGTCTGCCCAGATTTCCCCAGAAGCCTTCCAGGCCAACTGTTTATCGGGATCAAAATTCTTTGATTGTTCACTATCCTGAAATCCGAACGGAGGTCTTTCTATTTCTAACCAAGCCAATCTGAATAGGGCGCCCAAATCCGGACGGACTCGATCTAGTCGGGTGCTCCAGTAGCGTGCTCGAGACCAATCACAAGCTTTCAGTGCAGACAAGCTGCCACGAACCACTGTGTGGGAGAATGTATGTTTCACAGTGTGGGGGGGTGTGTGCTCACCGGCAGTCGCGGGTGGGAGAACATAAAGCAGAATAGCAAAGACTGCGGTGAGACCCTTTAGAATAGACATGTGAGACCTAGTTGAAAGTTGCTTTCCAGAACAATAACTTTGGTGGTTCTTTGTTCGGGATATACTCGAAATCTAAATTCAGGGGTCAAAGCGATGGTACGCGAAAATAGATAATGGTTCATCCCTAAGCCGATTTCACCAAAGAGTTGGTAAGAATTCGAGAAACGAACCCCGGGACCAAATAGTCCGTAAAGATCAAAATGAACGATAGATCTAGAATTCCAAGCATACTTTCCGTATACGGGAGTGTACACATAGGAAGTAGAAGCTTGAAAATGGGAAAGCTTTACGTCAGTTGAATAGCCTGTTTTAGCTTGAATGCTTCCTAAGAGACTTCCAGTGTCCGTATTGGTATAGGTAACACGGAGGAACTCCCAACCATGTTTTTCAGAAAAATGATATCTACCGCCAAAAGAGATAGCATAGGTGGTATAAAAATCTTTTCTTTCTTGAATACCTAAAGAGGGCCCCATGAATTGGAATTTTCCCTTTTTGATGATCTGTCTGTCCTGGACCACGGCGGATTCTTCTGGGACGCGGCCGTCCTGATTTAACCACTTATCCCACGCAGTGGTTTCTGCTCTTGCTAGAGAGCTGGAACAGAAAACAAACAGGAAAAAAGAAAATAATCTAATTGCTATAGAATTCATAAATAACTCGAATTTGGTCTCCGATTACCGGTTCTTGTCCAGGTGGCATGTTTATGATGATTTCGGGTGGATGGGGACTAACGTGAAAATGATTAACATCGATCTTTTGGCCATTGATCTGCACTCGTATAGTATTTTCGATGGGTTGTCGTTTTAAGACCATCTTCCAGTTTAGTTGGTTGATGTCGTTGGCTAAATTGACAAAATCTTTGCCCGATCGATAATTATGAAGCAAAGTAGGAGAAGTTTTCATGAATGCACTCGCTAACCGATCATGGTTCTCCTGAAGAGGCCTCGCCGGGTCTCTAGCCAGCATCATATGAATCCACGTTCGATTCGCTTGGAATGGAGGTTCGCCAACAGCTCTTCTCCATTCGTCTGCACGCTTTGATGTTTCCTCAGCCTCTTGATTCCGAGTGCTTTCAGATCGGAAATAGATGATATGTAGGTTGTATGGTTTGTCGTACGCCTCAATAAAACGATAATTTAATATATTAAATTTAAGTGTTGTAAGCATATCGAGCATTGTACTCAACGGTGTTGAAGGGAGGCTGTTTTGTTGTTTTATTGAAAGATTATAGTAGGAACGCTCTAGAAATGATCTAACGTCATTAGCAGTAACAAATTTGTCAGTGTTGAGAAAATGCCGACTATCGCCATTGAGTGGTTGGGAATTCTTTGCAGCATATAGATGAATTCCTTTGTACTCATTTTCTGTTCCAAAAAGTGCTTCAGTAAATTGCTGGGCATAGGACTTGGAAGAATAGTCATAGGGATCAGGGACGATCAGATTTCTAAATACATTATCCAGAATATAACTTTCTGGGTGAAAGAGGAAGACGATAGCCAGATTTCCGCGAGGTATCTGAAAAGAAAATTCCTCTGTGTACTCAAATCTGTGCCGAGATGGTGGCGGTGGTGGCGGCGGGGAAAAGGTTGACGGTGGTGAAGGAGTGACAATGCCGTTTATTGGTATAACAGTGCTACTATCTGGTTCCGCCGGTTGCAACTCAGAGGTTGGTTCAATCGTTGTATCGGGTTTTTGTGGCGGAACCCACTGCACGTCGTTGCAGCCGATCAAAAAAGTTGTTTGGCAAATCATCCAAAAAACGATTGCGGGTAGGAACGACCGCAAAGTGATGTTCGATGAACTTTGGGTAGTATGTTTCATTTCACTACTCCTGGTGGAATAGTTCCAGGTAGGTTTCCGAGGAGGTTTGTCAGATCAGTATTTGTACCGGGAGCGGGTGTTGCTTCGGCCGGGTTAGTGGTCGGGTTAGTGATATAGCTAACGTTGATTAGACTGCCTTCGGGTATCGGAGGTGCATTTAGTATTTTGACTTCATTGGTCAATGGATCAAATGTAAAATCGGTGCCGTATCCCAAAGTCCTAGAATCAGCGATCTGAAATGTCATGCCTTGTGGCTGAAAGGGAACTTCAGATAGAATATATTTATTTTTGAAGGCAACCACTTCATAAATAAGAGTATTGGTTAAATTTTCAAAATCGGGGCTCAAGATATCAAATTCGCGAATCCGCTTGTCTTTCTCTGGGATAGGGAACTTACTGCGTAACTCATTTATGAAATCGGCTGCAGCTTTGGTTCTGGTTCCGGTTAGTACTCTATTTTTATTATGTATTATAAATAGAAATAAGCGATGGTATCCGGCAAGTTTGCCAAATTGCTCGATGTAAGTGGACGTATTATTCTCTTTTTCAGGTTCATCTCCTAATAGAAAAATAATAAATAATGGTCGTTGGGGCTGTCCCAGAAATGCTTTGCTTTGGAAGGCAGCTAATGCGGATGCGTAAGGCGTAGGCTTGGTGTACAACAATTCCCCATTTAGAATGGGACTTGGTCCGAAAAGCTCAGCCATATGACCGGCATAATCTTCCTCCGATGCAAAATTCGCTGGAACAACAGGTTGTGGTGTTGTGACCACTTGACTGCGATAGCGGAGCAGAGCTGCATCCGGACGCTGAGGGGTAGTGCTCGTTGGATTAGAGGGGCCCGGCATAGCTTCAATAAAAGCTTCGTATTGCGTTTTAAAAATAGTTAGTTCATCGCGGACAGACTCACTGTTATCGACTATCCAGAGAAACCCAACATCCCCGTGCGCTTTGCCAGCAATAAAATGATCAACCTTAGAAGACTGCTTTGGAGCGACAATCCATTTTTCCGTCTCCTTCACTCTTTCTTTCATGTGGATTGTTTGACTGGGGCGACAGCTCACTTGTGGCAAAAGGGTCAGTAAACTGAACAGTGTCAATAGGGTAGTGGCGTTTCTCATTTTTGTAATTCCTCTAATTCTAAGGATCGATATGCCTTAATAAAGTCTGCACGGGCCTTGATTTTGGTAGCTTCTGTTAATTTAAGTTCCAAAGATAATAGTCTCTTTTGCAACGTACCAGGAAGTTGAGAAAGAAGTTTTTTGGACAGATCCTGAGAAAGCTGAGAGAGCAGTGCTTTCAACGAAACGAGTTCCATTTTGGTGCAAATCTCTACAAGCGCTTCTGCCTGTGTTTCGCTGACGAGCTTATCTACAGAGAAAATACTGTCTAACTTTAGTTCACTAGCTAGAGTGTGGCCTTCGCTGTCGGATAAGAAGACAGGATACATGTCGATAGGGTTCTCGTCCGCTGACGCACGATTCTGCCAAAGAGCCTCAATGGTGGCTCCTAGCTCAGTGTCCATTTTGTGGCGATTTTCAATTATTTCATTTTGATAATTGTAGAGTGCAATTCCTAATTGAATTTTTTCTTCGGACCCAAGCTGGCTCATTAAGAGCGGCCACTTATCCTGTTCGATATTGCACAAACATGCAGCTTTTTGCTGAAGTGACTTGAGACTCGAAAATAGCTTTGAAAGCTGGCCATCTTGAAGACGAGAGAGCTTCATCAGCGGAAGCTCTAATTCTGCAACTCTTCTCCAATGAGCTTGATCGAGCTGAGTCTTCAACCATTTTAAGGAGAGTTTTTCACCTTCTGTTGTAGAAGCAAGCGAAAGTGCTGTCAGACTCTTTAATCCCACCGGAGAGAGTTGAAGGCTTTGGGATAGTTTCTTAGGTTCAAAAATGCTAGTTATTTTTCTTAGATTGGTAAAGTCCTGGTCGAGGGCTAACTTCTCCACTAACCATTTAAGATCATCGCGGTAAGTTTTTAATAGGTATTCTTGTTCCGGGTTTTCGTTAACAGGAAAGATTTTTGAAAATTCCGTTTCTTCGCTGGTTTTTCCGGAGGTTTCATTTGCTTTGCCGATCCCCTCTTTTATTCGTCGGAAAAGTTCTGCTCTTTCTCTTAGATGCTTAATTCGGCCACGAGTAACTAAAACGAGCCCAAGGATCAGTCCAATAAGAACCAGTAAACCTAGAGTTACTAAGCAAACTGGCCAAATGAGATCTTTGATTTCTACCAGGGGTCGATCACCTTCTTCAGTTTTCTTCAGATTGGGGGAAATACCGCCGATCTTTTTTAGTTGTACTGTTAGTGGAACTGGGCAATCGTTTGCCAGTTGATATAACATAATTTGCTGTAGAGATTTTCGATCACCTTCACTTAGTTTATTGTTAACAAGAACTGTTAATAGTACGGATTTTAATTCCGGAGTAGATGTGCTCTGCTTCGAACGAGTAAAGCCTAAGTTATCCAAAACTCGATTAGAAACAGTTTTAATTTGTGGATCGATCCTAAATCCGGGGCAGTCTTGACCACAATGCATCTCTAAAAGTGCTGAAACAATGGGAGAGAGCTTTTCACGAATCGCCATACCAGCGTCTTTAGTTGAAAGCTCAGGAGTTTTTTCTGTTACCGAATCCGGCGTTTCAGCTGAAAGCACAGGCGTACCGGCAGTTATTATCATGAGCGCTAAAATGGAACCAAAAACCTTCTTCATAAATATTCCTTCAAAATCAGCAACTAAAAAATCAGCAAATTCACCCGTCTATTTTTAGAAAAATCTTCCTGAGTGGCTAGGGGCCTTGTGTCGGAAAAACCGTGCACCATCATTTGCCTCTCATTCACTCCGTTCTCCTTTAGAAAATGCAGAACTTCTACGGCTCTCATTGCCGAGAGGGCCCAATTACTTGAAAATTGTTTATTGTGGATCGGGATATGATCTGTGTGACCTTCTATTGCCAGTTGAAAACTCTTTTCAATTTTCGCCAAAATGATGGCAAATTCCTTTAAAGTTTTCACGCCATTGAGAGAGACAGCAGCTTCACCAGAGCTAAATAAAACGTTTTCGTCAAACTGGACGGAAAGCCCTTGATCCGTCAGTTCCGTTTTAACTTTTCCGTCTAAATTCTGTTCTTTGATGGATTGATCCAGCTGAGCCTTAACGTCTTGTAAAGCGCTATGTGTTTTCTTATTAAACGTCTGCTTCAACATGTCCAATCGAGAGCGACTCACTGTGGAAATGGAGAGCATCAGACAAAAGAAGACAAAAAGTAGAGTGATCAGGTCGGCGTAGCTCACCAACCAGTTTTCTGAATCTCCATCTTCAAGTTCTCGTCTATGCGGAAAAGACATCATGGTTGCGCACTCCTAGATGGATGGGAAGTAGCGATTGTCTTTTTTTCCGATTTATTCAATTCAAAACAGAATGAGCGAAGTTCTTGATTTAGAAGTGTCGGATCGGCTTGTTTTGCGACCGAAACAAACCAGTGTGCAATCATCTGATTTCTTTTCAATGCTTGGTCCCGAATGTCAGAGACAAACTTTTGCATCGGAGCAAAAATTAAAGTAAAGCCGATCACACCGAAGAGGGTCCCTTGCATGGCTAGGCCCATGCTCTTGCTGATTTGATTCATATCGGAAATATTTTGCAGCAAGCTAGTCATACCTAAAACGGTGGCTAGCATTCCGAAATAAGGAGCCATTTTTGCGAAAAAGTGAAAAGCTTTTGATAGGGAATCCCATTGCTCGTCTTCAGCGTAGATCTTTCTCTGTAGTAGTCTTTCGACTTCCTCAGTCTGGTACTTTGCGGAGAAGAGTTCACCCGCATAGCGAATAGTGAAATCAGGGTGAGCTTCGGAAAATTTTACCATCTGTGAAAAACCAAATTGTCCTCGTACTTGAAAGGACATATTTTCGAGGTCGTCAAGAATTTTTGAATTGGGTGATTTTTGCATTTCGAAAAAACGATTGAACATGCTTCTAAAATTCAACGATGCTTTTCCAAATAGAACCCAAACCAACACGGGTGCTAAAATGACGAAGACCGCGGCCTTAACGTCTAAGCCAGTCTCTGACGATAGTTTTGATTCCGATGCAATTAAGACAATACATAAGACCAGTACAAAGAGCGCAACCAGTCGTATGGTTGTCTTATAGATAAAGTTCATAAATTCTCTCCTAAATCATTTTCAATTGCCAAAATCGCTTCCTCGAGATCTGCGTTGGATTTATCCAGTTTTTGTGCTCGTTTGAACGACCCAAGGGCCAACTTTTTTTCTCCAATTTTGCGATAAAGTGTGCCTTGCATGATGAAAAGTTTTGCCTGCTTTGGGTACTGTTCGACTAGTGGAGCAAGCCGGATCAGCGCTTCAGAATATTTTTCTTTAGTATAGAGATCTTCGACTTCGGCTGTACCATTTAGATAGGAGAGGCTAAGGGGGCCCTTCTGATCGGAGCTTTTCACTTTTCCTTCACTGATGATTCTATCTGCGAAGGTGACTGCCAGATCCTTGTCGTTGGGATCTTTTTTTTGCATGTTTTCAACAACCAGTGTTTCAGGCGAGTGGTGCAATGGAATTGTTAAGCTCTCTTTTTTACCCGTTTGAACATCTTCGACTTGAAAATTTATGTTTCGTGCTAAGTCCTTTTCGCTCGCACTATAGGGCGGCGTAATCCACATACGGGTTTTTTTGCCGGAACAACTGACTATAAAAACCATTGTAATAGTCGCGGTTATCGAAATTAAATATCTAAAAATCTTCTTATCCATAATCTCATTCACCTGCCCATTACCATGTCATCGAAAGTCTGAATAAAAGCCCCAGCCCACCAAAGGTTCCAGCTTTATCTGATCCTTCAGAAGCAACCTCACCATTATTTATTTCTTTGAGAATTTCGTCCGATAAAACCGATGTCTTAAATATATAAATCGGCATAAGACTGAACGAAAAACGCCTAATCATTTGGAATTCTGGTCCCATTCCAATATAGGGTGTAACAAATCCGAGGCCAAGCAGTGCTCCGGCTTCAGTTGCGAGCGCAAATCGCATTGTGGATATATTGTATGGATTGAATATGTAAGTGAACTTGGGTCCGAGTTTCGCAGCAAAACCAATTGGTTTGCCTATGTTCTTCTTTTTAAGGTCGTCCTCATCAATGCCAACGTTAAACATTATTCCTGCGACGAATCCAAATAGCTTTCTTCCTCGATCGAATCGCTCTCCGATAAATAAATCAAGCGCGGGCATCATGAAACGATTGGAGCCACCACCGATATCGAGACCAGGCATGGAATTAAGTCCAAAGCTCGTGCTGAGTGCAAAAGCGGTTTCCCCTAAAATGACATGCGATAGTGAATCTCTATGGCCGAGTTCGTAGGGGTCCTGTTCGTTCAGATTTTCGCGATCTCGCACTACCTGGGCCATGGAATATTGCTGACTCCAAAGGACATGGTCTGTCGAAGCTCTTACGAGGCGAATATTCAGAATTAAATCTTCCGGAGTGTAATTGAGATCCGCGTAGATCACATGATCTGTCCCAGCCTCAGAGCTAATACGTTTCGCCCGGCCTGTATCCGACGAATAGTTTTCAAAACGCAGCTGCCCATTGCCGGATTTAGTAAGCCTTGCCTCATCGCAATTAAGGCACTGTTTGACTTGGAGTTTATTTGAAAATAGGAGCGTCCGCTCTAATTTCTGACGGAAGTTGCGCTGATAGTGAGGCGGAAGATTCTCGTTAATTCTAACTTCATAAACTAATAGACTTGTTGTGTAGTGCTCGATCTTTGGTAAGTCTTTCTGCAAGATGGAGAGTAATTCGTCTTCCACCTTTTCGTAGGGCACTTTAAGCCATTCAACATCTTTATTTTGTGGGGGCGTTTGTAAAGAGGCCTGCGCCGATGAATCATTTGCTAGGGTAGCTGACGGAGAGATCTGGAGGGATAGAAAAAGAGATAGCGCGAGGACTAAAAAATGAATACGCATAATTCCAAATACCATAAATAAATACTTTCAAATTTTATAGAATTAGACGGAAACAGAGGCAATCAGAAATTCGTAATTCAAATTGTTTTGTCTGAATTCGTTGCGCAATTTACAACGAATGGAGTTGAAAGTCAATACATACATTGAAAATATTTAATAAATATAAACTTATGTAGTAGATAATTGAATTGGTTTAGCAGATATTTAATGTGCGAAACTGCTTTTCAGGGAAGGGGTCTAGTGCTCTGAATGGCTCGCTTAATACCCACTACGCTGCCGTAGGGGCCACTTCTCGAATTAACCCTCCCCAATGGGCCTAAAAATCTGGTACAACCCCCCAGCATGTCATTCCAAAAGGATATTTATGACTATTTCGCTACGGCAGCCTTGGGGATTGAGCAAATCCTTGCTCAAGAACTGGCGGCCCTGGGGGCGCAGGAAATCCAAGTCAGTAAAGCGGGGGTCCGCTTCCGTGGCCCTTTGGAGCTAGGTTATAAAGCTTGCCTCTGGCTGCGAACGGCAAATCGAGTCTTGTTGGTACTTAGCCGATTTCCGGCGCCAGATTCTGACAGCCTCTACCGTGGGGTTCGAAAAATTCACTGGACGGATCATCTCACTTATAAAGATACGTTGGCGGTAGACTTTTCTGCTTCGTCGTCTGACATTGCCACCAGGGGAGTACATACGCATTTTGCGGCATTAAAGGTCAAAGATGCAATAGTAGATCAATTTAGGGTAGTAACGGGAGACCGTCCTTCCATCGACACGGCGACGCCAGACGTCCGAATTAATGTTTATCTAACCAATGGCGAAGCAACCGTCTGCATCGATTTATCCGGCGATAGTCTCCATTTGAGGGGGTATCGAAGGGAAGGAAGTGCGGCGCCACTCAAGGAAAACCTGGCGGCAGCCCTCCTCCTCCAGGCAGGATGGAACACCGATAGCGTTCGCGAACAGCCAGATCGAGCATTTTTGGATCCGATGTGTGGGTCGGCGACGCTGCTTATTGAAGCAGCGCTTATTGCTGCAAATGCAGCGCCCGGTCTAATGCGGCGCTATTATGGATTTTTAGGTTGGCAGGGGCACGTCCCCAAACTTTGGCAAAGGATCAAGGAAGAAGCACAATCGCAGCATGTCACTAACGCTAAAAAAATCCCACGCATTGTTGGCTATGATAGCGATGCCCGAGCAATTCGGATTGCGATTGCCAATATTGAGAGGGCGGGTTTCACCGGGATAGTCCACGTCGAAAAATGCGATTTGAAAATGGCCGAGCTGACTTCTAAAAAAGGGCTCTTAGTGGTGAATCCCCCTTATGGAGAAAGACTAGGCGAGATTGAGACGCTCAAACCGTTGTACAAAGACCTGGGCGATGTTTTTAAACAGCGGTTTAAGGGGTGGGAAGCTTATGTTTTTACCGGAAGTCGTGAGTTAGCAAAGTCCGTAGGGCTCAAAACGACCCAAAAGACAGTATTCTATAACGGACCGATCGAGTGTCGCCTTCTGAAGTACGAGATCTTTTAAAACCTTACCCTTTGACCCAGCAAGAAATTTTGATAGACCTAATTGCTATGGAAAAGCAAGAAAACAGCGGAGCAGAAAATCCTGGGGAGCTTTTGCGAGACTCCGATGCGCAAACGAACGAGACCCTCAGCCAAATTATTGATTATGAACGGGTCTTATCCAATCGAATATCGGGGGTTAAGACGGTTTTAGTTGTTATATCAGCAAGAGGAATGGCTTTCGATCGAGAAGCCCTGAGGACAAAAATCGCGGTGGCCTATCCCGACGCAAAGGTCTTCTTCAAAACCACTCAAAATGCTTCCTTGGGCGAGGAGATCCCCGCTAAGGTAGATTTACTGATTGATTTTACCGGCCCGGGGGAGAGGCAGAGCTGGTGCTTCGCAAAGAAATTACGTAAAATGGCTCGCGTAGTGGTGGGACGAAACGCTGGCTGGTTTAGGCGCAAAATCTATGATCGCGTTTTTGATGAATCCGCATCGCCTGAGCCTTTATCGGAAGAAATATTGGAAAGAGAAAGAGCAGTACAGAAGCACGTCCTGGCCATGGCGGGTATTCCGCTTTTCCAGATGAGCAATACTCCCCCGGATCTCGGAAAGACTATCGCTTTGGAATTACCCGGCATGCGAAAGTTGTAAACTATGGCAGAAAAAACAGCGGCAGAGAGAACTGCAGAAAGAATTTTTGCTACTCTTTGTTCACTAAAATTAGCAGTGTTAGTGATTCTGTCCTTGGCAATTGCGCTGGCGGCAGCGACTTTTATTGAGTCGCTCTATGACACCGCTTGTGCGCAATATTGGATCTATCGGACCAATTGGTTTTATGGGCTTTTGTTCTTGCTGGGATTAAATATATTTTGTGTAGCAGTCAGTAGATTTCCGTGGAAGTTCAGACATGTTCCATTTTTACTAGCGCACCTCGGGATTCTTATTCTTCTGCTAGGATCGTGGATCACCTATAAAGTCGGAATCGACGGAAGTTTGCGGATATCAGAGGGCGAGGCAGCAAGCATTGTGGATTTGGATGCAGCGTCGCTTTTTGTTTATGACCGTAGTGAACTCAAAGCCTTACCAATTAAGTGGATTCCGCCGACGGTTTCATTTACTCCGATTCGACTTGCTTCGCACGGGCTTTCGTATCCGATTGTGATTGATCAGTTTGTCAGCCATGCTGAGCCGATCGTCTCATTTATTTCTGATGGAATTCCCGCTTTTCCTAGTGAGAAAAAATCACCGGCTCTGAAAATCAGAGTCAAAGGTGGCCCGATGCAGATTTCACAGGAGATTTGGTTGTGGCACGGTACGAGTGAGTGGAAAGACGTTCAGGCAGGACCGGCGCGATTTTCGATTCGCGTGGAAGGCGAGAGTGAGGGTGAGGGCACCAAGACTTCAAAAACCAACGGGCCCACGATTTCATTTTTCTTGAGGAATAAAGGAGATCTGAGTTTTGTCGCCAAGAGTTCTGCGGGCAAAATCGTTCGCGGTACTTTTAAACGGGATGAGGTGAAAGGCCAAGTGCTTCAACCCGGTTGGAAAGGTGGCGTCACTATCACGATGGAAGAGTGGTTTCCTAACGCTGTACCTTCAACAACCTATAAGCCTGCTAGGATTCAATATGGAAATCAAGCGCCGGGTTCTGCAATTCATCTGCGAATGGCTGACGGAAAAGACGGAGTTTGGCTTGGCCTTGGCGAACGAGCAGTACTTCAGCTGGAAAAACGACAAGTCGAAATTGCGTACTATCCGAAGAGGGTTGTTCTTCCGTTTTCGATTCGGTTAGATCGCTTCAATATCGAACATGACGAAGGGACGGTGAATCCAGCGTCTTATTCTTCCAATGTAACGGTTGAGGGGCGACAATCTACGATTAGCATGAATGAGCCTCTGGAAACAAAGGACTATACTTTCTACCAAGCCAGCTATGAAAATGCGATGCCCAGGCCTGTGACTTCCATCTTTACGGTAAATCGCGATCCGGGTCGGCCCTGGAAATACGGTGGATCATTACTCATTGTTCTAGGTACTATTCTCTTGTTTGTAATGAAGTATTTAAAATTCAAAGCGGTTAAGAAGAGTCCGGTCCTCACGGCAAGACTGGGAGACGCCTGAAATATGAAATCATCGAAAAACTTTAAGTCTGGATTCAAATTTGTACTGGGCACACTAGGGCTCGGATTGGGACTCACATTCGCCTGCCAGGCGTATCAATCCTCAGTGCTAGTGGCATCAGCACTAGCAGCGAAACCCCAGGCCGAGGCGAAACCCCAAGCCACCAATGCAATCAAGCACGAACTAATGCCTCACCGCAACTGGAGTTTTACGGAGCTGAGACGGGTGCCTGTTCAGAGCGGTGGGAGAATTAAACCACTAGATACGCTGGCTAGCGAAATCGTTCTCTTTGAAACAGGGAAAAGAAAATTTGAGAATTGGGATCCCCTGGATTTAATGCTGTCTTGGATTTCGTTCCCTCATTTTTGGGAATCGAAAGCGTTCATTCAGGTAACACGCGAAGATGTTAAGCGCCAACTAGGTTTGGATGAGAAACGAACTACTTTTTCACCGAAAGAATTGCTGGCAAACCCTATCTTACTTCAGTATGCGGAGAAAATGTCTGGCCCGAATGTACAGGCACAAGCTCCCGATCCTATGGGATCTGCTAAGTCCAACCCTCGGGATCAAGAATTCAAAGCGGTGTTTGATCGCATTTCGACGTTCCACGGGGTCATTTCAGGCGAAGTTTGGCATTTGATTCCAAGAGACTCGCCTAGAGCTTGGGGAAGCTTACTGGACGAAAATGAAAATGTTCACCAGGGCGCACATAGAAACGCACTAAACGAAGATCAAGAATCCGAAAATCTGATCAAATCCAACTTTGTTCAATTGCTGAGGGACTACCAAGCCGGCGATACGACTCGCTTCTCAAGAAGTGCGGATTTGCTTCGAGCCTCCGTCGAAGGCGAAGTGGATGACTACGAATCGAAGTACCAATATAAGATTGGAGTCGAAGTCTTTTACAATCAGGTTCGACCGTTTTTATTCGCATGGATTTTCTACCTATCCGCCTTTTTGGCTTGGTCACTTTATCAGCTTCATTCTGAAGCGAAGTGGATGAAAGGGTTTAGAAGACTCGCGGTTCCATTCACAGTGATTGCGCTCTCGTTTCACGTCGTCGGTTTCGCCTCTCGTTGTTATATTGCGGGAAGACCTCCCGTCACTAATATGTACGAGTCGGTGATTTGGGTAAGTTTAGGCGCGGTCGTTTTTTCTGTAATCATCGGCCTCCTACAACGCCATACGCTTTTACTCGCAGTCGGAACCGCTTTGGCGACGTTTGGAATGATCGTAGGTGATATAGCTCCGTCCGTACTAGATCCATCTATTCATCCGCTGGTTCCGGTTTTGAGGAGTAATTACTGGCTGACGATTCATGTTCTGACTATTACCTTGGGCTATGCTGCGTTTGCGCTAACGTTAGGACTATCTAATCTGACGTTGTTAAATTTCTTGAAAAGCAAGAAGCCGAATCAAAAACAAATCGCTAGCTTGAATCAAATGACTTATCGCGCTATGCAATTTGGCGTAGTCTTTATTGCGGCCGGAACGATTCTAGGTGGTGTTTGGGCGGATTATTCCTGGGGTCGATTTTGGGGTTGGGATCCCAAAGAAGTTTGGGCATTGATTACTTTGCTTTCTTACGTTGTAGTTCTGCACGGGCGGTTAACTGGCTGGATGGGGCAGCTGGGTTTTGCGGTATGTTCTGCCATCGGCTTTATGTCCGTAGTGATGGCTTGGTACGGCGTGAACTTTATTTTAGGAGTTGGATTGCATTCCTATGGTTTTGCTAGCGGTGGAACTCCCTGGGTCTTAGGATTTGTGGGTGCTGAATTAGTTTACGTCACAGCTGTTACTTTGGTTTGTAAAAATCGAGTCAGACTGGAAGCATTGGCTAAGACTAAGGCCAAAGTGATTGTTCCTGTGCCGGCTGCAGAAGCACTCTTAATTCCGGCATTGGAAAAAGAGCTGCAGGAGACTCCTGTTAAGGCCGCTTCTGAAAATCGCGAAAAGTTTGAATTTGACGAGGTCCCTCCTCCCACTCAAAATCAGCCAGCTTCTGACCCAAACTGATTGGATCATCTAGTTTAGCTCGCCATAATGTAATGATTGAGGGGCGTGGAAGAGAATAAGGAACAAGGGTTCCAAAGGCCTCCACTAACAATATGGGTTCATGTGCAGGAACGATCGCGCCTTTTTTAAATAAAATGGCATGAATTCGTCCCCCAGTTCGCGAATAGATTCCGCGACCCATTTTTTCGGGAAATTTCACCTGGAGAAACCAAGACCCGAGTCTCACGTTCCATCGATCGGTGAGTGGGTATGCGCATACAGGGACGCCGCCAACGACACCAGAAAACCCCGTTCTTCCGTTTTCTTTCCAGAAGGTTGGTCCTTCGGTCCAGGCCCTTTGCAAAACCTCAGCACCTGATCCCTTGAACCACTGCTCGCCTGTACTCCACTGAAACGGCGAACCTTTGCCCAACGGCGATAGACTCTGTTCTAATAGTTCGGACGGTGGGGTCAGAGAAGGAATAAACTCTTCATCAATAAAGCCGGTGTGGAAAACTCCCTCCTGTACCCAAGGGTGCTTTGCAAGCTCAACTAGATAATGTTCATTTGTTTGAATCGATCCCGTGATCCAAACATCACGAAATAGGTTGGGTGCTTTTCGCAGAGATTGTTTTTGGGCTTGCCCGAAAATATAGAGATGCCCAAGTACACCGGTATCCGTACTTTTTACCGTATCGCCAGGTTTGTAACTCAAGTGTAGCGCTGCTTCGCAATCTGCATGGGGCCACTCCCGCTTCTCCTGTATCTGAAAAACTTTTCCCGGCTGTGGAAGATAGGAAAGCGAGTTTTCCGCATAAATTCTAAACGAAACCCCCGAGGATCGGACAGAACTGAGTTTCTTAAAGTAAGCTGGGGCGTAAGTCGATTGGGTCAATGTAGCTAACTGCCAGGAAACGGCATTTGTTCCAGCTATTTTTTCCCAAAGGTGAAAAGAGGTATTCAAACGTGGGAGGCCCCCAACCAAAAAAGCCTGTGGGCCATCGACCAAGAATTCGAAGGCTCCGACTCCATGGTATTGAAATTCAGTTGCCAAGTTGCGGGTCCATTTTCTCAATAAAATCTGTGTTGAGTGCTCAATCTTCGAAGCTGGACAAAATTCAATAAGTTTACGATATTTAGATTGGAGCGAGGCGTCGACCGCCGGAAAAATCTGAATTGTCCCATCTCTAAATCGTGCAAATGGAACAGAAACCAGCCTGGCACTTTCCAGATATTTTTCTGTGAAAAGGACGATTTCCCCTTGGTGGTATCGAAGTTGTTCAATCCACAGCGGGTACTCATTAGTCAAAGTACTAGCGTCATGAATAACGAGTAAGCCGAGATGGCCACCCCCTTTTGCGGTTTTCAAAACGATGGGAAAGACGTCTTCCGTTCTCGCTGCAAACGCTTCAATTTCTCTCCTCGTATGCATCGGTTCAGGGTTGACGATCAGGTTAGGAATGCCTAGTTTTTCGGCCTGTAACAAAAATTGTAGTCTATGCTCAAACACGGACAGGGTCTTTGCCGAAGGGCCGATCCAAGTTAGCCCGCAGCTATGTACGATATTTGCGAGTTCCGGCTTTTCGGCCCATAGGTCCGTGCCCGGATGGACCATCCCGTTGCCGTCCGTGCTTTCTGCAAAGTCAGTAAACAACTTTTTTAGTTTATTAAATCGATCAAATGAGGAGAGTTGAGGGAACGGTTCAGTCTTTCGATTGGCAAAAATCACCGGTTCTAGGCCATGGGCCTTGAGTTGTTCGGCTATGATTTGGGCATTTGCCAATTCCCCAAGCACCAGAACGTTGGGCTTAACAAAACTATTCGGGCCAGACAGGTCTAACTTCGACTCGTTCATAAACTATTATTTCCCAATCGTCCATTTTTAAATAAGAAAAATAGGACTTTGCCCATTGGGCACCCAGCTCTAGCATAGCTTTATCCTGCTCGATCAGCGCCCAACTACCCTGTTTTGGCAGGCCAACGCTGCCATCAGCTTCGCCAGCAGCAATGCCACAGATGCCCGTTGCAGGGCCGGCACCAAACTCGATTCCATTGAGACTTTTGTGCGTCCAGCGAAAACCTAGCCGATGTAACTCCCCCCAAATTGACGCCATTCTAAATAGATTGCATGGCATGAAATATAAGAAATAAGCTAAGCGAAGATTTTCTGGGTGCGAACTCCGCTTCCAATAAGGGCTTATTTTCCTGTCAGTCTCTTGCCTCAGTTTTTCTTGTCTCTGCTTTTCTCCCGGGGTCACGTCCAGCCGATTAAATAGGCTTGACAGCC
>JABDFB010000031.1 GCA_013286765.1 Deltaproteobacteria bacterium
TCCCCGTTCGGCTAGGTCCTCGACTGCCTCAGCAAAACTCAGCCCTTGCATTTCCGTTAAGAATGCAATTATATCCCCCCCTTTTTTGCATCCGTAACAATGGTAAAGCTGCTTTTGCTCACTAACGCAAAACGAAGGAGTTCGTTCGGAATGAAAAGGACATAGGCCGCTATAGTTGCTCCCCGATTTACGGAGCACTACATGTTCGCCGATCACTTCAATAATATTAGTGGAACCCTTTAGCTTTTGCAGCAGGTCAGGCGAAATCCAGCTTTTTTTCATTTCTTTGTCTTATCCAGATTGCGAAGATGGCGTGTGAGACCTATTTTGTTTAACCCAACTTTTCCCGAACAATTTGATTCACTCTCTTACCGTCAGCCTTGCCCTGCACCTTGGGCATCAAGACTTTCATTACTTGCCCCATGTCCTTCGGCCCAGTGGCCTTTGCCTCATGGATAGCCCATTCGACGGTCTTACGCAGTTCTTCGTCGTCCATTTGGGCTGGCATAAAACTTTGCAAAAACTGAAGTTCGGCCTTTTCTTTGGCCACTAAATCGTCGCGGCCCCCTTTTTCGAACTGCTCAATGGAGTCTTGGCGCTGCTTTACAAGGGTAGAGATAATCTTAAGAACGCCTGTATCATCTAAATCGATTCTATCGTCAATTTCTTTCTTACGAATTGCCGCGTGAAGATTTCTCGCAAACGAGAGCAGTTCTTTCTGCCCCGATTTCATCGCACTCTTCATCTGCTCGGAAAGGAGCTCCTTAATTGTAGCCATAGGTAAGCCCTCATAAAGGTAAAAGGTATCCGACGAGGCGCGCTGCCCAGCTATCGGATACCTTGGAAAACACGAAAAAACTAAATTCTAATCGGACGACCTTTTTTTACAAGACGCTTACGTGCCGCAGCAGCTTTCTTCTTGCGCTTTACTGAAGGTTTTTCGTAAGCTTCACGTTTACGTACTTCCGAAAGGATGCCGGCTTTCTCGCATTGCTTCTTGAATTTTTTTAAAGCGGCCTCAAATGAGTCGCCATCACGAATAACAATACCAGCCATAAATTTCACCTCCTCTCGAAAGGATCTTTTTTAAAGGAAACAGAGGATGAAAGTCAAACTCCATCTTTAGGGCTATCGACTTCTTTGGTTAGGACCACAAAGCCACGACCATTCCACCTGCCCCAGCTCCCGTGAGCTTAACAGCAAGAGCCCCCTCATTAAGGAGCTGATCTTCCAACTTCTGGACTTCAGGGGGGACTAAATCCCAAGCATAGAAACAGCTTCTACCCTTCTCCATAGCCTTGGTAAGCAAACTCAGACCCTGTTTCCGATTCTCCAAATGATAGTGAATCAGACCCGTTTTTGCGAGTTCTGATGCTGCCTTCATTTCATGGTCCACTTGCCTGCCCTTTTCAAGAAACTGGGTCCGAAATAGGTCAACTTTTTCGATGCAGAGGCTAGTTTTACACCTGAGACCAGTGTCATGGAGAGTAAATCGAGGCAATTTCTTAATGGGTAGGGGGGTAGGCCCCTCCTTACTAGTAAACGCAATGGGTGCGCCGACCGAAACTACCGCAACGTCCATACCGCTACTCTTTCCGTGAAAAAGGTGCTCCAACCTGGTAGCAAACCCCAAGACCTGCGAAAGCGGAAGCTGTAACGGTCTGGTCAACCACCGAGTGAGAGCGACGCAAAGCGCGGCGGACGAGCCGAGGCCTGCTCCGATCGGAATGGTGCTTTCAATGCGAAGTTTCCCAGATGGAAGCTTGAAGCCTTCAATGGAAGTAAGCATTTTTAAAATAAGCGGTTCTGCGATTAGGGGTTCGACCGAAAAATCCCCTGCGCTGCCCTCAGGCGGCGAATTCAAAAAAGGTTGAAATCGAAGTTTCAAAAAGACTTCTGGATGAGGCAAGGCAATCGCCTCCGCCATCCTCAAGACAGAATGTTCTCCGGTCAAGACCCACTTTCCACCAACTGTTGTTTCAAAATTCGACCACATCACGTGAAGCGACACCCTCCCCCTAATTCATCCTCTAGAATAAGACCATTGCCAAACTTTTCTTTTAGCCGATTCCGCCAAACTTCTCGCATGGATAGTTCAACCGATACATGCACATTTGGACCGGCATCCAAAGTGACTATTGGAGGTAAATCACTTAGCACAAAAGAAGACAACCAGTGAAGGGCTTCGATTGTTGCCGGAGCCCAATAACTGAATGGCTCCTGCGCCGTATGAAAAAGACTATGCATTTCCCAAGCGTCTGACCACGCCAGTCTTGCCACTGCACCTAAATCACCCGCTGCCAAAGCAACACGCATTTTCTGGGTTCGATGCGTTGCTCGTTCAGGTCGGCCTTCCCATAGTGGCGATGTTCGAACCAACGCATGGGCTCTCGATGATGGTATTTTCTTAGGTTGCGTATCAACAAGAACAACAAAATGCGCTAACGATGGCATCTTCGGACAATCTAAGACATGGATATCTTCCTGTTCCCAAAGTACCCACTGCCCTTCAAACGACCGACACGAACTCCCTGAGCCTTGTCGTGAGATTCTTGCCAAATCTTTGCGAAGTTCACGATGGTCAGCCCAGCTTGATTCAAATTCTCTTGGTTCTTCGGCGAACGCGCTACTCAACGCCAGAGTCATCGCAGCAAAACTCGATGCGCTCGATGCAATCCCAGACGACGCCGGAAATGTGTTTCCGGTTTTGATAAGAATATCTCTCTCTTCCCAGTTTTTTGGATTCCAGCGGATCTTGTATTTTGAATAGACTGGGGGCAAAAGCGTTTTCATTCGCGCCACGTGAGCAACTATTTTTTGAAGAACTCCCGACTGAAGTCGGGAGATTCTTCCAGGTAAAGAAGTGTCGACTTCATAGGTTTGCTCACCTCCCCTTGAAAGGGGAGGATTGCGCAAACCATCCTGTTCAAGACCGGACTGATGCAGATCCGGCACCTGATATCCGTTCAAAGGGGCCCATTGGAATTGACCAGATCCGTTCTCATGCACGCTCACTTCGGCGAATGTACAAAGCGCATTCAAAGTCATGGAGATACTTGGATTCTCGGGAATATTTAAGGCCGAGTCTTTTTTCCCCATATATTTTATGAGCGCAATATTTGAGGGTGCTCGAACTCTGACGATTTTCACGTTAGCGTCTGACATGCCACTCCCATTTCACAAGTCAACCCGTCACAGAGAAGAGAAAGACCACGTTCTCGGACTGCGTGAATCACTTGGTCTTTATTTGAGGTTCTGTTCGCGGAGTTTCTATTAGAAGATCCCAGAAAAACAACTATTCCATCGGACTGCAAAGCGCCCGTTCCTTTCACTCCCAGCACACCTGGGAGAGACTTCAAAAACTTTCGATCTTCCGTCGTAGCTGGCGCTTCGAGACCTTCTTGAAAAAGAATTTCGGCGTAATCGTTTAAGCTTTGCCCAAATTTGGCGGGGTCGTTGTTTTGGATCGCTTGAATTCCTAAAATCAGCTTTTTTTCTAAAAGTCCCAACCATCGCTGAGCGTTTTGCGGAAATCCAGTTCGATAGAGCTGATCCAAATGTTCGTGGGTCGCTACTTTTCGTCCGGACTGATGGGTTGCAGAAAAAACAAGAAGATTAGACCAATCAAAAAGCGGCCACACATCTTGGCAATGCCCGTCAGAAGGATCAAAAAAAGTAACACCGCCTTGCCATTGGGCGACTAGGTCTGCGCCACTTGGTAAAACTTGCTTTGAATTTACACTGTAACTCGGATCTGAAACCGGAAATGCCATGAGTTCTCGATAGAGATTCCAAACCGTCTTCCAGTGCCTTATTTTGTTGTCAGGAAACAATTCCGGTAACAGGGTTTCCAAAAATCTTGAACAGGCCGCATAACCGAGGGCAAACTGTGCTGACGACGCCCCAAAACCACCCTGACCTTCGAACGGATCATTGAAAACCAAATTTGAGAAAATCAAATCCGGAAAAACAAAATCCGACTTGGGAAATCTCTCAGCGGTTTGTTGAACCCACACGCGCAGACGTTCTAAAGGCACGGGCAAAGATGTCGAGAAAGGCTTTTGTTGGTTCGCCTCTCCTCCTACCCTCAGACTAAACCGCGGCGGAATAGCCGCGACAACTGCAGGAAGATGGCTCAAAACAGCATATTCTCCCAGGAGAAAAACTTTTGCGCCAATAGTATAAATTCGTTCTCCTTTAGTGGATGGAGGTACGCTGAGCTGCGACACGAATAGCCTCTAATACTTCCTTAGCTCGACTGAGATTGATGGTCTTTTCATCCTTTAACACTTGAGTCAATCGATCTCTGACTTGAGCAATTTCATGAATTTCCGCACCCGCCGCTATCGCCAAATTCGCGGCATGGAGCTGCATATGACCTTTAACGATTCCTACTGTTGCTAATGCTTTGAGGGCTCCTAAGTTTTGGACCAGACCCACAGCTGCACAGATTCTAGCCAAATCTTCGGCGCGGCTGGCTTTCAACATTTTGATTGCTACTCTTGCCATAGGATGAATTTTCGTTACTCCTCCGCACGTTCCCACTGCGATAGGAATTTCAATTCTACCGACAAGATCCGCACCTTCCATATGCCATTCCGTCAATGGCTGGTAACGTCCTGTCCTGGCGGCATAGGCATGGGCACCAGCTTCTACTGCACGCCAATCATTTCCGGTAGCAATTAAGATGGGGTCGATCCCGTTTAAAACACCTTTATTATGAGTAGCAGCTCGATACGGATCTGCCTTTGCAAACAATGTCGCCTCTTGAATTCCCGAACCAAGCTTTGGATCAATATCTCGTAGGATCACTTCGGCTGCGACCAACTTTGTGTCTACTAAATTCGATAAAATACAAAGGCCGACTTTCTCATCCGTCAGCTCTTCGATTCTCGGTTTCAGTGCTTCGCAAATTTGATTGATGAGATTCGCGCCCATAGCATCGCACGGATCACACAAAACATGGATCACTAGCATTTCACCGTCACCGGTTGGTCTAGCTATTTCTCGCATTGCAATATCGCGGATCCCTCCACCTCTTCGAACGAGGCCAGGGATACAAGCATTTGCTAGCCCCATTAAAAGATCCCGATTTTCATGAAGTAATTTGCGAGCGTTCTTTACATTTTTGACTTGTGGAAGCTGAATTTGCCCAATAATTAAACTGCCTTTGGAGTAAGTTCGAATATTTCCTTCGCGCCGAATCCATTTTGCCGATGCGCTTGCAGCCGCAATGATCGAAGTCTCTTCGACGGCCATAGGAATCAGTAAGTCTCGCCCATCGATGGTAAAATTGGTGGCAACTCCAAACGGAATCGGAAAATAACCCACCACATTTTCAATAAGGTGGTCGGCAATTTCGATCGGAACCGGAATCTTACCCGACAAGACCTGAATATCCTCTTCCGACAAATCGCAAAGTTGCTGAATTCTTCGTAGGCGCTCATCCCGTGTCAGTCGATGAAATCCTTCGGTCAGTTGGCGATTGTCCATATTCGTTCCTTTCCCCGCAAATTCTCGCAACTAGCTGAGCCAGTACAAAAAAGAGCCACTCTGAGCTCGTACTCTTGAATTTGCATCCATTGATCCAATTTTGCTTCACCTTCCAATGCGGCCTTCAACACTGGTTGGGCATACCCCACACGCGTAGCTCCGATAGCAATGAGTTTCGCAGCATCTAGTCCTGATCGTACTCCACCCGACGCCCATATTTGTATGGATTGGGGCAAGGTCTCTTTTGCAGAAATGACTGATGAAACCGTCGATTCACCCCAATTTGCGAACGTTGCGGAAACTTGTGCTTCTAAAGAATTCGAACCAGCCCGTGCTCCCTCGATTCGACCCCAGTGGGTTCCACCGAGTCCACTCACGTCTACACCTCCCAGCTGAAGCGTCGCCAGACGGGTAAGCGTGTCTGGTGAAAATCCGCATCCCGTTTCTTTCACGATCACGGGCGTCCGCAACTCTTCACAGCATTTTTTTAATGCCGCAAATCCGCCCTTAAACTGAGGAGTTCCTTCTTTCTGAATAACTTCTTGTAAAGAATTAAGATGAACTACGAGAGCTTGCGCCGAAATACTCTCGACCAATGCTTTCAGATGTTCGATTCTAGCTGGAATCAGCTGTGCGATTCCCACATTAGCAAATAGAACGAGATCGGGTGCTTCCTCTCGAAGGCGCTTCCACTGATCGATTCCCTCGCTCGATCCATTCTGAAATTCCTCCAACTGTCTGCGCTGTGAACCGATACCCATCGCCCAGCCTCGTTTTTGGCAAAGTGACGCTATTCTTCGATTCAATAAAACAGCATCCGGATGGCCTGCTGTCATTCCGGCGACATAAAAGGGAGTGGCTAATTTTTTTCCGAGGCAAGCAGTAGCCACATTGATATCTTCGAAATTCAAATCGGGCAGCGCTTCGTGAATCAAGCGCACCCGATCCAGCCCGTTCAAACCGCTGGCTTGGTGGGCCAGATCCAGCGACTGAAGAATGTGCTCACGTTTGCGAGCCTCAAAACGCTCGATCTGCATAGAAAGATTTATCTATCTCAGAAGGAGATTATTGACCACAGATATTATAACGAATGCATTAACTCTATAAGTTCGTAGGCCCTCTGGAGAATTTCATCACATCTGTTAAAGTGAATTTATGTTTTCTCGAAAGTCCGTCCGGCCCATTCTGTTTCTGATATTAGGAGCCACGATTATTACCGAAATTGTCGCTTTGTCCCCCTCTTCGCTCGAAGAAGAATCGATCCCACAGCCAAAGCAGATCGATCCAGCTACGTTAATTCCAAAGAATCAGGAACCGACTCTTGCGCCAGGCATTCCGATCGATCGAGTGGCCGACTATAATGTCGAGAATTTTCGATATGTCTCAGTCCAAAATAAAGTTAAACAATGGAAAATTGTAGCGGATAAAGCAAACCTGTACCATGACATTGACCTGGTCCACGCCCGCAGAGTTAAAGTTCAGATTTACGATACAGATGATCAAATCACCGAGGTTACCGGTTCCGAGGCAAAGTACTTTCTTGGCAAACGGGACTTAGAAATGTATGGCAACGTAAAGACGGTTTTTCCGGATGGTTTCGTCCTTCACTCGGAATACATGCGGTACAAACCCAACGAATCTCAGATCTATATCCCGACCAAACACTATGTTCAGGGCGATAATAAAGCGGCAACTAAATCAGATAAGTCTAATCCCACTGATGCTGATGACGAGTCCCCTAGCACCCAATCTCAATCTCCATCGACATCCTCCGAAGGGAGGTTCGAATTCACCAGCTATGGCCTGAATTACAATATGAAGAAGGGTCTAATCAATCTACTTAAGACCGCCCATGTCATTTTTTATAATGGATCTGAGGTGACCATTATTGACTCTGACAAATGCCATATCAACCGAAATACGAAGATCGCCCACTTTACCATGTATCCCAATCGCCCTATCAAGAAGCGTTTTGTCTATATTTCACAGGAAACCCTTTTCACCAAGGCTAGGTGGGCCGTCTTAAACTACGCTTCCCTAAACAAAGATGTTGTCCAGTACCTGACCGCTTACGACGACGTCTTTATCAAGGAACTCGGAAACCACAAATCCCTTCGCTATGCGACATCAGGAAAGGCGGAGTTCAACCAACCTCTGAACCTGATTGTTTTGACCCAACTGCCCCAAGTCTATCAAGATGCCGATACCGTGACTGGGGACATTATTTTACTGCATCGCGACACTGATGTGGTAGAAGTCGAACATAGTAATGCCTATACGGAAGGCGACGGAACCTGAGCAATGGGACCGACCTGAGCTTTTCTTCCTTAAATAGATCCTAAACAAAACTGCTTTGGTCCTACCAGAGTGTTTATGCTAAAGTGCTCTCACGATGAGTCAAACTTCACAAAACTCAGCCTCCATTAACCCGCAAGCGACACTAAAGGCACATCAACTCGAAAAGGCCTATAAAGGCCGCCGTGTAGTCAATTCAGCTAGTTTTGAAGTAAAAGCGGGTCAAATCGTCGGGCTACTAGGCCCGAACGGAGCAGGTAAAACCACTTCCTTTTACATGGTGGTAGGTTTGATCAAGCCAGATACAGGGTCCGTCTATTTCTCGGGCGAAAATATTACAGACTGGCCAATGTATAAGCGTGCGCGGCGCGGAATCGGATATCTTCCACAAGAAGCTTCTGTCTTTAGACGCATGACGGCAGAAGAAAACATCTTATCCGTCTTGGAGACGTTACCTCTCACGCGCTCTGAAAGACAGAACCGGCTCCATAGCTTGTTAGACGAATTTAATATTAACGCGGTGGCGAGGCAAAAAGCGTATACTTTGTCAGGGGGTGAACGAAGAAGAGTAGAAGTCGCGCGTGCGTTAGCTTTGAATCCGGTATTTCTTTTGCTAGATGAACCGTTTGCTGGGATTGATCCCATTGCTGTTGCCGATATACAAAAAATGATTCAAGTCTTAAAAAAAAGAGGAATCGGGGTACTGGTCACAGATCATAACGTACGAGAAACATTGGAAATATGTGATTTAGGTTATCTACTGAGCGACGGAAAAATAGTGGAAATGGGAACTCCCCATGAAATCGCTCAGAGCAAGACAGCTCGAGAGACCTATTTGGGGGAAAAGTTCCAATTTTAGGGCAATTTTAAGATAAGAAGATATCAACATGGCATTAGAAATTAAACAGAGCCTTAAGCTCAGCCAACAGCTAGTAATGACGCCGCAACTGCAGCAGGCGATTAAGTTACTTCAGCTCAATCGGATGGAGCTACAGGAAGTCGTCAATCAAGAAATGATGGAGAATCCCATTCTTGAAGAAACTACCGAAATCCCGGAAGGTGAAACATCTACGTCAACAGATTCTCCCTCCGAAGTTGCCGACCCAGAAGCTGAGCAGCTGAGAGATGAGCAATCGTTTGTAAAACCCAAACTCCAAGAAGAGCAGTTGGTGGTCGGAAAAGATGATTTTAATTGGGAATCGTACGTAGAGGATTTTAATTCGACCTCCAGCTCTACGCCGTCGATGCGAGAAATCAACGATGAGCTCCCCAGTTTTGAAAATGTCTTAACCAAGACAACCTCACTGGAAGACCATCTAGCTTGGCAGCTTTCGATGGTTTCTTTGACAGAACATGAAAGACACTTAGGGGAACTAATCATCGGTAACTTATCGGATGATGGGTACTTCAATACTAATCTAGAGGATATTGCACGCGAGGCAGGATTAGTTCTGGAGGACGCTGAGGAAATTCTTAAGATAATCCAGAATTTTGACCCGGTCGGAGTTGGCTCCCGAAATCTTCAAGAGTGCTTGTCGATTCAAGCAAAATTTCTAGTTCCGCGACACCCTCTGGTCGAACAAATTATTGAACGGCATCTCAATGATCTGGAACGTAAGAATTATTCGGCAATATCAAAGACGCTTGGAGTTTCATTAGAGAAAATTATTGAGGCGACAAGACTCATATTAGAATTTGAGCCCAAGCCGGGCAGGTCTTTTCATACAAGCGATACACAGTATATTACGCCTGATATATACGTCTACAAAGTCGCTGACGAGTTCATGATCGTCTTAAACGAAGACGGAATGCCGAAACTCAGAATTTCGCCGTACTACAAAAATATTCTGGCCTCGGCGCAGAAAGAGCAAAACAAGATTACTAAAGAGTATGTCCAAGACAAGCTCAGGTCCGCGGTTTGGCTGATTCGATCGATCCATAACCGCCAGAAGACTATCTACAAAGTCACCGAAGCGATCGTTCGACGACAGAGAGAATTTTTTGAGCGGGGCGTACAGCACCTCAAGCCTATGATCCTTAAAGACGTGGCTAATGATATCGGAATGCACGAATCCACGATTTCACGAGTTACTACCAACAAATTTGTGCATACTCCGGTGGGCATTTTCGAACTAAAATACTTCTTTAACTCAAGTATTAATGCTGCCGATGGAAGCGATTCTCTAGCGAGTGAGGCAGTAAAAGAGAAAATTCGTCAGATGATCCAGAGGGAAGACCCCAAAAATCCATTATCCGACCAAAAAATAGTGGAACTCCTTCGAGCTGAGAACATTGACATAGCCCGCCGAACTGTTGCAAAATACCGCGATATGTTGGGTATTCTATCCTCTGGAAAGCGAAAGAAGATTATATGAATTTAGTCATTAGCTTTAAGAACGTAGATACAAGTGATTCTCTCAAATCATTCATCGAAGATAAGTCCCAGACGTTAAAGAAGTACTTCGACGGCAAGATTTCGGCTAACTGGACGATTTCAACAGAAAAGCAAAATCGAATCGCCCATTGCCGTATCAAAGGCAACGGGATGGATTATTTCGGTGAAGGCGTGACCGAGGACTTCAAGGCTTCAGTCGACGTCGCCTTAGACAAAATTGAAACCCAGATCCGTAAACATAAAGAAGTCGTCAAGAATCATCTGCATCGCAACGGCAAAAAAGAATAAAGCTCTCTCACCAGGGCTTTAGGGCGCGTAGAACGATCGGTATTGTGGACGCTGATGTTCCACATATTCTCGCGTTGCTGGACGATTCCAAATTGCTGTGGCGTATTTCTTTAACTTTTCGTCCACCGGATCTCCGTTGCAGATCATTCGATGGAGCATAAACGCTGTTTCCGTATCGGCGATCGACCAATTTCCAAACAAAAATGGTTTTCCGTGTCGCAATGTATCGCTCAAAAAGCGCGTCCAATCCTGAATTTCCTCCTGAGCCACTGCACTCAACGGAAGACAGTTACTGCGTTCTTCGGAATAGAAAATAGTCTCCGCAGATCTTTCATTTCTTAGTGTCTGCAGTCCCGTCCGGTACCAACTCATCAACATTCGCGCACGCGCACGATCCTGGACAGCCTCTGGAAAAATGGGCTTAACTTTCGGCGCAGGAAACTTCTCTTCAGCATATTCCAAAATCGCCATCGATTCAGAGAGCATAAATCCATCATCATCGATCAACGGAATCAGATCCGTATAACTTCGATCTCGAAAGGTTTGGGTCGAACCATGCCCGCTCTGAAAAGACACCTCTTCGAGTTCGAACAAGACTTCCTTTTCTTTTAATGCGCAGTAGACCGAATACGTATAGGGACTAATCCAAAGATTATCAATAAACAGCTTCATAAAGTGACTCACCCTTCCCACCTCACGCCTGCATCGTGCAATCTTTCGATCGCCTCTCGCAGAGCCTCTTTGCGTGGGGCTAAGAAAATTCTAAAATGCGGCTTATTCATTTCAAAGAACACTGGATCCCCCGTAATGCTGCAGTTGAGATTACACTGACTGAATAGAACTCCGGTTTTGAAGAAAAGCTCCGTCCGGTATTTCTCAACGTCCGCAAAATTCCCCATTTTGCGAGCTCTCGATGCTGGGGCCTGGAATAACAAATAGCTTGTACAAGTGCCAGCAAAATACCCGTTCTTCGGATAGCCCAGCAGAGTCTCCAAATCATGCCCCACTTGCTCTCGTTTTTCTTTAAACTCCTGATTTTTTTCCTCCAAATAAATTTTGGATTCGGAGCTCGTAAGCCAATCAGCCATAGTGTACTGGAGCATACCGGAATAAATATAAGTTCGACTCAGCAGCAACTGGTGGATCATGCGTTCCAAAATTACTGGATGCGAGACCATTGCTCCAATGCCCCAACCATTACAATTAAACTGTTTTCCCAAAGATCGAACACCCATCCACGGAATCACCGGAAAATCACTGCGCTCGTGGCCCCGGGCAATGCCCTGCCGCGATCGCCCCGAATCTTGATGGTGCTTTTGTAACTCTTCCGTCAAAATCCCTAACGTCGACGTCGCTTCGGTTCCTGGGTGGAGAATTGAATAGTACGCATCATCCGCCAGTACTGCTGCTCCACGGTCAATCGCAATCTGAATAAGCTTTCTCACAAACTCAGGCCGCCAATTCACTCCTGTGGGATTCTGTTGAGCATTAATCACCACTAATCCCAGATATTCATTTGAGTATGCATCGATTTGCTTCAGCAGCACTTCGAGATCTTCCATGCTCGGATGAAAATCATTTTCTCGCCTGAGCGGCAGCCATTGCATCTTAAATCCCAGTGGGCCAAAAACTCCTGGATAGTCCCACCCCGGCGATGTCACCAACGCCACTGGCGTCTTCCCGCGTGGCGCTTCCATCATCAGCATGCGTCCAAAGTCGAACATCACATTTCGTGTACCTTGACACGAAACCGCCACCTCAAAATCCCGCCCCAGTTCGCAGTCTTTCGAAAAACGATGTTCCTGTGGAATAGATTCACGCAGCACATTCTGCAGCTTGGGCAAACCATATTGCGAAAATAAATAGCCGTTTAAATACGTTGGCCACGGTTTTTTTGCGAGTTCTACCAATCCCGGTGCTACTTCCGTCCATGTTTCGCCGATCCCTAGATAAATCGGATCTCCCTTAGAACTGCCTTCTTTGAGATAATTGATAACCAGATTTTGATCCGTCATATTTGACGGTGTCGACAGATCTCCAATGACGTTCTTTAAAACATCCCCAGTGACATGCGTAAACGTAAGCGCCATTCCCCACCCCCCTGCTGAATCCTAATGCTACCCCACTAATGCACACGTGTTGCGCGCTCATTATTCTTAGCAAAAGGGAAACGAAGTTGAAAGAAAAGAACGGACGAACCTAATTCGAACTATCTAGCTTGAGAGGCTGGTATAAATAAATTTTTACTGGGGAAGGAACAAAAGAGAACGGAGCAGATTGAGATTTAGATTGAGAATGTTTTGGACCTGCGGGAGCCAACACATTCGTAGGCATGGTCGAAGAATTGCTGCCCGCAGAGGCATTAGAAATAGTCGTTTCAGATTTCGGGGATGCAGGAACACTGACGTAATAGTTCGACTTCGGACTCACCGATAGACTTGAGGTTCCACTCGGTAATCCTTCAAAGTCAGGCTCCTTCTCAACGAGCGAACCCGCTTCAGGGATCATGATGCTCAACGCCTCAGTAGGACGAAGCTTTGGAGAAACAGGTGGACTTTGATGATTATCAAGGTCATTTTGAGGACTGCTAGGGGACAATTTTTGCATGTCTCTCTTTAGTTCCACAAAATGCGTCGTTGGATGCGTCGTTCTGTGATTTTCACTGCCCGAGCAGGTAGTACTTGAGTTAGAGCTCGGAGTCGCAGCAGTAGCTGTTTCGATAGGCTGAGAAACGACTCGAACATATAATTCGCGGTCTGCGTCCTCATTTATTGCAACTGAATACTTACTTAGCAACAGACCGCAACCCCCGAGCAAGGCCCGTCCTCGGGAGGGGGCCAATGCGCGATTCGCAATCCAAACTGTCCAGTCCTTCAACCAGTCATCCAAAGCAATCAATAGATACATGGCCCTCAGCGATCTAATTTTTGGAATTCTCATTCCCGTGAATACCTGAACGCTCGAAAGAAAAAATTCTTTATCCACCACTTCATTCTCGGCATTAAATCCTTGACTCACGTCTCTTGAAAGTTTTTGCAACTCACTGCTCAGAATAACATGCAGATCCTCGGGCAAAAGCTCGTTAACAAGCCCTGTCCTATCGGTACGTATCTGATTCCATTTTGCCATTACCTCGGTAAAGCCAACTTCACTCTCACCCTCAACTAGCTGTACGCGCTCGGGACTATCCTTAAATCGAATCTCAGGAATTTCGAATTGCCTGACGACTTCCCTAAACTGCTCAACGGTGAATTCTTCTGACGCTATCCTATTAAATTCTTGCGCCATCATAGGAAGTCCGGTGTGGGTCGCAGCCAACAACTCGGCTCTCCGATATAGATTCCAGAACTCAGGATGAGTCGTTGCAAACGAACCTCTTACTTTTTTAAATGCTGCAAAGGTACTATGGGGCAAGTTTAAATCTTGTTCGGAAATTTTTGAAACGTTACTCTTCGCCTTTAATTTCCGGAATACCTCTAAAGCAAGCTGAAACCGCCGAACCGATTCTGTCTCTTGCCTTGCCGTCTGAGATTGTAAAGCTTTACTCTCATTTTCTATCCTTTCTTTCTCGCTATTTATTTTAGTGAGTCTTCTTGAAGCATCCTTCACCCAGTCTTCCATTTCCCCGACAGGGATCTTTAAAGAGGTGTTTGCATCCCTCACTACTTTCGTGTTTTCAAGGGCAATATATATCTCGGTGCCGACCGGATCGGTTCTCCTGGGTCTGCATTCTGGTGCACCATGGTCAAATTTCGCTAGATTTAACGCATAATCTACATCTCTTTGATAATTACTCAGTAATCTTTCGTTGGGGATTGTTATCAACCCCTTTTCCAATAATGGTCGTATGAGTGCCAGGCCTGCTTGCCAAGCAGCATGCAACTCAGTCGTAATCTGCCTCTCGGCCGCAAGGATACTTCGCGCTTGTTCTAATTCTGCCTTCTTTTGGGCTTGCGTCGCAACTTGCGCTTTCAGCGCGTCATGCTCTTGCCTTAATCTCCTATTGGAATCCACAAGCGAAAGCAGTTCCGCTCTAACTCCAGCTCCTTCTCTGTCGGCTCGCTTGTTCTCTCCAATTAAATTTTCTACTATTTGCTTATATTTACGGAGACCTTCTTTAGCTCTCTCTTTTTCTCCATTCACTTTCGCTGCGAAAGCTTTAGCTCTCTCTGCGTATGCTCTGGCATCCGCTATTTTATTTTTAGCCTCTTCTCCTATTTGAGCTCCCCTTTTCGCAAGTTCTGCATTCTGAGATAACAAAGTTTCTTTCTCAGCAGTTAATTTTTCAACTCCCGCCTTTAGTTTACGAAGACCTCCTATGGCTCTTTCTCTGTCTCGGTGCAGTTTCCCAATGGCGGGACGCAACCTAGCCAGTTTTTTGAGTCGCTCCGCAAGTTCCTTTTGGGCTGGTAAAATGAATTCATTTTCTAGATCTGCTAGGGCTTGTTCCATGGCAGTGTTTTGTTTCTGCATTTCCTCGATGTTCTCTAGTTGGGGTCTCTTTTCGTCTGCACCATCTGATCGGCTGTGATGATTCCAAGACCTTGGCGTACTTTCCAACCATGATCTGGCATCTCCAGCCCAATCTGCTAGAGCCCCTAATTCCAAGAGAGAATGCAATGTCTTAGACTTCTCCGCCCAAAGTGCACGTAAGGTTTTATTTTCTGCTTCCAGAAGTTCTTTTCTAGCCGCCTCTAATTCGATTTGCGTCAGAGCAGCGCGTCCATATTCCACTTCCTGCTGTACCAGATGAGAGTGCAGGGCTTCTTCAACACTTTCTCGCTGCCGAAGTTCTTCGTGGAGATGGGCTTCCAATTTTCTGTGAGTAACTACCTGTCTCTCAAGCTCCGCTTCTGCACCATGTTTCTCAGCTGCTAATTGTCCTAAGAGTCTGGGAAATTCTTCCAAAACAGATCGACGGTAAGGTTCAAGTTCATCGAGAATTTGGTGCAATACCGCATTATTTCCCTGGGCTTGCTGGATCCTTGCTATAATGGCACTTTGTTCATCCTGATCAGGGAATGTGGTATCTAAATTGGCTGCGGCTTCCGCCCTTGGTCTAGCATGCTCCTCTAACCACCCGGTTGGGTTCGGATCTAAGATAAGTCCGTTGTTTAATAAATCTATCAAAAGATTGCGTCGTTCAATCCAACGAGCGTAAAGAATTCCATTCGTTCTCATCTCTTCAGCAAATGTTGCTCTAGCCTGTTCTAGAGCTCGAGTATCATTCTCATCTCCGCGAGAGACTTGTTGTTGATCCCGCTTGGTTTCACCACTATGAACACCCGACCCCTGCTCTAGTATTACTTGCTCCAAGCGCTGCATCCAAGGAACAACCGTTCCATCCATAGCCACGGCAACACTATGCGCTGCTGCATTTGCGGCCGCTGCACCTGCAACTTCTCCTATTGCATGAGTTGCAGCTCTCGCCGCTTCAGTTGCCACTCCCGCAGCATTAGTTGCAGTTCTCGATGCCTGAAGTGCTTCGCCGAGTTGCTGTTGGTGAGCTTGGAGTTGCTGTTGGTGAATTAGGTTTGTTTGAGCTTGCTGTTGTAGCAGTTCTTCAAACGCGCGCGTATTCCCATTAACTACATGAGTATACTCGTGAACATGATGTTGCAGGGCTTGAACGTCCGCCACTTTTTGCTCTTGCATTTCCGCTATCGTATTCTGCAACTGCTGTTGACTCTGTGTTAACTGATCTACCCGCGCAGAAATTACTGCTACTCCATCCGCAGTCGCCCGAGTAGCTGCAGTGGCCGCGGCTCGAGTTGCCTTCTCTTCAAGGTCTCTTGCTTGAAAGACAGCAGCCTGAATCGCTGCTTCCCTTGCCACATTTATCGAAGCTAACGCCACTTCATTTGCTGCCGTTCTAGCCGCATCGGCTGCCACATCTGGTAGCGTCCTTTGCGCTTGCCAGAGTTCCTGTTGATAGCCCTGCATCATTTGAGTTTGCTGCTGTCGTTCTTGCTTTAATTCTTGAATCGCCTGCGTATGCGTCTGAAGCTGCTGCTGACCTTGTTTCAATTCATCTAAACCGGAAGAAATCGCTTCAAGTCGTTGGTAGAGTCTTTGATCAAAAGGAGGATACGAAAAGGAATTCGCAGGCTGCGAAACATGAGAACTCGGCCCAGGCTGCGACGGAAATGAAGAGTAAGGCTGAGGCTGCAAGGGCTGGTGCTGCAGATGGTGTGTGTTGTTCAACCATGGCAGTGTACCATTCGAATTTGTATTAGTAGCCGAACTAGAATCTCCTTGCGCTGAGTTTGATTCTGTCGAGTCAACTTGCGTGTGTGCACTCGGTTGTGGCTGTGCATATGGCTGTGTCGTGTGTGAATGCTGCTGAGATGAATGCGGCGGCTGCGGGTTTGAAAAATGTGAGCCTTGCATATGTGAATTCTGGTGGTCTTCCCAAGAATATGATTGAGAATCACCGCTCTTTTTCCCAACCGATCCCCATGTAGTATTCCCTTGAGTCCCCTGTTGTCCCCATTGCGGTTGCTGCTGCGCCAGCATAGGATTGTTTGGTTGAGGGGGGCCGTAAAAGGATTGTTGCGGAGCATGCTGGGATTGGGGAGGCCACTGCCACCCCTGAGGCCCCCACGGGCCCGGCTGAGACCACCACTGCGTGTTCCCCCACGGATTTGTTTGCTGCGGTTGCGCTTGGTTCTGCGGCTGTTGTGATTGGTTCTGCGGCTGCGTTGCCGGCGAACTCGTGTTGGGTTGAGATGCTGGTGTCAGCTGTTGCTGTTGCGGCTGTGTCTGCTGCTGCTGCGGTTGCTGTTGAACTTGTTGTTGAAGTTGCTGCAATTGCTGCTGCTGCGTTTGCAACTGTTGTTGCTGAGTCTGCAGCTGTTGGTTCTGAGTTTGTAATTGCTTTTGCAGTTGGTTAAACTGCGAATTATTCTGTTGTTGCTGCTGTTGTTGCTTCTGCTGGCGAGGTTTTTGTTGCGTGCCTTTTGTCCCTACTCTCCTTTGCCTATTTTCTAAATTTGCAACCAAGAGTTTGCTAGCATCTTCGAAGTCACTATAGTTCAGAAGACGTGCTCTAATATCTGTTAGGGCTGTCGCAATTTCGTCTTTTTTTTCTCCTAAACTACCGACAATCCACTCAGCCCAACCACCTTCATTATTAAGTCTTTGCTGCTCTGCTACCAAGGCCGTCTCGGCAATTTTCAAGCTTCCCACAAATCTCTCGACAAGATGGCCCCTAGCCTGTTCCGCCGCAAGCACGTCATCTAGTGCACTACCTTGTAGCATGGCTTGTGCTTGGGTCTCGGCTGCAGGGGGCAAAGGGTGGCGTCCATTTATGCTATTCTGGTACCATTGGTAAATATTTCCAACACGGGGTGCTTGAAGATCCACTTTAATGCCGTGATGATCAACGTAACTTTCGACTTCCATTCGAACATTAAAGTTTACTCTTAATTCCACCGCGTACGCACTCGAACTGACTCCCCCAGCAGACAGAGCTAGACACATCAGAATCAGCGAGTTTTTTCGGAATTTCAATAACCTAGATAAAACCATAAAATTATACAAAACCACTTACACAGATGAATGCTCACTAAATTTATTTAGTATGAAGCGCCACCTATGGTCGTGGGATTATAGCAGATTCTAGATGCTATGTAAACGAAATGTAAATCTATGTTATTTAATTGAAATAGATCAAGTTTAGTAAAATGTGGTATTTAATAAACTAAATTAATTTAATTTCCATGTACCGAATGACTGCTCGGACTAACGGTTCTCGTAGAGCCGGGGGTACTAGAATGCAGAATGCTGGAACCAGATCCTCTCGAACCGGTTGAAGAGTTGGATGTAGTGGAATCTGGCATGCTGTAATCCGATGCACTGGAATCGGGCGTACTACTACCAGTTGACGGTTCTCCTACGTAAGCGTCACTGCCCCGATGCTCATGTGAGTGGGTGGAGCTCTGCTGTGATCTCGACGGGACCGGTGCTAACCCACAAATGGTCTTAAGATCCACAATACCTGCCGTATCTGTAAGAACTTCGGTAGCACTTGGCTTGGTGCAGGTAGAATGGAGGACGGTAAAATAGCTTCCCTTTAAACTCTCCAGTGTCTGACGAGTCTTAATTATGTCCGCTGTTATCTTATCTATTTGCTGTCGCTGTTCCGACGTCCGGTCCTCTCTTTTGGTTGTGCCCTTCACTTGCTTTAAGTGAACATTATGCTTCAATAGCTCCATTTCGTAGTGTTTCGTCATCGCCTGGTAGCGAAGCAACGCAAAATTTTTCTGAAGTTTCTCAACCTCTAACTCTTTTTTTACCAGTTCAGATGTCCTATTTATTAAACTTTCTTCAAGACTCTTTACCTCACTTAGAGCACCTTCTAATTTAATTTGATTCTCGAGGGCCTGGTGTTCAGCTGCTTCGCGAGCCTGATTTGCAGTCTGAAGTGCTTCCTCAGCTAATTGGCTTTGCCTCTTTGTTTGCACATCCTTCAATGCAGCTTGATTAATAGTCTTCGAAGCAGCATCTACTTGTCGCTGCAATCCGTCACGAATACTGACAAGTTTTTGTAGACGACCTATTAAATCGTCGTCGCCCAAAGGCGGTTTAATTTTATCTAGTAACTGTTTTACGCTTGAGAGTTGAGTTTGAAACTCAGCAATTACGTCTTTATCACTAGCGATACTACTCTGTAACTTTTGAATGTCCTGATCTTGTGACTGCAATATAGCAGTGTTTGTTGCTAACTGACTCTGAGAACCAGCTAGTTCCCTCATCAGATTACCGTTTCTTGCGCTAACGGAATCTAAATTGGCTCGCAAAGCTTCTAAAGTTTCTGCTAATTCAACTGCCTTTGCTTCAAGGCCTGATTTCTCTTTTCCCAATTTCTCAATGCGTCGTTTTAACTCTTCCAGGACCCCTTGGTGGGAACTCTGATCGTTCTCTTTCTCGGACTTAGCCGCTGCTACCACGCGTTTTGTTTCAGAAAGCGCCGCATCTAGTCTATCTGAGAGTTTTTTAATACCCGTACTTAATTTAGAAACGTGATCTTCCAGCACGGTTTCGCCGGTAGTAATCTTCCGAGCTTGATCAGCAATAGCATCGCCCTCCCTATTGGCTTCAACAATCTGCTGAACTAAGAGTGGGATAGATTTTTTGACTGGTTCGAGCTCTCTTTCAGCTTTATCTGCCCTTGATTTTTGGACACTCAGATCGCTTCGGGCATCTTTGAGATGCATCTCTGTTACACCCAGATCCTGCTGCGCCTTATCTAATTGGCTTTTACTTTCAGCTAAACTGCTTTTTAGTCTTTCTTCCGTTTGTTTTCTCAATGAAATGTCTTTATTTAAAAGCTCAACTGCTTTTCCATTTGCTTCAATTTGTCGATTGAGTCGGGCATTAACATCGACCAATCTATTCTCTAGCCCTGCAGCTTTGTCCCGCATGCTCTCAAAAGCCTTCTTGTCTTGGGCATTTTTATGTTCCTCAGATCTAAGCTGAGCTACTTCCGAGCGCAGGTGTTCTATATGCCTTACCTTGCCGACTAACAGTTCCTTTTCTTCCTGAAGCGCATGTGTCTGTTTCTGAAGGGTCTGGACTATAGTTTCCAATTCTTCTCGCTGGAGGCGATGCGCTTCTTCGTTTTCTAGGTGTTTCTTATGTTTCTCGCGCAAATCACCCAATGCGGATAAAAGGCTGGACAGGCGTGAAAAGACGCTTGCGACTCGCTCCTCCTGAGTTTCTCCGAAAGGTCTTTCTTTAGTCTCTTCAGTGCCACTATAACGTTGAATCAGATCTTCTAGTTCTTTCAGATTGGATTCGATCCGTGTTTTTGTTGCTTCGCTTTGTTCCCACAAGGTACCCATTAGATCTTCATTATCCTGTTGCAATTGCGCAATAATTGCGCCGTCCGCACCTTCGCCATGACGCCCAAGGAATTCCATCACATGGTCAGTTTCATCGCGAAGAACTTGAGCCTCCGCCACTCGGCCCTCTAATTCCTGATTTAATAGGCGGTTTTGTTTTTTGGCCTCTTTCAGCTCCTGCAAGCGTCGATTGAGAAGCCCTTGAGATGCTTCCATCTGAGATTTTACTTGGTCCAGATCGGCCCCGGCGATCAAGGCTATCTCTCCTGACTCCACTGAAGCACTGAACTTCGATGCTTCGGCTTCGGCTTCTTCTAACTTCCTTTTGAGTGCGGTGTTTTCATCTTTTGCGAGATTCAAATCATGCTGAATACTAGCTGTTTCTGCTTGTGACTGAAGTAATTGCTTGCGAGCATCTTCCTGCTTATGTCTTATTCCACTGAGAACAATCGTATCATGTGCATAGCCTGTTGAGGCAATAATGGCCTGCAGTTCATTAATTTTATTTCTACTGATTTCGAGTCTTTCCTCGAGGATTTTTTCTCTCTCTGCAAAACTCTCCGATTCTGCTCTTTGCTTTTCGGCGAGTTCG
>JABDFB010000032.1:0-20689 GCA_013286765.1 Deltaproteobacteria bacterium
TTTAAATCGCCAACCATCTCCAATTCCAAAAGGAGATTATTTACGTAGTCGGCAACTCCGGTTCCTCCCAAAATGAGCTGTCCTTTTTCTGGCAAAGGGGACTTTATCTGCAAAATACATTCTTTGAGTGCAGTTAGCAGCCATTGCTCCATGAGAGTGATGGGCTCCTCAGGCGAGCAATTCACATCGGCAGGATTGAACTGAAAACCATCTACATAGCCGCCTAAAGCGGAATACCCCTTATCCGGCTGTTTTTTGTCTTCCGAATAGAACAGGCGATAATCCCAACGTTTTGGGTTAGGCAACATCTGAGCACTGCTATCGGCACTCATCAGAGTTTTCCAATAGTGCTCTAAATTGAAAGCGTTCGGAAATACACAACCCATTCCAATAACGGCAACCGGCTCAATTGGGATATGTTTCATGCTTTATTCCGCCCCGCTTTTAAGAACTTTTTACCTTAAGCCGTTGCTACAGATCCCGAATCCGATACCATGTCGATTATTTTTCGGATCGTATTGTAGTTCTTGATTTGAAAGTCAGCTTGCTGCGGAATACTAAATTCCTCTTGGATTTTTCCTAAGATTTGAGTCTGCTTTACTGAATCCAAGCCCAGCTCCGCCTCCAAATCAACGTCGAGCTCCAGGACTTCTTCTGGATATTCAGTCATTGATTGGTAAATCATCAATACTTTCTTCTGCAAGTTCGGCCAACTCTTTGATAAGGATTTTTCACCACCCGCCGTCACACTAACTATTACAGCCGGAGCTTTTCTATCTTCTGGCTCTGCTGCCACCTTCACCTCTGGCTTATAGTCTTCGAGCACCGTTGCGGCTGCTACTACTGTGCCCAGACTTCTCCGACCAAGCTCAGTCAAAATCTCCTGCGCTTTTGCTATTAAATCGGAGTTCGATAGCTTATCTAAAACAAATTCACTCACTGAAGCCCCAGAGGTTGGTGACGTCTGCAACGTCGGGACACCAAATTTCTTATAGGCTGCCACCGCCTCTTTCCATTGAGTATGAGTAGAGGTAATTAAAATATCGTCATTTTCTTTAAGAACGTCTTTCAGAATATCTTTCACAAAACCGGCCAAGGTCTTTCTTCCGCCGACCTCTATAAAAGTCCGGACTCCTAGCCTATAGAGCTGATTGATGGTTTGCGAAAATTGAACCTGCTGGACAAAGAGGCGTCTCGTTAAATGCTCAGCTAATTCGGTCGAAGTGTCGTAAAATTTCAGGCTGACGGGCGAAAATACAGCAATCTTCTGCGACTGTACTTCTACTTTCCCCAAAGCTTCTTGGAATATGAGGGCGGCGGGTTCCATGAGCCTGCAATGAAACGGATAGGTGGTTCCTAAATTAGTAGTTACAATTCCGAAAGCGTTGGCCGCGACCGCTACTTTTTTTAAATCTTCGGGTTTTCCCGAAAGAATTGTTTGGTTAGGCGAATTGAAATTTGAAGCGTAAGCATCGCTTGTTTCAGAAAATTCGATTAACTTTTGAGCTTTCGATGCATCACACGCGAAACTCATCATTGTGCCCTGAATCTTTGAATTCTTTAGAATCTTGGTCCGCTGAGCGACAATACGCAGTGCCGTTTCAAAGGATATGACTTCCGCAGCTGCAAAAGCTGCTATTTCTCCAAAGCTATGTCCGAGGACAATATCGGATTGGATGCCCTCTTTCTTTAAGATCTGAAAATGCAGATAATCTATTAGGAATATTGCAAATTGCGAGATTTCAAATGAGATCGACTTCGACTCTTGGGTGGCTGCACTATCTCCAGAAGCAATAAAGTCCGAGATCCGCGTTCCAAAGAAACGATGGGCGACTTGGTCTGCTTCTTCTATATATTTTTTGAATTCCGTCGGATATGACTGCACACACTCGGAGAGGATTCCTGGAAAGTAGGAACCTTGTCCCGGAAAAATAAGTGCTGTTTTCATTTTTTTTGTCATCTTTAATTCCCCCAAATTTTGTTTTATCACCTACGCGGCCAATAACTCTAGTTTTCCGGCCATGAAAGAAGATATGCTCCCGCCGTCATTCCTGGACCTATAGCAACCAGAAGTCCCAAATCTCCAGCGCACGGCTGCCGAGCATCGAGCAACTCCTGTAGCGAAAATAGGACAGAGGCTGACTGAGTGTTCCCGTACTTCCTCAAATTCTCAAAATTATGCTTCATTTGTTCGTCGCTTAAACCGAGGCCAGATTGACATTTCTCCAAAATAGCTTTTCCACCAGTATGAAATATCCAATGCTGGATATCCTCGTTCCGCAATCCAGCTTTTTCTAGAACTCGGCGAATGCTATTTGAAACTAACGATAGACCAGTGTCAGGGACTTTTAGATCAATTCGAATTTTCCACGAAGCATTATTTTGGGTCACCGATACGTGGTCGATAGACCTTCCATCTTGCTCAGACACAGCAAATACGAATCGCGGCAGTATACTATTGGAATTTTCCTTCTCATTGCTAAACACCATCGCCGCGGCACCCTCACCAAAAATCAAAAAAGGTAGTAGAGAAGAATTATCGTCCGGACTTGGATTAAACATGCCTCCCATCGGTTCAGTAAAGACAGTAGCAACAGAATTTACCTGATTTGAGAGGAGGAGAGCTTGCGCGAGTTGAACTCCAGCAATTGCGCCAAAACATCCTTGACCATTTAAATCGAAACGAAGAGTTTCACGATTACCAACGCCGTGTTTGGCCCCAAGAATTCCTGAAATTCCAGGAATCATGAACCCCGTTGCATTAACAACGATCAGCGCCTCAATAAAACCAAGATCCGGGTCATTGTCTTTATCCTGACCCACTGCAGCTTTAAGCGCTTTGAGCGCCATCTCAGGTGCGTGCTGACGTAAATACCCATTTGCATATTCCAAGCATTGTTTTTCTACAATCTCTTCGGGGTTCTCCGAAAAACATCGATAATCAATTCGACCGTTCATTGCTATCGATTTTACGAAGGAATTATTGACAAATATCTTGTTATTTAGAAGTTCTTTTTGGGAATAGGCGCGTGGCACGTAAGTACCAAAGTACTGGGTAAAAAAACGAAATCCCTCTTGGAGAGTGGCCATTCGAATGTCTCTATTCATGTGAACCCCTTTAATATGAAAGCATGAATAGGCAGATAGGTTCAAGAATATTTGTATTCTTTATTTAAAGAACAAGTGAAGAATTTAAAGAACGCGTAAAGAGCCTTACTTTAACAACGAAAACTTCCGCGTCATCTCAGAAACCATGGCCCACGGACCAAATAAAACAATTCCATAATAATTCAGATCAACCTCTTTCGTCTGCGACGATCGGAGTTGTTGCTCTTGATAAGTTCCGATGGTCATTGCATCAGTAAAATCGGTAAATCGAATATTCTTTTCAATCGCCTCGGCACGAAGTTTTCTAATCTTATTGGAATTTGCTTTCAAAACAATAAACGGCATTTCCGAAATATTTGGGTGACTTCCCCCATCTGCATCCCGATAATCTGACAAGCGAAGCTGTTCTTTCCCTAGTGCAGCACCAAATCCAATACACATATGAGCGAGGCCATTCATTAATTTCCCCGGTTCAATGCTTTCGTTCAAAACTGCCACAAGCTTATTCTCAAATTGATTCATAGAATTACTATAATTTAACAGAAATCATCCTTTGTCAATTGTCGCCCGTATGCAGCTATCGCAAGCAACAGCCGAGATGAGTCAGCTTATTTCATTTAGTGCCGTATTAAATCAGTATGGAATTGAACAGCAATTCCTATATTCATAATCACGATGACTCGCCATAAATTCTCTCCCACTCAGTAATTTTCTCACCCAAAGATTTCTCACAATTTTTGTGTTCTTTCGAAAGTTGAATTAACTTATCGGGATGATGCAGAACTTCTTCGTGGGTCATTTTACTCTCGAGATCCATCTTAAGTTCTTCGAGTTTTTGAATTTCCTCTTCCAGCACAACTCGTTTGCGCTCAGCAGAGCGTTTTTCACGATCTGCCGTTTTCCGGTTTTCATAAGAATTTGAAGGTGATGCCCCTAACTCCCCGGACCCAGCCCCGGCGGCCGTCGCCGGAGCTTCACTCTTCGAAAGACTACGTGTTTGTTCGCCAAGAGCTTCAATGTCCTTCATTTTCTTCTGAACATATTCTTCGTAACTTCCTAAGAATTGAACTAGTTGCGGGTGCCCTTTTTTTCCTGAAACGTACGGCTGAAGTTCCAATACCGAATCCACAAGGGGGGCCATAAAATCGCGATCGTGGGAAACAAGAACCACCGTACCGTGATAATCCTGTAGCGCCTCCATCAACACTTCGCGCGATTCCACGTCGAGGTGGTTCGTTGGCTCGTCCAGAATCAAAAAATTCGACGGCGAAAGTAGCAGCTTCGCCATCGCGACTCTCGCTTTTTCGCCTCCTGAAAGTACGGAACATTTTTTTTCAACGGCGTCGCCTGTAAACAAGAACGCACCGGCGATTCCTCTCACCTGACTAACGGGCAGCTGTGGTGCAACTTTCTCAAGCTCTTCCAGAATAGTACTCTTCATATCAAGGGCCTCGGACTGAAGCTGCGCATAGTAACCCACCTGGACTTGATGACCAAATTTTATCTCTCCTGAAGTCGGATCCAGATCTCCACTCAATAATCTCAGTAGAGTCGTCTTACCAGCGCCGTTAATTCCCGCAATCGCCACTCTGGACTTGCGTTGCAGAGTCCAATTCACATTTCCAAAAACATGTTTTTGTCCAAAATTCACAGCGACGTCTTTTAGAGTAATTACCTCTTTGCCACTCTGAGTAGCCGTTGGAAACCGAAAACGAATAGTCGCACGCTCTTCTGGTAATTCGATGCGTTCCATCTTTTCGAGTTGTTTGACGCGGCTCTGCGCTTGCTTGGCTTTTGAAGCCTTCGCCTTAAAGCGATTGATGAAAGACTCCAAGTGTTCAATCTTCACCTGCTGATTGCGATGTTGCGCTTTAAGGAGCTCTAAGCGTTCTGCTTTTTGCAGGGCATAAGAATCCAGATTTCCTCGGTATTGAAAAATCTTCTTCTGATCAATTTCTAAAATCTCAGTTGAAAGCGCGTTCAAAAAGGCGGTATCGTGGCTAATCATTAAAATCGCGCCCGCATAATCGCGCAAAAAGCTTTCAAGCCAGAGCAGACTTTCTAAATCCAGATGGTTTGTTGGCTCATCCAGCAGAAGCAGATCCGGCTCCATCAGCAAGACACGTGAGAAAGCCACCCGCATAAGCCAACCCCCACTAAATTCCGTAAGGGATCGATGGAAATCGCTGACTTTAAACCCCATTCCCATCAGAATTTCTTTCGCCTTCGCCTCTAGTCGCGACTCTTCGTAGCGTTCCAGTTTGTGCAAAACTTCTCCGTAGCGTTCCAGAGCTTCCACATCTTCGGAGCCGGAGGCAAACGTGTTTTCGAGCTGCGTTCGCTCTTTCTTAAGTTCTTCTAACCAATGTTCTAACTTGGTAACTTCGGACAACACTGTTCCCGATTGATACTTTGGAACTTCCTGCGCCAGATGGCCAAGTGTAAGGTGTTTGGAACGGACTATTCGCCCCGTATCTGGAGTCTCCTGCCCCAGAATCAGACGGATCAATGTACTCTTTCCTGCTCCGTTCGGGCCTATTAAAGCCACTCTCGACTGCGGACCGATAAATCCATCCGCATTTTCAAAAAGGAGCTTTGAGCCATATTGTTTGGATACACCTTGTACTTGAATCATAAAACTACTCTACTCTGCCTACTCATTTGTTAATTGATAATAAAACGCTATTCATACCAGGAATTCTCCACTCTGCGGGAGCTTTTTTGACGCTTGGACGACTAGCATTGGCTATTCTAGCAGTTATTTATGAACGAATCTGTCATAGCGAACTACTATTTCACTGTTCCTATCAATCAAATTAAGTTACAAGACGACCGGAGGGGTTCTAACATGCAAAAACGCTTTTGGTTCGAGTTATGTAAAATAGCAATTTTGACGTTAAGTCTTTCTTCGCAACTTGGTTTCGCTGCAGATAGTGCAGAATCTTCAACCACATTGTTAGATACCGTACCAAGTATCAGCCCTATAGCACCGGATAAAGTTTTAACCTGCACGGGTACAAGCGCACAAGAACCAGGTCAGCTTTACCGTTGGAATTATCTATTTAAAATGTACAACGATTACTCATTTCACATAAGTGGAGTCTTTAAAGGGCCTTACGCAAATGACTTTGAGGAAATAAAAGGTATTGGAGTAAAAATGGACCCGACCCATCCACTTCCTGTGCGGCTCTACCAACACACTCTGGGCCAGAAATTCTATCTCGGAACTCTATTGGCGACATCGAGCTTAAAAACAGCAGAGATTAAGTTCGCGGAGGGTCCTTCCACTTTATTTGAATGCAAACTGGAAGACGTTCTGCCTCGTTGAGGCCGATTTTTACGGATATTTGTACTATATCAACATGACTTTATTTCTATTAATTAAATTTAATTAATATTTGATATTCCTTTTCGGAAATAGGCATTACAGAAAGGCGAGATTGCTTGAGAAGTCTCAACTCTTTCAATGCGGGATTTTCCTTAATTTCCGATAGTTCAACTGGCCGCTTGAGGGCGTCCACAGCTGCTACGTCTACCTGAACCCAATCTCCGGGATTTTCTGGATCCGGATCAGGATATGCCGGCTTAGCGATTTTAGCGATACCTACTACCGCTCTCTCTTTGCCGCTGTGATAGATCAGGACAAGATCGCCTACACGACATTGCTTCAAAAAATTGCGAGCCTGGAAATTCCTTACACCATTCCAGTTCGTTTTCTTCTCTTTGAGAAGGGTTTCAAAGCTATAAGTTTCTGGCTCGGACTTGAATAACCAATGCACGCTCTATTTTTAACTCTTATCTTGCCCAATGCGCAAATAATTCTTCAAATGGACCGTTTACTTGCGCTAAATTCGTCATCCAAATTGCGTTATCTTTATAAATATGCGAAAAAATTGATGAGATGAGCAACCGTGTTGTTTTAATAGTCTTGGATGGGTTCGGTATTGGCAAAGACTCACCGTTTAATGCCATTAGTAACGCAAAAATGCCGTTCTATAAGGACCTAGTAAAAAAATATCCTCATAGCCAGCTGATAACCCATGGAGCGGCGGTAGGGCTGCCCGATGGAGTTATGGGAAATTCAGAAGTGGGCCATATGACCATGGGTGCTGGCCGGACTGTATATCAAGATCTCACTCGAATCTCCAACTCGATTCAATCGAAGGAGTTCTTTCAAAATCCTGTTCTTCGAAAAACAATTGAAGCTGGCGCTAAAAGGCGAGTGCACTTGATGGGACTGCTTTCTGACGGCGGCGTCCACAGCCATATTGATCACTTGCTCGCTCTCCTCGATTTATGTAGTGAGCTGAGAGTTCCCCATGTCAGCGTTCATGCTTTTTTAGATGGTCGCGACACACCACCAGATTCCGCTCCGAATTATTTGAAAAAGTTATTGGCGCATCCCAGCTTCGGTGGGTCCATTTCTAATAAGCAAACACAGGCAACATTAACTTCCCTTATGGGCCGCTATTGGGCAATGGACCGCGATAAACGTTGGGATCGGGTGGCGCGGGCTTACTATGCCCTCACCGGCCAAATTAATCCTTCAGAAACACAGGACCCGTTTCAAGTCCTCGCTGCTTCCTATACCGCCGGAAAATCTGACGAGTTTGTGGAACCGGTTTTGCTCTCAAGCGCTACGGCGATGCAAACCGGCGACAGCGTGATCTTTTTCAATTATCGTGCTGACAGAGCCAGGGAAATTACCGAAGCGATAGTCGACCCGGAATTTTCGGCATTTGATCGAAAGCGAGACGGCGGAAAAGCGCAACACTTCAAGCCTAGCGCGTATGCAGGTATGGCACAGTACGATCGTAATTTTAAAGATGTGGGTGTCGCCTTTGCGCCTCAAAATCTCAGCCATAATTTTGGCCAACTTCTGGAAGAACGCAAGCTAACGCAGTTTAGAACTGCCGAAACTGAGAAGTATGCACATGTGACTTTTTTCTTTAATTGTGGAAGAGAAGCTCCATTTAAAGGGGAAGAGCGAGCATTGATTCCGTCTCCAAAAGAAGTACCTACCTACGATCTTAAACCTGAGATGAGTGCCTTCGCGGTAGCGCAGGAGGCAGCTAAGCAAATCGAAAAAAATAAATTTGATTTTATTTTAATGAATTTTGCAAACGCCGACATGGTCGGTCACACTGGCAACTACGAAGCGGCTGTAAAAGCAATGGAGACGCTGGATACGTGTCTCTCCCAAGTCATTGGTGCTGCACAAAAAAATGGATATCACGTAATTCTTACAGCTGATCACGGAAATGCTGAAGAAATGCGCGATTCGCAAGGTCGTATTCATACACAACATACACTTAATCCTGTACCTGCGATTTGGGTTACACCCAATTCGGCAATCGCACCAAAGAACTCAAGAGTCGCCCTCAAGGACGGAAGCTTGTCAGATATTATGCCTACACTATGTAAAATAATGAAGCTCCCTATTCCTTCGGAAGTGACAGGTAAGAGTCTCTTACCAGCTAATCTATTTGCAGAAAGTACGGGCCCTTAAGATGCTCACATTTCCCAATATTCATCCCGCAAAGACCGGTAAAAACATCGCTGTATTGACTAGCGGAGGTGATGCTCCCGGCATGAATGCTACTATCCGAGCGGTAGTACGCTATGGACTTGCGCAGAAATGCAAGGTTTATGGCATTATTCGCGGCTACAGCGGCCTTCTCGAAGGCAATATGACGGAACTTGTGGCGTCTTCAGTCGCAAATATTATTCAACGCGGCGGGACTATTTTAAAAACGGATCGATGTGAGGCTTTCTACAAAAAGTCCGTACGTAAGGAAGCCGTCCATATTCTCAAACGACTTGGAATAAATGCCTTGGTCGTGGTTGGAGGAGACGGTTCTTTTACAGGGGCCCACTTAATGGAAGAAGAAACAGGGTTTCCTGTTCTAGGCGTACCGGCCACGATCGACAATGACATCGCGGGAACCGAAGACACGATTGGTTTTGATACTGCCGTGAATACAGCTATTGAAGCAATTGACCGTATTCGTGACACTGCTAGTTCGCACGATCGAATATTCTTAGTTGAAGTGATGGGCAGAAATTCCGGCTTTATTGCAATTCAGGTTGGAATGGGGGGCGGTGCCGAAACGGTCATTTTGCCTGAGAAGAAAGAGTCGATAGAAGCCATCTGCCGCACTATCTAACGTGGAATTCAGCGAGGAAAGAGCAGCAGCATCATTATTGTTGCCGAAGGAGAAAAGCCCGGACACTCTGCTCGTATTGCCAGTGATCTAACTCGACGAGGTCATACAGCGCGAGTATGTATACTTGGGCACACCCAACGCGGCGGAACACCCACAACTCACGATCGAGTCCTAGCTTCGATTCTCGGTGCTTCTGCCGTAGCGTATCTACTCGCAGGCCAGTCCGACGCAATGGTCGGCATACAAAAGGGCCAGGTGGTTCTAGTGCCGTTTAATAAAGTGATTGGCAAAACAAAGGAACTACCCTCGTCGCTGCTGTCTTTAGCGCAGATTCTGGCGATGTAAGCCTAAACTGATATATAGGTCACCAAACACGGACCTTTCAGGATATCCAAATCGAACCACCTTCCAGATTTCTTGCAAGATTCAATTGAACTAATGGAACATATTTCCGTGTAACAGTCAGAGCTAAATTTTGGGATTCTTTCGCACAGGAATTATCGTATTTTTTGATGATTAACCACTGGCCTGATCCAAAAGCATTGCATGCTCAGGTTTCAAAACAAGTTGAGTAGCCTCAAGGAGAGCCTGAAGCTGATCTAAGGATGTTGCACTTGCAATGGGTGCCGTGATGCTAGGGCGACTCATCACCCACGCAAGAGCTACTGAGGCAGGTAAAGTGTGAAGGTCTTCGGATATTTGATCAAGTGCTCCTAAAATTTGTCGTCCGCGATTGTTTAAGTAAGTTTCTCCCACCCATGCTCCTCTTGGACTTTTTAGCAAATCATCTCGATCTCTATACTTTCCTGTAAGGAAACCTGCTGCTAAAGAATAGTAAGGAATCACGCCCAGTCCATATTTCTTACAAATCGGTTCCAGTTCCTTTTCATATTTGTCTCGGTCATATAAGTTATAGCGAGGCTGCAAACATTCGTAACGACCAATAGAAGCCTCAGATTTTTCACTGATCCGAAGAGCATCAAGCAGACGATCTCCAGCATAATTTGATGCTCCAAAGACACGAACCTTTCCTCGTTGGACAAGTGTTGCAAATGCATCCAACGTTTCTTCGAGTGGAGTACTTGGATCATCCTTATGAGCTTGGTAGAGATCAATATAGTCTGTCTGAAGACGTTTCAATGATGTTTCAACCTCTTGGAAGATATACTTTCGCGATAGTCCTTTTTGTTCTGGACCCATCTCCATTCCAACCTTTGTGGCGAGTACTACATCTTTTCTCTTTCCTGAGTTTTTCAGCCATCGTCCAATGATTGTCTCAGACTCACCCCCTATTCCAGACGCCCATCGGGAGTAAATATCTGCAGTATCTAGAAAATTTCCTCCCATTTCAAAAAAAGTATCCAAAATGTGAAATGATGTCTTTTCATCCGCAGTCCAGCCAAAAACATTCCCACCTAAACATAATGACGAAACTTTCAGATTTGACCTACCTAATTGCCGATACTGCATTTGTGCCTTATATATTAAAATGAGAGAGTTTTAAAGAGTCAGCGATCAATGCGAAGATCTCTTCACCGTGGTGCTTGGTCATCTGCGGCATCTTAAAGACTCGGCGACTTTTTTCAGGAAATAACTCCACAAATGACCGAGCACAACTATGCTAAATAATGAGGACAATCAATCTAGCTTATTTCAGGCTCGTTTCTTCTTAAAAATTTCTGCCTCCAGGCTTGCGACTCGTTCAGCAATGGTCTTCTCTTCTGCCATCTGTCGGTTTAAGTACCAGTTGAGAAACGTCTGATAGCCCATACCATGCTTCTCGCCTTGCTCTTCAAGCCACAGCAACACTTCAGGGTCGAGTCGAAAACTTTTCTGGACCTTGAGACCTAGACGTTTTTTTGCGGCCTTAGCATTTGAAAGATCATATTTTGTCTTCATAATTTCACCCTCGAAAAGTATTGATTGATTTCGTCTTTGACAGCTTTCCTAGCGGAAATAATGCGAATAAACTCTTCTTCCCGTTCAACAAAAACCACCAGCAGAACCTGGCTCTTTACTGAAAGCCCAACCATTGGATTCTGCCTTGGAGTCGTCCCAATCAAAATACATCTCATCATGTTATGTCAATGTAATACCAATGTCAATACAATTATTTAAAGGCTATTCTGAATCTGTGGCAATCAAGCCACGTTGATTCAGGAGGGATCATAATGCGAAATGAATAAAAACCAGCTGGTATTGCTCTCAGGAGGAGAAACTGTAGAGGACTTGCTTTACGAGTTTTTGAAAAACCGTAGCCCATTGACAGAGCACGCCTATCGGCGCGACTTAAGGGCTTTTTTCGCCCAATACGATTAATCGTAAGATTTCGGCGGTTTCAAGTTTTTTCTACTTCTTACTCGAAAGGGAGGTTATCGAAAAAAACCCGGCCGAGTTTTGTACCAGGCCAAGTCGAATTGTTATAGAGGAGACCCAAGTGTTTTCAGATCGCGAGATGAAGACTTTTTTCGATATTGTTATCGAAAAAGCACCGCCTCTCCACAAGGCGGTAATTCTGCTTCTCTTTACTACAGGCATGAGGCAAGCCGAATTAAGAAATCTTAAACTATCGAACTTTGAAACTCGGGAAGGTATTCGTTTTCTCTACTACATGGGCAAGGGTCAAAAGATGAACCAAATTCCTATTCATCCAACTACAGCTTACTACGTTGATGAGTATATTGCTTGGATGGAGAAGATCGGCCGCAAAATTGGGGAAGGAGATTTTCTCTTCCAGCCAACGAAAAACTCACATAGCGGCAAAACCAAAAAGAAACTCAGCCATACCGCCTTAGGATATATCGTCGGAAAGTGGGCTAAGCTGGTTAACAAGGAAAAGAGAATTACACCTCACAGCGCAAGAGCCACATTTATCAGTTCGCTGATTGAGAATGGAGAAGATATCTACTACATCTCCCAACTGGTGAATCACTCCGATGTGAGAACGACTCAACGATACAATAAGCGAAAAAGGACTCACCGAAAAAATCCAATTTTCAATCTAAATTTTTTCTAAAAACCCTAACCTGGGCTGCTGTTTTTGGTGGCCCAGGTCTTTCTGGAATATGTTCTTCACTTGGAAATTATTTAATACAAGCGCACCCGGTTCAAAAAAGCATGTTATTTCGTTTTAGGTTTCGCTCGATGGAAATGCGATCAATCAATATTTCCTATTCAATACATATAGGCGGGAAACGACATTTTAGGATACCTTAAGCCACTTAGTAACTGGCTTCTTCCCGGATTTGACGCAGTCTTTGAGGTAGAGATTAATCAAAGCTTGATAAGAGATGTCGTTTTCCTGGGCGATTCCTTTAAAATAGGCGACTACTTCATGATCTAATCGGATAGTGATTTGCTCTTTAAGCTTTTTTGCATAGGGATTCTTTTTAAATTCCATTTTTGTCAGATCATATTCTTTCTTCATCTTAGCCTCCTTGAAAATTGGTTAGCTTCATTCTTTGTTAATTTCCGTGCCAGGGTTTTACACCCTTGCACCAAAGCTCTTTACCAAATGATGTTTTCCATAGCCTATTGGAATATAAGGCAGATCTATATTCAAAAAATAAATCTAAAACACAATTAGAAAATAATTTTTCTTTCTTCGGCCGCGAACTTTCGCCGGAAGATTACGCCAGAGGAAGGGAAAAATTAAGTTTACTTCTTGACCAGTCTGCGGACTACGAGGACAAAGACGGCAAGAGTCTTGTGCACTACTTGCATCGGGCAGGGCTAAATTTCGCAAGACACCCCGAATTTTTTAAAGATCTTGGCAAATTCCGAAACCAATACCAACTAGCAATATTTCTGGGATTAGATGTATACACCTAAGGCAGCCCGTATTGTTTCCTCTTTCTCCACAACGTCACCGTCGTCACGCCTAGAATTTCTGCGGCTTTTTCCTGATTTTTTTCGAGACCCAACACTCTTTCAATATGTTTTCTCTCCAGATCTTCCAACTTAATCAGGGGCGCCTCAGGCGCAGAATCTTCCTGTTTTTGCTTCCGAATCGATTCGGGTAGATCACTTTCTTGAATTTCCCGACCGCTGGACAGCAACACAATGCGCTCCAACGTATTTCTCAACTCCCGAATATTCCCAGGCCAAGAATATCTCAGCAGATAATCCATTACGACAGGTGGAATTTTCTTATCTTCGGGCTGTTTGTAGTGAATCTGAAATTCCTTAAAGAATGCATTGATCAGTACAGATAGATCTTCCTGCCTGTATCTGAGCGGTACTAGGGCACACTCAAAAATATTCAGCCGATAATAAAGATCTTCTCTAAATTTCCCATTTCTAACGGCTTCTTCCAGATTCTTGTTAGTCGCGGCAATGACTCGTGCATCAATCGGGATTGTTTTATTGCTTCCGACTTTTTCAATGACCTTTTCTTGCAGAAATCGCAGAAGCTTGGCTTGGCCAGTTAGCGAAAGGTCTCCGACTTCATCCAAAAATACGGTACCCTTCTGCGCGAGCTCAAATTTTCCAACATGATCTTGAGTAGCGCCCGTGAAAGCGCCTCTCACGTGACCAAAGATTTCCGATTCTAGTAACGTTTCCGTTAAGCTTGTACAGTTCACTACGACAAAGGGCCCGCGAGCTCTGGGTGATCGCTGATGCACTAGCTTAGCCAATTCACTTTTTCCGGTGCCACTATCGCCAGTCATCAAAATCGTCGCCTCCGTCGGGGCTACTTTGTTAACAAACTCTTCCAGCCGCACCATTGCGGGCGAAGTCATCCCCGCAAAATAATCCAGACGATAGGAATTTTTTTTCAACGCTTGATTTTCTCTTTGTAAATTAACCAACGCCCCCACTTTACTCAGAAGATGATTGAGCTGCGCCGTTGAAAATGGCTTAGGAAGATAGTCGTAGGCACCTTCCTTGATAGCTAAAACCGCGTTTTCGAAAGACGCAAACGCAGTCATTACAACCCCAACAACATGGGGTTGTAAGTATTTTGCGACTTTCAAAACCTCTATCCCATTATGTTTCTCTAATTTAAAGTCGGTTAATAAAAATTCAACCGCCTCTTTTTTTAGAATCTGGATCGCTTCGTCTTTCGAACTGGCAACCAAAATATCACAGCCGAGCTGCTTTAGACTCAGTGAGAGCGTTTGACGAATATTCTTATCATCTTCAACCAATAAGACTCTTAAGGGAACCGATTCCATGGTACCAACCTCCCACCTCGTTTCCCAATCTGGCGACCTATATCGGCAACTCTATTTCTGATTGGGATTAGGTAAAGTTATTCTAAATGTAGAACCTTTTGGGTTTCGAGGCAAATATTCTATCTTGCCTTCGTGAGCCTCGACCACTTCCTTCGCGATGGTTAAACCAAGCCCAAATAATCCTCGGTTTCCCTGGACCGCTGGTGTTCGCGATTGAAAAAATGGATCGAAGATTTTCTTTCGATCTCCTATTGAGACTCCAGGCCCTTCATCACTCACAGTAATTTCAACCAGCTGTTGGGTATCAGTAATGCTCACCTGAACGGTACCACCTTTGGGAGAAAAACGGACCGCATTAGCCAGTAGATTCGAAATAACCCACGGAAATTTGACCGGATCTACATTTGCCCATATGGTATCTGAGCCTTTTTGAACGCAATCGATTTTAACCCTTCGATCCCTAGCCACAACGTAGAATGGTTTTATCCAATCTCGAATACGAGAGTTAATCGGAACCTGGTCAAAATGAAGTCTCAAGATCTTATCCTGAGACTGAGTAATCTGTACAAATTCGTTTGCCACCGCACGAATTCGATCTATGTCTTCCGAAATAGTGTCAATCAAAAGCACCATATCAGGTGAAAACTGATCTTTTTGTGCTGAGAGAAGTTCGGACGCCGTACCAAGCGACTGAAGCGGTGTTTTTAACTCATGCGATAGAAGATCGATAAATTCATTCCTAAGGCGATCCCTTTGCCGCTTTTCGGTCATATCGTGGAGCAAATAGAGCACCCCAATCAAATTTCCACCTGGTCCTTCAATCTTCTTACTTCTGACTGAAAAAATTCGTTTTGAATGATTCACCCAAAGTTCGACTTCCCTTATGTCCACCATGTCCGGATTCAGGGAGTCTCTTAGCTTCAAGTAATTTTCCGACATACTGGAGAGATCTTTCCATTTCTGGCCCAAAATCTGCTCTGTTTTCAATCCGATAATCTTGGAAAAAAGCTCCGTACAATGCGAAACATTCTTAAACACATCAAGTACCAAAAGCGCATCTTCAACAGAACAGAGAACCGTTTCTAGCTTTCTCTTCTGTTGAACTAAATCCTTCACGTTCAGCTGGGTCGTTTCACGTAATTTTTCCCAAAGCTGATTCAGCTTCGAAGTCAATATGTAAACCTCCAGGCTGGTGGGCTCAGGCAAGCGTAAGTGTTTCGTAAAATCCGGCGTGACCTCTAATACTTCGGCGATACTCTTAAGTGGACGCGCCAAGCGAGTGGCCATGCTATTCACAAAAATTGCTGATAATATCAAAGTAATAAATAGATAAACAATAGCTCCAAATAATACGTCTCGACTCAGATCGGCGTTCTGCTCCGCCAGGCCAAACATACTGCTTTCATTGACCTTCACCACCTGATCTAAAGAGCGAATCATGTCCTGAAAGTGGTGTTCATCAGGTGGTAATCCACTCTTTTTTGTACTTTCCCAGAGAGCTCTAATTGCTGCGACCGCTTCACTCTCCCCGACTTCCGTAATATTTCCTTCTTCAAAGCGAAGCGCATTATCGAATTGATTTATCCATTCCTGTTTCGTTCGCCACCGGAATTTGGCATCGTCGGCGTAGCCATACCAGGCGTCTTTTATCTGTCTTGAAGCAACTATCGAATCATAGTTCAAGTGCAATAGCCTGGGGGTGGTGCGACTCGCCAATAGGACCGCAAAGATTAGAAAAACACCCAGAACGCTATAGATCCCAACGATCGCAATAAAACTTTTGATGAAGTTTCGTCTAAGGGTTGGGAGACTTCTCATAACTAGGCTCCCCCGTTGTTGTTACAACATGCACATCAATTCCCACCGAATCATGAATAAAATTTAAGATAACAGATCCTTTCAATAAGTCGAGCAATGGTGCTTTCTTAGATTTTCCAAAAATAGCGTGTCTCACTCGGTGCCGAACTGCAAAATTGATTAATGCCTCTACTACGTTGTCATTTTGAAGCGTAATAACTTCGGCACCCAGCGTTTTGGCCAATTTCATATTGTTCTGAAGCTTTCTCTGAACAGTAGCATCAATTTTAGTTGGAGCCTCACTTCTTTTTTGAACATACACCGCATAACAACGAGTAGAAAACTGCGCAGCCATTTTTGTCGCTTTCCGAATCAGAACCTGAACATGGGTTGGATCGGAACTTAATGCAACCATGACCGCTTCCTCGACGAGTTGGGCAGCTGGCTGTGACAATAAATCTCTTTCATAGATTTTTCTAACCTGGTCGCCTGCAACTTCTCGGAGCGCCATTTCTCTCAAAAAAGAAAGTTTATCATACGTAAAGAACCGCATCAGCGCTTTTTCAGCTTTTTTTCTTTCGTAGATTTTTCCAGAACGTAGGCGTTCCCTTAGCTCCTCGATGGAAACATCGACAATGACAATTTCATCCGATCTTCGCAATATTTGATCCGGAATTCTCTCCTGCACAGGAATTCCGGTAGCTTGAGAGATTTTATCAGCCACCGACTCGAGATGCTGAACGTTCAATGTCGAAATTACATTGATCCCATGGTCTAACAACAAAAGAACGTCTTGATAACGTTTCTCATTCTTAACACCAACAATATTTGTATGAGCAAGTTCATCGACTAGAGCCACCTGAGGATGGCGCTTGAGAATCGCATCCACATCCATTTCAGGAAATTCTCTGTTAGCAACTTTGACTGACTGTCGCGGAATTTGTTCCAAGCCCGACACGAGAGCCCAGGTTTCAGGTCTATCGTGAGGCTCAACATAGCCAATAACGACATCGATTCCACGCTGCCTGAGCCTATGCGCTTCCTGAAGCATTTCGTAGGTTTTGCCGACACCAGCAGCGTATCCTAGATATACTTTGAGAGAACCTTTTTTCTTTTTCTCAATAAGCTCTACAAAGCTATCCATAGTTACACTTTATATTTACTCTATGTCTTTGTGAAACCTCTGTACAGGCCAATTTACAAGTTTCTGTAGGAATTCCGGAGCTTTCATTCTGTAAGGATTACTTTAAAATTATTAACGTTTTAAAGGCTGTTTGGAAGATACCTTGAGCAAGGACTATTAAAAAGTAGCTATAAATGGCTAATTTTTATAATTTGAAAATTTTTTTCAAACTGGCCCTAATCTTGCTTTGACACATAGTGTGCCCCGAAGGAGGCATAAAAAATGACGGATCTCATGAACCTGGCCCTATTCATCATCCTATTCGGAACAAGTATAGCTTTTGTTCATGAGTGCGAGAAATTAAAATAATAGGAGATACTATGGCAACCCTACTCACCCCTGATCTAATTGTACTAACCCTTTCCATCTTCATGTTTAGCTACCTTCTGTACGCTCTTCTCTTTCCAGAAAAATTCTAGTGGAATGGAGAACTTCGCGGCAATTCAGTACCTATTGGCTAAAACCTAAAGTATTTGTAGAAACCAATGACTATTAAAGACTATTTTCAAATTTTTCTTTTCTTAGGAATTCTAGCGTTGCTCACAAAACCGCTTGGAATCTATTTTGTACGTGTTTTCGACAAAGAGCCCCTATTCCTAAGCAGATTTCTTGGACCTATTGAGAAATTTTTGTACAGAAAAGTCGGCGTTAACCACGAAGAAGACCAAACCTGGCCGAAGTACTCGATTCATCTCCTCGTTTTTAGCGCAGTCACCATGATATTTACGTACGGAATCTTAAGAATTCAACAAATTCTGCCTCTCAATTCACAAGGTTTCGGTACGATTGCTCCTCACCTTGCATTTAATACGGCCGTCAGTTTTGCTACCAATACCAATTGGCAATCCTATGCCGGTGAGAGCACTATGAGTTATTTCTCTCAAATGGTGGCTCTGACTCTACAAAATTTTATTTCTGCCGCTGTGGGAATAGCCGCTTCTGTAGCTATGGTTCGCGGCTTAACACAAAAAAAAGGCCAAGGAATCGGAAATTTCTGGTCGGACCTCATCCGATGCATCCTCTATATTTTGCTGCCATTTTGCGTAATTTTAGCAACGTTCTACATGTCACAAGGAGTGATCCAGAATTTTCTTCCTTATCAACAAGTCTCAACTCTTGAAGGAAGCAAACAACTTATTGCTCAGGGTCCTGTCGCTTCACAAGCAGCGATCAAGCTCCTGGGTTCAAACGGCGGGGGCTTCTTTAATGCCAATTCGGCACATCCCTATGAAAATCCCACCCCCCTCTCTAATTTCGTCCAATACCTCTCCATTCTCTTGATCCCCGCCGGACTTATTTATCTCCTCGGTAAGAAAAGTGGAAATTTGCGACACGGATGGGCTATTTGGGCCGCTGTCGCAGTCGTCTTTCTGGTCGGGGCAATTTTGGTACCTCATTTAGAATATTCCGGAAATCCTATTTTTCAACAATTAGGTTGTTCTACAAATTCCAATATGGAAGGAAAAGAAACACGCTTTGGAATTTTTAGCTCAGCTTTCTTTTCTAGCGTCACAACGGATTCATCCTGTGGCGCTACAAACTCAGCTCTCGATAGTTTTACGCCGCTGGGTGGGCTCGTGACGATTGTCAACATGACTCTAGGAGAAGTAATTTTTGGAGGAGCTGGTAGTGGTCTTTACGGACTGATGATGTATATTATTTTGACCGTATTTATTGCCGGCCTAATGATTGGACGCACACCCGAATACCTAGGAAAAAGGGTCGAAGCACGGGACTTAAAGTACATTATGCTTGCCTTGATTATGGTGCCATTGCTCAGTCTGGGCTTCTCAGCCATAGCTTCTATTAGTCCCAGCGGAATTGCCGGTCTCGGCAATCCAGGTAGCCACGGTTTTTCGGAACTACTTTACAGCTACAGCTCGGCAACCGCCAATAATGGAAGCGCTTTTGCTGGATTGAACGCAAGCTCCCCCTTTTGGACTCTGACTCTCGCATTCGCAATGTTCTTTGGGCGGTATTTTATGCTGATCCCAATGCTTGCATTTGCGGGATCCATGACTAAAAAGAAAGTGCACCCTCAAAACGAAGGTACTTTTCCAGTCGATAATTTGCTTTTCGCTTTATTGCTAATCGGAATAATTGTTCTTGTGGGAGCCCTAACCTTCTTCCCGGCTTTGTCATTAGGTCCCATTGCCGAGCATATTCGAATGATAGGAGGAGGGAAAGGATGAAAAACTCACCCATTTGGGACACAGATCTCGCCAAGGACGCGTTAATAGACGCATTTAAAAAACTGCATCCAAAGGTGCTTGTAAAGAGTCCGGTCATGCTTGTTGTAGAAGCAGGAAGTTTTCTCACGACCGTTGCCTTTTGTGGGCAGTTAGGTCATCAGATCTTTACAGCCGGCTTTAAAAGCGGAATTAACGGAGGTTTTAGAGACATCTTCTTTACCGGCCAAATTTCTCTCTGGTTATGGTTTACGGTCCTTTTTGCAAATTTCGCCGAAGCAATGGCCGAAGGCCGTGGCAAAGCTCAAGCTGAATCTCTCAGACGAACCCGAACGGAAACTCAAGCTAAACGAAAAACAAAAAATGGCGAAGTAGAACTCATTCCATCATCTCTGCTAAAAAAAGGTGATTTAGTCGTCGTCGAAGCCAGCGAAGTAATTCCAGCAGACGGAACGGTTGTTGAAGGAATCTCATCTGTTGATGAATCAGCGATCACAGGCGAGTCCGCACCAGTAATCCGCGAAGCGGGTGGAGATCGTAGCGCAGTGACGGGCGGGACGACAGTATTGTCAGATAGTATTCTCGTCCAAATAACAACGAATCCCGGGGAATCTTTCCTCGATCGAATGATTGCCCTAGTGGAAGGAGCAGTTCGACAAAAGACTCCAAACGAAATTGCACTTAATATTCTTCTCGTCGGTCTGACTCTTGTTTTCTTGATGACTACAGTGACTCTTAAGCCGTTTGCACTTTTTTCTCAGACGCCCATTTCTATTGTCATATTAGTAGCTCTTCTGGTTTGTCTTATTCCTACGACAATAGGTGGTCTGCTTTCTGCCATCGGTATTGCTGGAATGGATCGCCTAGTTCAGCGAAATGTTTTAGCTATGTCCGGTCGAGCTGTGGAAGCTTCTGGCGATATCGATATTCTTCTACTCGATAAAACAGGTACCATCACAATCGGAAATAGAATGGCCTCTCGTTTCGTTCCTGCCCCTGGAATCCCGGAAAAACGACTGCGACAGCGGCCCAAATAGCCCATCCGTGTCGCAAATTTCCACTTTTCTT
>JABDFB010000032.1:20699-20841 GCA_013286765.1 Deltaproteobacteria bacterium
ATCGATCGTAGCTCTAGCAGAAAAATTGGATGTTAAAACCCTCCAACCTAAAAACTCTCATTTCATTCAATTTTCCGCAGAAACCCGGATCAGTGGAATCGATTTCCCAGGCCATTCCATTCGGAAAGGCCCACTCGATACC
>JABDFB010000033.1 GCA_013286765.1 Deltaproteobacteria bacterium
GAATTAAATGGATTCATAAGTTGTGTCGGAAGACCAACCAACTCCTCAACAACTGCCGAAAGACCGGGTATTTTTGCGCTGCCTCCGGCCAATAGCACATAAGCGACCGGAGCTGAAGGGGATGAGGCATTATAAAAATCTAGTGCTCTTTTAATCTCAGTCGCGACGTTCTCCGACATCGTGTGCATCAAATCACTCACTTCTTGAGGGGTCGAACCGTCTTGACCACCCCCGACTTTTAGAGTTTCTGCGTCTATGTACGATAGATTTAGGCTTTTTTGAATTTCGGCTGTAAGGAGACGCCCACCGATGGTGGAGTCTTTAGTGAAAACAGGAACCCCAGCATGAACAACGGCTAGCTTGGTGGAGCTTGCCCCTATATCGACGAGTGCGACCGCTTCTCCCGGATTATTCGGGTAATTGGCTTCAAAGACATTTTGAAGAGCAAAAAAATCTAAATCAACAACCTTGGGTTTGAGTCCAGCCCCTTCCACACACTCCATGTACCCGTCGAGAACGGATCTTTTTACAGCAACTAGAATAACATCCGTTTTATTGTCTTTTGCCCGAGACAGCACGTGGTAATCCATAACTACTTCCGAGATATCAAATGGGAGGTATTGCTCCGCCTCCCAAAACACCTGATCCTGAAGTTCCTTCATATTCTGAACTTCCAGGGTCATCTTCTTGATAATGACCGAAGTTCCAGATAAAGACGTACAAATAAATTTTGATTTTAATTTGATTTGATTAATAAGCGCTTTGATATTGTCGACCACGGATATCGAATTAACAATCTCTCGATTGACGATCACTTCCTCAGGAAGCTGGACTATTCCGAAATGAGCTAGCTTCCATTGACTACCCGTCTTTGTTAATTCAATAAGTTTTATTGATGACGTACCTATACTGAGACCTACGACGGTCTTATTCCCTTCAATTAAAGACGGGATTTGTCTCAATTTTTCCTTTAACAAGGACCATTGAATTTTCAATGTTCCCCCACTCTCTTTATTAAATTCTACCTGGGTGGCGTAAAGGATCAACTACTCAAAGTTAATTTCTGCTGATAAACCTGATATCAATAGAATTGACATGCGATCTAGTCTCTTTTCAGTCAAATCATTGACTGAAATTATACCAAACCCTGCCATATTCTTGTCAGGATGCCCAATTACACTACTTCCAGATAACGGATCAAAGCAAACCTGACTAATTAAACCCGGAATCTCGAGAGAACTAGCTCGATGGGGCAAAATCAAGGTATACGACTTATCGGTGAGGTACTCACTATCCAATGAAACGGAACGAACCAAGTCGCCTCGCGTATCAGAGCAGCTCTTTAATTTTTCGATCTCATATTTGAGCTTTCCATCTTCAACGAATCTGAGCCGATAGGCAGTACGGGCAATACTCGCATCTCTTTTCATTTGATTGATCTCTCGAGCTAACTTGCCCACGAGATGTTGAGTTGTCCATTTGGGCCATTGATCAACAGCTACCGGTATCGCAGATAGTATAAAGAAAAGAAAAAATGTAGCAAATATCCAGATCTGCCTCTTTCTTTTCTCTCGTATCTCAACTTTTTCCCAAAGTTCAAAATTAGACCAACTTGCTTTGGTCCATCGTTCTTCTGCTAAGTCGGAATCATGTATCGGAACCATAAAATATCACCTAATAAATAATAGTATAAAGCACCTACAATCAGAAACGGGCCAAAGGGAATAGAAAATTTCATTACATTTTTTCTTTGGAGTGTAAGAGCCCATACAACTCCGACAACGCTTCCCGAAACAGATCCAATCAAAATCGTCGCAAGAACACCTTCCGGTCCTATAAATGCTCCAAGCATGGCAAGCAATTTAACATCTCCTCCCCCTAATCCCATTCTGCCAGTGTAGCGTTGATAAGCCCAAGCTAAAAAATAAAAAGATCCAAATCCCAGCGCTGCTCCTGAGGCTGCTTTTAAAATTCCCAAATCAGGGAAAATCAAACTAATACATATACCTAATATAAGACCTCCAACACTTAAAATGTCCGGAATAATACGATGTTCGAGATCAATAAATGCAATAGAGATGATCAAAGCCATAAAGGGCCAGTCACGAATAACCAAAGAGAGCGTCCATCCAAACCGTATTTTTGCGGTCACAAATAGGAGGGCCGTCAGGGCTTCAATAATAGGATAGCGGATAGAAATGGGCTTCTTACAGTCATGGCACTTTCCGCCCAATAAAATAAAACTAAGAATCGGAATATTTTCCCACCATCTAATTAATTTATGGCAGTGAGGACATGCACTTCGAGGCCTGATAATAGACTCGGACCTAGGAAGCCGGACGATCACCACGTTCAAAAAACTACCAACAACGAGCCCCAGCATAATACTAAATAAATTTGTAAACCACGGGGGTAAAACGTCCATCTGACTATCCCTCTCTATTTCTCACTAAAATTCCAGCCAGCATCAGCGTCAGACAAAGCATCAACCCACCGTAGAAGATCGTTTGCAGAACATAAGCTGTGGCCAGAGGAAGTCCATACGTCACCTTTGTGCCCAGTTGAAAATACTCAAAATTCGGCAGCAGGGTGGCAATCACTGGTAAGAATTGACGCCCTAACGGCGACTCTAAACGAGCGGCAACTAATTTCAACTGTGAAATATTGCTTCCTACCAAATAGATCCCTAGCACTAGAACGACAGAAACTGAGGTCGTTGAGAATGTTGATATCAGAATAGACCAACTCGCCACAAGCAGGCTTTGCATGAAGCAAAATCCAATCGCTATGAACAAAGTGGAATAGGCACTTATTCCCTGAGCGTCCGCCCCTATCAGATAGGTTATTCCATCAAGTCCGAATGCCGACAGCAGAATCAGATAGATAAAAGAGAGGATGAACCAATTCAAAAATAGGACGCACGATATTCCAGTAAACTTTCCCAAAATAAACTGCGTCTTTGTAATAGGTCGACAGATCGCCATATGAAAAGTGCGATTCCGCATATCTCGACTCAGGAGGCCGGCACCAATTAATAACCCCATCGCTACACCAGAAATCGAAATGGATGACAATCCAAAATCTAAAACGACGCGCTCCGGATGAATCGCTGCCAATTGGGAGGCGACCCACTCAGCCGAAAGCAGCAGAACAGAACAGAGCAGAATATTATATAGAACACGATCCCGCATAATTTCAAAAAAAGTCACTTTCCCGATCGCTGATATCACTTGAATGGCAGAGGGCATTTTGACTGAACTACGCACTATTTCCTCCACCCATAAAATAGGATTCCAGGGACGAACGATTCGATGTCACCGATAGAATCTTCGCATTGGAGGCAATCAACCTTGATAGCGCTTCTTTTAGCTTTTCCTGCCCCAAAACAATTCCTTTGAAACCGATTGGTAGCTTCTGCACCGATTCGAGAGCCAACTCCTGATTCGGTTTTCCTGTCTGCGACTCAAATAGTATTTCGAAGCGTTCCGTATAATCATTTAGCAACTGACCTAATGTACCCATTTTAATCAGCTGGCCTTTTTTGATGATAGCAACCCGATCACAAATAGCTTCAACATCCGAAATAACGTGAGTACTGAAGAAAACCGTCTTACCGCTAGACGCTAGACTCACCATAAGCTCTCGAATTTCCCGTCGACCTACCGGGTCCAATCCACTCATCGGTTCATCAAAAATAAGAAGATCCGGATCATGAACCAAGGCCTGAGCGATTCCAATCCGTTGAAGCATTCCTTTTGAGTAATTTCCCAATTCAACTTTCCGGGCGGTGCCGAGGCCCACCATCGTCAGTAGTTTTTCACATCTCGACGATTGATCGGAACGCTTGAGACCCGATAACGCGCCGAAATACTTTATGAAATCTTCTCCAGTTAAATGCTCATGAAAATAAGGTCGCTCTGGTAGATAGCCCACTCGAATTTTTGCTTCTTTCGATATTGCATCGTTACCAAAAATTCTAATTCGCCCTTGAGTCGGCTTTGTTAATCCAACTATGAGATTGATCAGAGTTGTTTTGCCAGCTCCATTCTCTCCCAGAAACCCACAGAGAGAGCCTTCTGGCACGCTTAGATTTATTCCCCCTAGAATTTCAACAGGCTTCATCCAAAAGCCAACTCTAAATTTTTGATGAACATTTTGAATTTCAATTGCATTAACCATCTCTGAAAAGGTTAGAGGATCTGGTGAACAAGGTCAATGCAAAGAATAATGTTAATGCAAACCAAAAACCGGTTCAAAAGTTGTCGAAGTGATTAATTTTCCTTCTTTATTTAAACTAAGAGTCCCACCCCACGGATCACTTCTCTGCTGAAAAACAGCCCAGATCTGCGCCTGAGTCTTACCTGGGTGTCTTTTCTGAAATTGTAAAAATTTAAAATTTATTTCAAAAATAAACTGAGCTACTGAAAGATTTTTTATTTTTTGATCCAACTCCTTGATCACTTCTTCGTCACTTTTTGCTCTGATCGCATTCTGTCTGAGCGTATTTAAAACTCTTAGACCAACCTCGTATCGGCCTCCCGGTTTTTCGATTCGATTCTTAAGATGGAATAAATAGCTAGGTGCTTCGCTGTATTTTGCGGCTTCTAAAAATGCATGTGATGCCAGATTGAGGTCTTCAAGTTCAAACAAATAAACATAGGCTAAAACTACATAAAGACTCCACGCCCGACTCCAAACCTTAGCCTTAAACGGCTCAGGGTACCCGGGCAATTCCTTAGTCAGGAAATTTGAACCCTTTAAAAGTAAATCACGAGCACCAACCCCGTCGCCCAGAATCACCGCCAATACATTGGCGCCTGCATAATATAGATCGAAATAAGCAGGATCTAAATCACTCACTCGATTTAATCGGCGGTAAAGAGCCGTTACCCCTCCGCCTTTAATTCTTCGGTAGGCTGGGTCCAAGAAAGCCTGAATGGTCAATCCGTCAATAGTCGACGGCAAGTGTCCAAAACTGATAACTTTGATGAATTCTGAACTCCAAATCGGATCGTCATTGGGGGTTTCTACCCATGCGCTCTCATTTTTTGCAATGTAATTCCCAAGCCCAATTTGAGCCCCTAAAATTATGCATAAAATTCCAACTTTAATCTGCCTCGATTCGCGATGTGTCATCTTTCGACTCAGTATATTCATTTTATCATATTGCAGATCCATTGCGATTTGATAAAATTAAATTACTTAAATTCAAAATAGTGTTGAATTGAAACTTTCTAAAGATGGATGCTTATGAATAAAAATTTAAATAAAATATTAGGATTTACGCTGGTCGAGCTGATGATCGTTGTCGCAATCATCGGGATCTTAGCTGCCGTGGCGGTACCTAACTATAGTAAATATCAAGCCAGAGCGAGACAATCCGAAGCAAAGATTAACCTCTCCTCTTTAGCGTCCATGGAGCGATCGTTTCAGGTAGAAACACAAACCTATAGTTCTTGTATGCCCGCCATTGGATACACAATCCCCACAAATTCAAATCGCTACTACACGATCGGCTTCGATAACAATAGCGCTGCCAAGTTAAACTGTGGAAGTGGAACAACACTACAAGATTGCAGCTTGGCTTTTACATTTAACGGAGGCGCCGCCGATACTTGTGCACATGCCTTTTCTGCAACAGCTGGAATAGGATTCTACGCTGCGAACGTCAAAGTTGGAGCCCCTGCTCCGACTGCTCAAAACAATCTTCCATCGACGGTTCTAAGTGCCGCTGCCTTTACAGCCGGTGCTGCTGGAAATATTAGTACAACAACTGTTATCGATATTTGGACGATCGACGATGGTGGAACGTTATTCAACACTACTTTGGGAATTTAATAGATTCGCCAAGCCCCACAAAGATTCTTACTGCACCGAGCTTGCAATCTTAAAGACGGGCAAATACATCGCGATCAGTATTCCGCCTACCATAATTCCTAAAAAAGCTAAGACAAAAGGCTCGATTAATTTAGATAACCCGCCCACTACCGTTTCGACTTCTTCTTCAAAGAAAACGGCAACCTTCTCCAACATTTTATCTAAATTACCAGTTGATTCACCGACGCTGATCATTTGAACGGCGATTTTTGGGAATACGTTCAGTTTGCTCAGTGTTAATCCAAAAGGCTTACCCGCCTCAACGTCGGCTCTTATTTTTGAAACCGCCTCTTCCAATACGACATTATCTATCGTTGCCCTACAAATATCGATCGCATCTATGAGATTAATACCGGACATAAGCAAGGTCTGCATTGTTCGTGCAAATCGAGCAATACCACCTTTTTGAGCCAATCCGCCAAACAGGGGCATTCGATAGACAATCCGGTCGACAATTCCTCGCCCTTCATTGGATCTTAAATACCGTATAAGAATATAACCAGATATCCCGACAACTCCCACCAGAACCACGGCATTATTCATAATAAAATGGGATGTTTCAATTAGAAATTTTGTTGGAGCAGGCAATTCCTGTCCACTCGTCCTAAGCATTTCTTCGAATTTTGGAATCACAAAAACAATCATGAGTACCACAACGCTAAGTCCTATAAATGAAACAACAACGGGATACATCATGGCGCTCTTAATCATACGCCTTATGCGATTCGAATCTTCCATATAACGCGATAGTCTTTTTAACATCGCTTCCAAAGAACCCGAAGCTTCGCCAGCACGAATTAATGCCACAAAGAGTTTAGGAAAGACTTGAGGATACCGACTGAGCGCCTCCCACAAATAAGAGCCTTGTGATACTTTTTCTTGAACCGATTGAATAACGCTCTTGAAAGTGGAGTGACTCGATTGTTCAGCTAAGATCTCTAGTCCCTGGACCAATGGTATTCCGGAGCTAATGAGAATTTGAAGCTGCCTCGTAAATCCTGAAACGACTTCCACCGGTATATTTCTGAGACCACCACCCAGAAGTTCGGTAAATGTCATTTGGATACTGCTGTGCTTTGTTATCTTGGTCGGTCGAATTCCTTGCGAACGCAGAACCATTCGAAGTTCGCCTTCATTTGGGGCATCTATCTGGCTAGAGACTTTCTTTCCAGAACGATCTATGCCTTCGTAATGGAATTCTGCCATCAGGGTCCGCCTCCTGGTTTACCTGGACGGGCCTGAATTCCCGCCAGCAATTTGACAAGCTCATCGGGTAGATTGCTGTGGTCGAGGGCTGCTTCCTTAGTAATGGTACCTTTTCTCACGAGCGAGACCAGACTCTGATTCATCGTCTGCATTCCAGTTTCTTCCTGCCCAGCCTGCATAAGGGAGTAGATCTGATGAACTTTATCCTCTCGTATTAAATTTCGAATACCCATCGTTGGAATCAGAATTTCCACTGCCATGACGCGACCTGTACGATCAGCGGTAGGAATCAGTTGTTGCGCAGAGACTGCCTGAAGTGTAAATGAAAGCGCCTGCCTGACCTGTGTTTGCTGATGTGGTGGAAAAACATTGATCATTCGATTAATTGCCTGAATAGCATTATTCGTATGAAGGGTAGCAAAAACAAGATGCCCTGTCTCAGCCATCGTCAGAGCCATTTCGATAGTTTCAGGATCTCTCATTTCACCAACCAATACATAGTCTGGATCTTGACGGAGAATTCTTCTCAGAGCTGCAGCAAAACTTCGGGTATCCATCCCTACTTCGCGTTGGTTCACGATACAGTTTTTGCTGGTATGCACAAATTCAATTGGATCTTCGACTGTTACAATATGTCCAAACTCTTCCCTATTAATAATATCCAGCAATGCCGCCTGAGTCGTAGATTTACCGCTCCCAGTAGGTCCAGTCACCAGAAAGAGCCCGTTCGGACGCTTAATAATGTCTCTCAGAACGAGTGGTAAATTGAGAGTGTTAAAATCAGGTATAGCAATGGGAATTCTCCTGAAAACCCCACCTATCGATCCTCGCTGCAAAAAAAGATTTCCTCTAAACCGAGCCACGTCCTTTATTCCGAAGGAGAAATCGATTTCAAGATGCTTCTCAAATTCATTCTTTTGAGAATCCGTGATGACCGAATAGCAAAGTTCTTTGGTATCCACTGGTGTCAGGGGATCCGCCTTCACCTTCACCATCTTTCCTTGGATTCTAAACATTGGTGGCACGCCTACGGTAATATGTAGATCAGATGAGTCTTGATCTACCATCGCTTTTAATAGTGCCGGTAGACTAAATTTTCCCATCTCAATTCTCCAGCGTTAAAGTTAAGGCTTCTTCTAAAGTGGTGACGCCCGCTGCTACTTTTTCTAGAGCTGCTTCTCGGAGCGTCTCCATCCCTTCAGACACCGCCTGTTTTCTCAGTTCAAGTACACTTGCCCCTTTTAAAACCTGCTCTTTCAATGTTGTACTAAAATCCATGACTTCATAAATAGCCACACGACCCTTGTAGCCAGTCTGATTGCACTTCGAACAACCTTTACCTTTAAACGTCTTCAAACTTTTTGCTACATCTTCACTAAAACCAACTTGTGCCAGTCTTTCTACTGGAACAGAGACTTCTATTTTACAGCTGGTACAGATGGTCCTAAGTAGGCGTTGTGCCACAATAGTATTGACTGAACCTACAACCAAGAAAGGCTCTAGTCCCATATTCATTAGTCGAATGATTGTACTTGGAGCATCATTTGTATGTACGGTCGATAGAACTAGATGTCCAGTAAGTGCCGCTTGAACAGCCACCTCGGCCGTTTCAAAATCTCGAATCTCACCCACTAAAATTACGTCAGGGTCTTGTCGAAGCAGAGCGCGAAGGATACTTGCGAAAGTAAGGCCGATTTCTTTATGAACTTGAACCTGGTTGATACCTTCCAGATTGTATTCAACTGGATCCTCAGCGGTCGAAATATTATCCGTAATTTTATTCAAATCAGAAATAGCTGAGTAAAGCGTAGTCGTCTTACCACTACCTGTAGGGCCTGTAACTAGCACCATCCCATTAGGCGAATAGATACCCTTTTTGAATGTTTCAAGTTGATTTTGCTCGAAACCAAGCTTGAGCAAATCCAGTTGTAGATTGCTTTTGATGAGGGATCTTAGAACGATCTTCTCGCCAAATAGTGTCGGAATACTGTTAACACGAAAATCGACTTCGACTCCGTTGATTCTTAACTTAATTCGACCGTCCTGAGGAATTCTGGACTCTGCAATATCCATTCGAGACATAATTTTAAAACGAGCCGTTACGGCGCGTTTCATTTCAAGCGGAACCTGTGCGATCTCCAATAAGATGCCATCCACTCGCATTCTGACCCGGCATCTCTTTTCGTAAGGCTCCAAATGAATATCGCTGGCGCCTCTCCTAAGTGCCTCACCGAGGACGCTGTTGACAAATTGAATCACGGGCGCGTCTTCCTCGGCCAATCCTGTATCGATTTCATGCACTTGCACAAGCTCAAGTGCTACGTTTTCTTGGACACTCTCCTTGTCCTTTTGGAAAGTCTCAATTGCAGCTCCAAACGCAGCAGCATTCCCGTAATATTTCTGTATTGCTGCGTCGAATGCTGAGTAAGTAGTCAAGACCGCTTCGACTTGCATTTTTACAACGTATTTTAAATTTTCGAGTGAAGTTAGAAAGGTCGGATCGCACAACGCTACGACCAGGGTTCCTTTATTAGCCTGTATTGGAATACACTGGCTCTTCCGCACCAAATCCAATGGAACTAACCGAATAATCTCCGGACTGATCTCAAATTTCGTAATGTTGACACTGGGCAAGCCAAATTTTTGACATAAATATTGTAGGAGCTTTTGATCTGCAATGTACTTTTTTTCAATTAAATAACGGATATGACTCTTGCCTGATTTGGCAGTTTCTACTGCTTCGTTAAACTGTGTTTGTGTAATAATTTTGTCTTTCGCCAAAATTTCGGCAAGCTGCCGCGACATACTTCTCCCCCGTCTTCTTGGTCGCTCTATTCTCGATGTTGAGCTGTTAAATGGAATTTGTCAATGACAAGGAAGTTTCGCTGTAAGAAGGATCTCTTTTGCCCGACTTACATCATTTTGTATCTGAGTTTTTAGCGCATCTACGCCAGGAAATTTCTGCTCACCTCTCAGGCGATCGATTAATTTCACATCTATTATTGAACCATATAGATCCAACGTCACATCAAATAAATGCGTCTCTATCAATGCAGAAGCGGCATCCTGGCCGGTGTTTGGGCCTTTGGGCAGATCCCGGAAGGTCGGGCGAATTCCGATATTTGTAACACTCGGGTAAACCTCTCCTTCAAACATTGCCGTCGATGCGTAGACGCCAAATGGGACAACTAACTTATTCTCCAGCTTAAAATTAGCCGTAGGAAAACCCAGCTTTTTTCCTCTGCCGTCGCCATGGATAACCATTCCCTGATACGAGAAGGGCCTGCCCATGAGTCTAGACGCTTTTGCTACATCGCCTGCGAAGAGAAAATTTCGAATCCGTGTGCTGGAAGCAAGCTCGCCCTGAACGCTCTCTTGGTGAACCACTTCCAATTCCACGCCCGACTTAGGACATAGCGTCTTAAGAAGCTCCAAGTCACCACGCCGTCCGCTACCAAAACCAAAGTCATATCCCACGATGACAGAGTGGACATTTAGCCTTTTGAGAATTATTTTAAAAAATGCGTCTGGGTCAATTTCCGAGAATTTTTTATCGAATGGCTCCTCAATCACACAATCAATTCCAAGATCTTCAAAGATTCTCAATTTTTCATCGTATGAGGTAATCAATTGGACCGGAACTTCAGGCTTCAATACTACTTGGGGATGCGGTCGAAAAGTATAAACGATGCTTTGAGCACCTACCGCTCTGGCCTTTTGGATGGCTAATTTAAGAATTTTTTGGTGTCCCAGGTGGACTCCATCGAAGTTGCCAATGGAAATTACTGATCTTTTTGAAGCCTGGTCTAGAGTGTTAAATCCGCGATAAACTATCATATTAAATCAAGGAAGCATCAATCAAACTTGAACCCGCATTTATCGATTTCAGAATCTATTGCGTCGAAAGGATAGGTTCGACAATTAGTGGGTCGAAGATCTCCATAGATTCGACAATAGGGCAAATTTTGGCCGTCTCTGCCAAGAAACGGACACTTGAAGACTAACTCACAGCATAATCCACAACGATGGCAATCGCCTTTTCGTTTCTCAATGATGGACTGCTCAATATATTGGGGACGGAACAAACCCAAGAAGAGTCTGCGAAACTTCCTTAGTACCTGCCCTAATAAATTCCGTTCGAGGACCTTATGGTCGTACCAGCCCCGAACCCAAGCTTTCCATTTCATTACAAGACATTAGCCATAGACTGATACTAAACGTCAAGAATTTTGAGGGACCCCTGGGCTAGCAGGCCATTTCATTGGTGCCGAGATTCGTAACAGCCATGGATGGCGAAAGTTACGAAAGACATGAAGTCTGTTCTCGGCACCAATGAAATGGCCTGCTAGCCCAGGGAGTCCCTCACGATCCGACATATATAGTACCAGCGCGTTAGGGAGGTCTTGTAACGCTAGCTCAAGAACAACATTTCGCGGTATTTCGGCATGGGCCAGTAGTCATCCGCAACGACCAACTCAAGATCGTCCGAGATTTTCCTAATCTCGTGCATTACGGCGGACATTTGTACGGAGAGAAGCCTGGCCTTTTCTTCTTCACTCGGTTGGTTTTCAATCTTATTGATCAACTTATCCATCTCGTTTTGAGAAAATTGCAGTCCAGAAATCAATTTCGCAAGATGATTGATGATTTCGATTTGTGGCACTTCTACCGAGACCATTTTTGCAGCATGGGCGGATTCAACTAAATCCTTATAATAGGCGAGCGCACCGGGAATGATTTGAGTTCTAATAATCGACTTAAGTGTGTCTGCTTCGATCATCATATTCTTAATAAAGCGTTCCAGTCTCACGTGGTACCGAGAGATAAGCTCCCGTTCGGTATAGATTCCTAAACGGGTTAACATTTCTTTAGACTTTGGCTGCACCAGCTCTTCCAGAGCCTCAGGGGTCTTTCTCAGGTGGGGAAGTGCCCTTTTTTCAGCCTCATTTACCCAGTCCGTGGAGTAGTTATTTCCCTCAAAGCGGATCGCCCGAGTCTCCGTGATGGTTTCCCGAATGACACTCAAAACGGCGGACTCATTATTTTTCGATGTCTTGCTCTTCGCTTTCACTGCTTTAGTAAGATCGGAAAAAGCATCAGCAACAGCCGCATTCAATAGCGTAATCGGAAACGCTGTCGAAGCGGAAGCTCCAACAGCCCGAAACTCAAACTTATTTCCCGTAAAGGCAAACGGCGATGTTCTATTCCGATCAGTATTGTCTCTCATTACTTCAGGAAGTTTGCTTACACCAAGACGCAAAACTGCTGCTTCGACGTTAGGCTCAGATTCTCTGCCATTTTCGATTACGTCTAGAATCTTACTTAAATAGTCTCCTAAAAAGACTGAAATGATAGCGGGTGGTGCTTCGTTTGCTCCTAAACGATGATCGTTACCAGACGACGCTATTCCTGCCCGCAACAGGCCTGCGTGCTTATGAACCCCCTTCAGCACACCCGTTAGCATGAGAAGAAATCTTAAATTCTGATGAGGTGTTTGCCCCGGATCCAGTAAGTTGTCGCCACTTTCATTAATCATCATTGACCAGTTGTTGTGCTTTCCACTGCCATTAATTCCAGCGAATGGCTTCTCATGGAAAAGAACAGTAAATCCATGGCGCTGAGCAATCTTTCTCAAAATTTCCATAGTCAGCTGGTTGTGATCGGTCGCAATATTTGCTTCCTCAAATATCGGCGCGCATTCAAATTGAGAAGGAGCGACTTCATTGTGCCGCGTTTTGAGAGGTACACCTAATTTGTATAATTCATATTCCACTTCCGTCATACAGGCCTGTACTCTGGCAGGAATACTTCCGAAATAATGATCCTCAAGCTGTTGGCCCTTAGGAGGCTGTCCTCCCACTAAAGTACGCCCCGTCATCATTAAATCGGGTCTCAAATGATAAAAACTCCGATCAATCAGAAAATATTCTTGCTCGGCTCCCAGTGTGGAAACAACTCTCTTGGCGCTAGTTTCTCCAAGGCAGTGAAGCAGCTCACACGCTTTTTGTGAAAGAACTTCCATGCTTCTCAGCAATCCGGTTTTTTCATCCAGGGCATCGCCATAGTAGCTTATAAATACGGATGGAATACAAAGCGTCTTTCCATTTGCGTGTTCCATAATAAATACTGAGCTGGAGGGATCCCACGCTGTATACCCGCGAGCCTCGAAGGTCGTTCGCATTCCGCCGGAGGGAAAGCTAGAAGCATCGGGCTCACTCTGAATAAGCTGCGACCCGGAAAAACGTTCTAATATGCGATTGTCTTTGTCGAAACTGATAAAAGCGTCGTGCTTTTCAGCTGTGAGGCCCGTTTGAGGTTGAAACCAGTGACAGAAATGAGTAGCGCCTCGAGAAAGAGCCCAGTCTTTAAAGGCATTGGCAACCGCGTTCGCCACTTCAAGATCCAGTTTCTTGCCACTTTCAATAGTAGAAATCAGCCTAACGTAAACATCTCTCGGAAGCTTTTCTTTCATCTTGTGAATATCGAAGGTGTTGACTCCATAAAATTCAGAGATTTTAAGCCTCTTTCCCTGTTCGTCCCTCGGCGGATCAAATTTTCTCGGTACTCGAGAACCAATTTCTCTAATTGCTTCAAAGCGCGATCTCGCTCCTGTGCCCATTGTCATTGTGGAGTCTCCTTGTATTCAGTTTTCAATTGAGAGGGGGACGCTATGCCAACCCTCTAGCTCTTATATCGGAAGTGAGAGACATTAGCTAGCGTTCGCCTAGGTCCGCCGCTTCAACGTAGATTTGAAATCGCTCGGAAAATCTCTTCCGCGTCATTTAACTTTTTTGGTAACTCGATCCAAGCGGGAGACTTCTCAGCCGCCTCCTGATGAGAATATTGAACAGATTCTGCAAATTCGTACAAACTTGCGAGTTGCTGCCAGATCTCCGGCTTTACCCCACACTGCAGTAAAAAGTTCTCTAGTTCTAGTCTGGAGAGTCCCTGGACATGAACACCAAATTTATGATCCAAAAATCGCGAAAATGCATCCATAAGATCATCATAAATTTGCACAATCTGGTCATTTGTACTGGGCGCACCACCATGCGCACCGGACCCACCGGATTCTTTGGAGAGTTGTCTGAGCTTTTGAAGAGTTTGTTCAAACTCTGCGTGCGGAGAAGGACCTTTTGTTCGAGCCTGCTCTCTTTTTCGCCTAATACTATCTATTCCGATGAGACTGATAAAAGCTGCGAAAACGCCTGCAAAAGCCCAGTAGAAGAGACGCCAAAGATGAAAGGGAGTTTTGCTAAGCCCTGTTTCATCTGGTAATTTAAACCCGCGTGGTTCTTCAGACGGGTGATTCGAAGGAACGGTTGTAACATTCCGATTCTCAATTTCTTCGGGAGATTTTTGAGAAGGCAAAATATTGAGAATGACCGGCTCAGTGGACCTCTTATAGTAAATTTTCTCATCCGGATCAAAAAAGGAAAATTCCACTCCGGGTAAAGTAAACGATCCTGTGCGGCGCGGAATAAATAGGATTTCAAAAATTTTCTCACTCAATCCGGACTTACTATTTTGAGATCGCCCTTTAGACTCAAATAGCTCAATTCCGTCTGGCAAATTTAGTTTAGGACTATTGATTGCCGAAATATTGCCTTGACCCTCGACCTTTAGCGTAAGTGTGACGGCTTCATCCTGGCGAACTTCATATTTGTCGATAGCCGAAACCACTGAGAATTTTCCTACCCCTCCACTAAAATCTGCCGGTCGACCATTCTCAGGAAGAGGTGTTATATGAATGGTAACTTTCTCACTTTCGGAAGCCCCATTTTTCGGGACAAGTTGCTGGAAAAATCCAAAAAAAGGATCCTCATCATCGATAGCGGGCTCTTGAGGTTTTGAGTAATAGGAAAACTTAATCGACATCGGATCAATTTCTAAATTTCCATCCTGGAGTGGGTAGGCAGCATATCTCGCCAATAGTGTCCTTTGATATGGAACGCCGTTCACCTTAACCTCTTCCACTTGATAGCGCTGACTAACCAGAGGAACATCTAAGTCCTCTCTTAAAAATCCCGGCAGCGAAGGGAATTTATCTAGTTGTAGATTAAAAATTCTTACTCGATGATAAACATAATAGCTCACGACAATTTGTTGGCCCTTATAGGCGGCCTTCCTAGAAACTTCGGCACGAACAAATACGGGCTTTCCTAAACCAACATCGCTGTCATCATCATATCGACGACTAGGAGAGTTAGCGTTATTGGAATTACCGCCCGCACTAGACGACACCACCCGGACAGTGATGTCCGGTGCGCGTAGAATTTTTCCGCCCGTATTTAACTGGATTTTCGAAATCTTAAGAAGACCTAGTTTGGTGGGTCTAAGAACTTTGGTAAAGAGATTTTTTCTAGTTACTTGAAAACGACCACTATTCGAATCGTAATGCGACTCAACCGAAATGGATTTGTAATCATTGAGAACTTGAAAATCTGACGCCTCAAACGAAGGCTCCGTTGAACCAGATTGATCTTCCGATCGAATCGTTATGCGAAGCGCAACGGTTCCACTCAGCGGAATCTCCCGTCGATCAACACTTGCCGAGAAATCAACGTCGGCCATCGCACTCTTTGCGGCAAGAATAGCAACAAGCCCGAACGCCGCAACTCTCTTACTCTTACCAATCTTTTGTACGTTGAATTGTTTTAGCATTTTGCTTCTGTAATTTTTCTTGGAGTTCACGTTCTTTCGCAGAGAGTTCCGAAAAGACGCGTTCCGCATCTTCCTGCTTCATTTTTTCAGATCGGAAATTATCCTTTCTCTGCTGCGACTGCTTATAAATGGGAACTTGTTGAGTCCCCTCTTTTTCCCCGTTTTGTGTTTCTCGTGGCTGCTTCCCTTGATTTTCATTTTGGCCCTTGTTTTCAGAATTCTTTTTTTCCTGTTGGCTTTTTTCCTCTTTCTGATTCGCTTGGGCTTGTTGTTGCTGTTGCTGCTTTTGTTCTTTCATCTCTTTAAACAAAAGTTCCAGATTCTTTCTGGCGGACGCTTCTAGTCGTGGGTCCTGAGCTTTTTTGGCGTCACGGATGGCCGATAGATAAGCTTCCGTACCGCCCTTGAAGTCGCCCTTCTTTGCCAGGGCGCCTCCCAAATTATAATTGGACTTCGCCGACATACTACTGTCTCCGCGTACTCGCGCTAAATCCCCAGACCTCTTAAAAGTGTCAATTGCCTGGTCTAAATTTCCTGCTTCTTTCTGAACAACTCCTTGATTGAAATCAAATTCAGGTCGATCCGGCTCAATAGCTTGCGCCGCACCAAATTTCTTAATCGCTTCCTCTATTTTGCCTTCCTTGAGAGCACTAATTCCAGCCTGATTTTGAAGATACTCTTCCAAGGTTCGGGATTTTCTCGAGATTTCCGATGCATAACTGCTTTCAACAGCAAAACAAAATAGTAGAATTACAGCAGCAAGTTTTCTAGCAGGCAACGTGAGTTCAATAAAAATCAGAACAATAGCAATCAACAGCGGGACTTGATAGCGTTCCTCATAAATCGTAAATCGTCTCTCGCTAATTTCTGATCGATTCAGCGACTTCAAATCTTGATACAAGTCGTTGATCTCTGATTCAGAGTTAGAAATAGTCCAGTACTTCCCACCCGCTTCAGAAGCCAAATCCGACAATACTTCAGAATGAAAATTACTAATAATCGGCTGCCCCGAGCGATCCCGTTTATAGCCTTGAGTTCTTCCATTCTCATCTTTTACCGGAATAGGTCCACCCTGGGCCGTACCTACACCAAGGACATAAAGACGAATCCCTTTCTTTCGAATGAGCTTCGCCACTTCATCAGCATGTCCTTCATGATCTTCGCCATCTGAAATCACAATAATGCCGTGCGAGGCAGAATCGTTCCCTTCAGGAGATTGAATTCCTTCACCCCCTCGCTCTAAAGCTCTAACAGCGGTCTCTAACCCAGCGCCAATATCTGTTCCTTGTCCTTGAATGGAATCAGGACCGGTGGATAGCACCCTTTCTTTGAGGTAATCCAAATCAGTCGTTAGAGGCGATACTAGCGCCGAACTTCCCGCAAAAGCTACTAGCCCAACCCGATCTCCCTCCAATCGATCCATTAGCGTTTGAATAAAATGCTGAGCTTTTTTGTGACGACTTGGCACCACGTCTTCGACATTCATACTATTTGAGACGTCAAAAACTAACATGAGATCCAGCCCAGCCACTTTAACGACTTCATCATGGGTCCCATATTGAGGACGCGCTAAGGCAATAAGAATAAATGCAAAAGCTAATAGTCCCACCCGAGCCTTTCGAATACGAGCATTCGAATCCAGTGCGGGAATAAGGTTCATCCAAAGGGATTGACTCACAAACTGACTCAGCAGGAGACGTTTCTTTTTCTCACTCCACAAAAGAGTGAGATAAACAAGCGGTAGTAGGGCAATAAGCCAGAGCCAATGCGGGGAAACAAATTTCATGGCAAAAGCCTCCACCAAAACCGATCCAGAAAAAACCCAAGAAAAAAGACCAGCAGGCCGAATTTAAGTGGGGTCGGATATGTTTCGTCATATTTTACTTTATGCTTTGCCTTCATATCGCTTTTCTCGAGCTGATCGATCTCTGCAAAAACCGACTTTAATGTATCTTGATCAGTCACACGATAGAATTTCCCATTCGTGACTTTCGCAATTTGTTGTAGGAGTGCCGGATTTAAAGCGTTGTCAAACCACTGATAGGTAGTGACTTCATTACCTAAAATGGTCCTTGTTCGAATCGGCAGTTTAACCCGACCTTCACGGCCAATGGCAATAGTGTAAACACGAATGCCGAAACCTGCAGCCAACTCACCGGCTGTAGCTGGATCGACCTGTCCAATATTATTATCGCCGTCTGTTAGAAGAATAATAACTTTACTTTTCGCCTGAGAAGATTTGAGATGACGAGTTGCTAACGATAATCCGTCTCCGATTGCCGTTCCGTCTTTGAGCATCCCAATACTTGCCTGATGGAGCGCACTTAGAAGCAGGCCGTAGTCAAGAGTGGGTGGTGCAAGAGTTAATGGTTCTCCGCTAAAAATAACAAAACCGATCCGATCATTTTCGCGACCCTTGATGAATTTTTCAAACGTGTCCTTCGCAACATCGATCCGTGAGCGCTCTGCTAAATCCTCGATGTTCATACTTGCTGAAACATCGAGCGCCATCAGAATATCAATTCCGCTAACCGTCCGGTCCGTCTGCTGATAGCTACTCTGAGGTCGAGCCAATGCAAAGACTAAAAAAATCAAACCAAAGTATTTTAAGAATAATTGAATCTTCAGCGGGTTTGGACTAGCGACGGATGCAGGAATCGGCACAGAGAAACCAACGGAAGCTATCTTATTGCGATACAACCAGACCCTATGAAACATCGGCAAAAGTAGAAGTATAAATAAATAGGGCCAATCAGCTAGGTGCATGAGTGGTTGCTTCCTGTGGTAAAATTAGTGGTTCCGGTTGCCGTTTTGTTTTCCGAACAAACTCGCGACCTTTTTCGAGAAGATCTGCGCCTTCATGGTTGTCTGGAATATAATCGGTAAACTTAACGCGGTCCAGTTTCTCAAACAAACTGGATATATTTTCGACTTCCGTCTTCCCTCTTAAACTATTAAGCATCTCTGCTGTCGTACATTCCAAAGCATCAAACTGAAATCGTTTGTCTATATATTCCTTCAAAATTTCTGAAATCCCGAAATAAAATATCTTGTACTCACCACGTTCAAGACACTTGCTCTTTTCTAGTTGAGCAAGAGCCAGTAAAGCTGCCGCGTCTTCACTGAGAGAAGGTTCGGCAATAGATACGGACCGAGGTTTCTTCTTCCTCCACAAGTAGATCAAGCCATAAATAACTGCAGTAAAAATAAGTAATCCCAAAATGCTCGACGTAACCACCGTCCACATGGGAAAATCTAAACTTACAGGCGGCTCATCTGGCTCGGATTTATCTGGCTTCGGATCCTTTGGAGAAATCGCTGACTGCACTTCTAGCGCAAAAGGCCTTGTAAGGGCAATTGGCATTCCTTCCGAAGTTTTTAAAATCAAAGATGGCAAAACCAACTGTCCCGCTCTCAAGGGGTAGGCCAAGAATTTGACTACGCGGTCTTTCTTGGCTTTTTCACCCGCTGGTTCACCCACTGAGCCCACTACTTGCCAGCCTGATTCCGATAGAGCTTTTTCCGCCATCGACAAATCAAGAGTTGGAACCTCGGGCAGGTCTTCTGGCTTCGCCTTCACCACAAATTCTATCTCATCCCCGACATGGGCCCCAGTACCACCCCGCGATGCCCATTCCAAATCCAATTGAGGTAGCTCTGCACCTTCCGAAGCAGGACCTTCCAGAGCGGACTTGGCTGAATGGGTCAAAGATCGTCCCACAGAATCTCTAAGTCCCGCAATAGCCGCAAAACTGCTTTGAAAAAATAGTACAAAAATTAGTGTGAAAAAAATTCGACTCATCTTTATCCTTCTCTTAGATAAGGATCGTTCGTCAACGAAGCTTTCTTCTTCGTGATCTTGCGCGAAAAAAACGTACGACCGTGTCTGTATAGTCTTCCTCAGTCACTATTTGCAGGCGTTCAACACCTGTTCTGACAGTAGCTTTCGAATCTGCCTCAACTCGGCTGCGATATTCATCAAACCATTTCCTAAACTGATAAGATCCTGTGTCAACTAACACTTCCTCACCCGTTTCCGGATTACACATTAACAATTGACCTACATCGGGAATATCAGACTCCCGTTGATCTTTGATTTGAACAGCCACCACATCATGTTTACTCGCTAATCGCATGAGCTGACGAGAATAACCCTCAGCAATAAAGTCACTTAGAATAAAAATAATTCCTCGGTGCTTCATGATACGATCGGCTGCCTCGAGTGCACCTTCCAAATCGGTCCCTTTGGTTTTCGGAGAGTAGGCCAATAGATCCCTGATCAAACGAAGGACGTGCTTGCGTCCTTTTTTGGGAGGGACAATATACTCCACCTCGCCCGCAAACATCAGTACTCCCACGCGATCTCCGGTATGTGTTGCAGCATAAGCAAGCATCCCACCAATTTCCGCGACGATCTCTGATTTAAGTTTTCCTTGGGATCCAAAATTCTCGGAACCGGACACATCGACGACTAAAAAAACAATCAGTTCTCGCTCTTCGTCGTACTTCTTAATCTGAGGATCCCGGGATCGAGCGCTGACTCTCCAATCAATATGTCGAACATCATCACCCGGAACGTAGGGACGGTGTTCAGAGAATTGTACACCTGAACCTTTGAAGTGGCTTCGGTATTGCCCAGTCAAAACATCATCTACTACTTTTCGAGTAGTAATCTCAATCAGCCGAACTTTTTGGAGAAGTTCCTTTGATAATAACATGTTTATGGGACTTCGACGTGTTCAAGAATTTTTCGTAAAATTTGTTCGCTATCAATTCCGTCGGCTTCCGCCTCGAATGTCACCATAATCCGATGCCGTAGCACATCAAAAGCAATAGATTTTACATCCTCCGGCGTCACAAACCCGCGGTGATGAATGAAAGCGTGAGCACGACTAGCCTTTGCTAAACCGAGCGTTCCTCTTGGCGAAGCTCCTACTTGAATTTGACTTTTGAGTTGGGGCAGTCCCATTTTTTCCGGAAACCGAGAAGTAAAAATGATCGAAAGAATATAATCTTTGATTT
>JABDFB010000034.1 GCA_013286765.1 Deltaproteobacteria bacterium
ATCAACGAAGTTTTGGCTGACGCGAAATCAGATTCAAAAGAGCGATTGCTTGACCTTGGAGAGATTTCAATTGAAGGTGAAGTGAGACGTCCAAGCTTAATCTCTATTGACTCCCAGAAATCAGTTCGTGAGTTTCTTCCCAACATGGTCAAATCTGAATATGAAATGTTCATTGATGAACTAGTAGAGCCGGCTAAACCAGAAACCGTACGTAAGGATTAATTTTGTGAATATTAAGACACGTTTAAGTAATATTGTAGAAATTATTCGGGGACCTTATCAGAAGAAGGAACAAACCCTTCTTAAGATTGATTTCTGTTCTGGCCTTGGGAAAAACAATTCCGAGACTGTGAAATTGGATAATTCAGAGAAAGAAATCAGCTTAGGAGATCAGGATAAGTTTCCTGTGAAGATTCGGGCCTCTGAAGGAAAATTGCATATTCAAATGCCGTTTTGGGCATCGCTTTATAAAGCAACACTATTTGGTTGGGATACTTTTTGGAATGGCGAATACGTTGGCGTTCCAAATGAATCCGGATTAGCTAAGGTTGGCTATTTTGAGATTGCTGTACCTGCGGATGGTTGGATTCGTGTAGTACATTCGTCAAATTGTCTCGATATTCAAACACTTATTGTGAATGAAGACAAGTTGACGCCTCGAACGTTTTTTAATTCGTTGAAGAACCTATTTAAATCTAAATATTTTTTCATAGCTGCAATTGCTCACGTAGCTTTGGTGGTAAGCTTGGTGAACTACGAAGCAATCAAAGCAAGACTCTTGGCTCAACCTCAAACTTCTGAGAGCAATTCTCAGGAAGTTGTAGATATGAGCACCGGTACAACTATTGAAGTGGAAGTCGAGAATATCGATAAACTCTTTAGTGGTCGCAGTATTTTCGAAGCAATTCACAAGGACAAAGAAGTGAATTTTAAAGCTGATGACTTGGCAAACAGCGTAAAGGGTCTTTCCAGTCTCTTTACACCAATCAAGGGTGTTGTGAAGCAGCAACGTAAAGCTGATTCTCAAGTGAATTTGAAAAACGCCATTAAATCATTACAGTCCGGGCTTTTGGCACAAAAAGCAGAAGACAAGCCAGTTGTTCAAGTTCCGGCCGGAGGTGTTTCAGACGTACACTGGAAGTCTCAGTTCGTTTCTAATTCAGGAGGCGGGAAAGGTCTTACGGAAAGTGATCAGCAAAAACTGCTCGGTCTTTTCGCTAAGAATCAGGAAGGATTCCGTAAGTGTTATGAGCTCGCCCTCTTAAAATTTGAGGAAATGGCTGTAACCGTTACTTTTGAGGGTGAAGTCACTCGTGAAGGTTCGATTGGCTCGGCGAAATTTTCTCTAAGTGGCAGGTATACAAAGGATTCTGAGGATAGCTTAGTTCGCTGTCTTAAGGATGTAATGGGAAAAATGAAAACTGATCCTAAGCTATCAGGCGTAAAGGTCAGAAACCAATTCATGTTTAAGTCCTAAAAGGAGGGGATGAACAAATGGTTACGTTATTATTTAATGTATTTAATTTAATAGGGTCCGAATGGGTTATGTGGATTCTGATGGGGTTAAGCGTGATTAGCTTAGCAGTCATTTTCGAAAGATATCGAAACTTGAGAAATCAAGAGCGCGTAGGTGCATATCTTTGGAAGGAACAAATTGATATTTGGATGAAATCGGGCAAATTGAGTTCCGATAGTCAGATGTCTGATCTTTCCAAGAAGTACCCTTGTCTCGAATCAGGTTTGATTGAAGTTCTATCCGTAGCGAAACAGAAGGACAAGAGCGATCTTGAACTCTTGATGAGCAGCTACCTTGGTAGAAAAAAGATCGAACTAGATAAACACTTGAGCTTCCTCGGAACTCTTGGTTCAAACGCACCTTTTATCGGTTTGTTCGGTACTGTGCTAGGAATTATTAAAGCATTCCATAGCATCGGAACCAGTGCTGGCGAAAGTGCTGGAGCTCAGAGTGTGACGTTAGGATTGTCTGAAGCTCTTGTGGCAACAGCTGTAGGATTGCTAGTAGCTATTCCAGCGGTTGTATTCTTTAACTACTTCCAAAAGAAGATTAAGGTAATTCTCGGTCGAGCTGAAAGCTTAGGAAACTTCGTTATTAGCTCTAAGGGACGAGAGTAAAAGGGGGCCATTATGGCAAGCTCTACTGATAATCAAGAAGATATAATAGCGGGTATTAATATTACCCCCATGGTGGATATTATGTTGGTTCTGTTGGTGATCTTCATGATCGCAGCGCCAACATTATATCAAGCTAGTTTCAAGATGGATCTGCCAACTGCAAAGTCTGGGGAAAAGACAGAGAAAATTACTCTGAATTTCGTCATGCAGAGAGATGGCAAGCTACTTCTTGAAAATAAGGAGATTCAGGTATCGGAAGTTGGGAACTTAGTTAAAAAAGCTCTCGAGTTCGATTCCAATGCTACAGCCATCATTGGAGCAGACAGGACGCTCTCTCACGGGACCGTAATGTCATTTGTTGACCAGTTGAAGATAAACGGTATTAAGAGATTCTCGATAGCCGTTGAAGGACCAGAAAAGAAGTAAACTAATGAATTAGGTTGGATAGGGGTATCGATTTCTTATCTCTATCTCTATCCTCTCCTGATCTCTTTCGTTTTGATTTCATTTCCGCTTGGAGTGAATAAATTCTTATTGATTTAGTCGATACTTACTACTATATTGCCGTTTGTCAAATAAGATGGATGAATTTGGCGATTAACCCGGGTGTGAGTATGGCTCTTAAATCAATTGTTAAGTCATTTAATTTAATTATACTAATTGCAAGTTTTACTATCTCTTTTTCGATGCTTGTGGGTTCATATGCATTTGCAGGAGATGGTACTATCTGCGAGGAAAACAATATTGATTGGTATACAGGGTTTGTGTGTTTGGCACTCTCAACTTCTCCTGATTCGCGGCCCTCTAGAGCAGCGGAAATTCCGATCTGCGTTATGAGCCATAGCGATGCGTCTTTAATAAGTGCTGCAAATGCTGCGGCGAACAGCTATTTTATTCGTACTAGTTCTTCTCCTAATTCTGTCGTTTGCTATGATTTGAAAAATGAGAGGCAGTTTCTAATGCGCGGTAGGAATTATTCTCGCTGGGAAGATATCACACCTAAAAGAAAGACATTTGGAGAAATGTAGTAATAATACGCATTTCTTGCACTGTCTCGTGTATCTTCTAGACTCAATGCCTGGACGGACGGTTACTTTCCCCTCAATAGTGAACTTATCGCTTCAGAAATTCCCGCAACTTGGTCTCTTGTAGTTCGCTAGTTGCACAGCGGCTTTTTACAAAAGGTACGGAAGTTGCTCCTCTTCTTGTTCATCATTATTTTGGGTGGTGTTTTCTTGGGAGGGCAGGCGACATGGTGAAACGGTTAAAACTAAATCGATTTAACAGAATGGGTGTCAGTATAGTGGCGGTAAGTCTATTATTCATTGCATCCTGCGCGAGTGAAAAAAGAAAGCCAGAGGATGTTCAAGCCATTATGGCGCAAGGCGGTTTATTCTCAGGAAAGAAAATAGCGTCATCGGAAGCGGAAACTCCAGTTAAACAAACTCAGTCGGCTGCTTTACCCGCAGAAGAGAAACAACAACCAGATAAAAGACCAAATAAAATAAATGACCAGCTGTCTAAGGTTACGCAGATTGAAGAGACTTCAAAGGGCACCCGAATCAGGCTGGAGGAGCTATTCGATTTTGGCAGTGATCAAGTAAAGCCAAAATATGAAAAGCAGATTGTTGAAATTGGAAAGGTTCTTTCCAAGCATCCAGATCAGCAAGTAATTATAGAGGGTCATACAGATAGCATTGGTTCACACGAAATCAATAACCGCTTGTCTGTAAGCCGAGCTGATAGCGTTCGAAGCATACTTGAGAAACAAGGGGTAGGACCCGACCAATTGCAGACGATTGGACTCGGAAAGAAAGATCCTATCGCAACCAATGATACAGAGGATGGGCGGGCAAAGAATCGTCGAGCCGAATTGAGGCTTGAGAGTCCATCTGCCTAGAGTTTAAAAAGATTCCCGAGCTCGAGACGGCGAACATGTTCGCCGTCTTTTTTCAAAATAGGTGGTGTTCGATCAGAGTTTTTGAGAAAATAAAACTTGGAATTGGACACGATGAAGGTCGGAATCAAAGCTTCCGTTCATGATCGAACACAGATTGAATTAGATTTTGACTACTGCACTCTCGTAGAAGGCACAGGAGTTGGCGCTGGCATAAAAAAGGAGGGTTGCGGGATCGACTTCTATTTTTTTATACCGAACAGCTTTGGAATAAATTCGGGGACTTATTCGCGCGACCAATTTTACAACGACCTCACCAATCATATTCGGCTTCATACACCGGTAACTTCTGGATCTCTTCTTGATCCTTTGAATAGTCTAAAAGAATATTTTTCGAGCACGACACTAGCGAGCAGAAAGGCTGAGTTGGTTCCACTCGTTTGTCAGCAAATTAAATATTTTGGCAATTCGGTTAACCATAGACTCAAGAGTATTCATTTATCGATTACAAAACTCTGCAGTGATGCCAATGAGGCAGCTGACAATGCTGCCTCGCGCTCTTTTATGTCCGATTCTGCATATAAATTCGAAGCCGAGGAATTGTCAGACGAAATAGAAAAAGTACGATCTCTTTACATAGAACAAGTGCGGGATCCAAGTCTAACAGTAGACGCTAAGGTCAGAAAGGCCCTGCTAGTTGTAGACGAATACGTTGTCAATCGTGTGATTTCCGCTTATTCGTCATTGGTACAAAATTGTTTCAAAAGTGACGTTTCGAAGGTTCCACTCCTGAAAAGTTCTATTCTGAATATTCTTATAAAAGAACACCGTTACCGACAGCACCATGGAAACCTCTATGTCGGGAAGAGAAAGGATACGATTGAGCAGGAGTATTTCTATTACCGTCATAATCTTTTGAAAAAGTACGTTTCGAGACCCCTTTATATTCAGAAGAAATCTTTTAAGCAGGAGCGAATTTATCGGAATTGGCTTGCTGGCATGGGTGCAGCATTGGCTGGCTTGTGGGCGCAGATCGCAGACTATCAGGCCCATCGGATGGCGCATAAGGGCGATCTTGGGTTGAGCTTTGTTGGTGTCGCGCTGATTGCGATTCTTATTTATGTTTTTAAAGATAGAATCAAAGATTTATCTAAAGAGTATTTTAATGAAAAGTTAAAAGCCTACTTGCCAGATTTTAAGGTGGTTCTTTTCCATGAGTTGATCACTCCTTCAGTAAAACCAAAGAAGGTGCCGCTGGGTTCCTATCAGGAATTTGTGCGCTTTTTAGATTCCCCAAGTATTCCGGCGGAAGTTCAGTTTATAAGAAAACTTACCGGACGACGAGACATTGGGGAGGAACATCTAGAACGTATTATTCACTACAATCGAAAGATAAAGTTGGATTTCAATAACCTAAAGAAAACGGTAGCGGGAGCTACAGCGACCAAAGACATCCTAAGATTCAATTTTAGTTCTTTTTTGGACCACCTGGATGATAACTTGAAAAGCCTGTCATTCTACGATGAAAATGAAGGGGTTGGTGAAGTCAGAGCTCCTCGAGTTTATCACCTGAATCTAATCGTTCAAGTTGCAACTAAAACTAGAAATCAATTTGCTCATTTTAGAATTATTCTTGATAAAATAGGCATTGTTCGTCTTGAAAAAATAGGCGATCCGGATTCTTTGTCCTACGTGCTTAAGGCAGTGAACGAAATTGAGGGTTAATCTAGATGGCTCACCAAGACGAGGTCACCTCGGTCCTGAGTGGTTTTGGTCTACTCTTGTTTGCAATTCGATATCTTACTTTTACGCTCGATAACGGACTCTCGCGAAAGATCAGGCCCATCCTTTTGAAAATGACTCGATCATCTCTTCTCTGTGTAATCAGTGGGTGGGTCATAACTCTTCTGGTTCAGACAAGCAGTGTAACCCTATTGACGTCAATGAGTTTGCTGGCTCGTGGATTGATAACCCTAGAGCAGGGAATATTGATCGTTTTGGGTGCGGGACTAGGGAGTAGTATGAAAGGGCTGTATTCACCGCAGATCTGGGCTCTTATTGGGCCGATGGTCATTGCTGTTTGCAGTATTTCGTATTTCTTGGCCAAAACAATTTGGAAACGGAAATTATCCGAGTTTGGTTTGGCGATAGGATTTATTTTTATATCTTTAAAGATGATTGAAAAAGGAGTGACCCCGCTTGCCACGGGCGGTTTTTTAGGTGATTTTTTGTCAGGTCTTTCGTGCACCAACTATCTTTGCGTTTTTCGTAATGTTGGACTTGGAATTCTGTTTGCCACAGGGGTTCAGTCGAGTAGTTCTGTACTGATGATCTCTTTGGAATGGGCTAAGGCTGGGATCATTTCGGTCGCCTCGGCGGCTTCCCTGGTGCTTGGAGCAAATATAGGCACTACATCGACTGGGCTCATCGCGTCTATAGGCCAATCGACCGAGGTGAGACGGTTAGCTGTTGCTTATTGTTTAATGAAAGGAATTGGAGCAATATTTGTAGCTCTATTCTTTAATGCTCATCTTCTCTTCATAGAGGACATTCTCGGTTTATTGAAGATAAACTCGAGTCCAGAAATTACGGTAGCGGCTTTTCATATTTTCTTCAATCTAATGACCGCGCTTACTTGGATGATTTTACTTTCTTTTCTGGTGAAAATAGTTCAAAGAATTGTTCCGGAAAGGGTTGGCACTTTAAGAATTCCATTCTTAAATCAGGTTCAGAATCTGTTGTTTAAGATGCCCGAACGTCTCCTGGAAGAGGTGAGGAGTGAGCTTAAGGAAGTAGTGAGAAATCTCTACTTACTGTTGGAAAGTATTTTTGAGTGCCTATTAGAAGCAGAATCAGGCAAGAAGAAGAAAAGTCTGATTGACTCCGTAAATCGAGATTTGAAATCATCGGTTGCCAATTTGGAAAGTATTAAGAGTCTTCTTTTGAAGACATCGGCTTCCCGAAGGTGTTTTGAGAAGTTTAATAGGGAATTAGAGTCTTTGCTTTACATGACTCAAGTGTTATTGAGCCTGACCGGAAGGGTGTCGGAATTTGTATTGAGGCTAGAGTTTGACTGGGATGGTGAACAAGAGGAGAGGCACCGTTTCGGGGACCTTGAATATTTAGTAGAATTGAAAAAGAAGATTTCCGGAACTTTTTCGGAAATATACAGCCTGAATATCGAAGAAATTCATCCGATTTATTCACAGGGAGAAAATGATTTAAAGAAAGGTACATTCGAAAAACTTTCTACGGAAGAGCTCGATTTCGCGACAGACGCAGCTATCCAATTTCAAACCTATTTAGACACGCTTCGATTGCTAACACGCCGAAGTCACAAGAACGGCTTACCAAACGAGACTGGACCAATTGAAGATATGCTGGTCGATTCGGGAGATCCCATGCCTCCTTTTAATGCTGGTACTGCCCGTCCTTCGGGTCTTGTTGGGAATTCCTGACCTTTATCTCTGGTGGTTGTGCGTGTGCACTCGATCTTTCTGCTTGATTGGTTGAGTAAACTCAATGTAGGCTAATTTTGGGGGCAAAAATGGGCAGGTTTCTATCAATGTGTTTGCTTCTGTTGGCTCTCTCTAATCCCCTGTTGGGGATAGAGCCTGAACAATCAAAAGTGAAAAGTGTGAAACCTTTTCTGAATCCTTCTAACACTTCATCTAGAACCCCATCTAGTGAAAAGAACAAGATGGATAATTCTTCCTGCGGTAACACAACAGAATTTAGCGAGCTAGAGGTTCTTTCAAGCGAATGTCGGGCTGTTAGTAGGGATTCTCAGCGGAATGGCTCTGGAAAAATTCAAAAAGCCAGTCAGGCCGTTCCAATAGATAGTCAGCGCAGAAGCTCACAGATCTCAAAAAAGAATAAAAAGATTTCGCCTATGGGTGAAAAGCAGCTAAAGAAAAAGAAAAAGAAAACGAGGAAAGACTAGGCCGGTACTTAATTTGGTATTTACAGCTGAAACCCAGATTGAGTACAGTCCCTAGATAATAAAATGGCTAAGCTTTATTTTTACTATTCTGCGATGAATGCGGGCAAAAGTACGGTCCTCTTGCAGTCAAGCTACAATTATAAGGAACGCGGAATGGAAACGTTGATTTTGACGCCAGCCATTGATACGCGCTACGGTTCTGGCAAGGTCTGTTCACGTATTGGCCTCTGCTCAGAGGCTTTGACTTTTAAAAATGACTTCGATCTCTTTGAGTATGTCATGATTGCCCGAGAGAAAAATCCACAACTCAAGTGTGTCTTGGTCGACGAGGCCCAATTTCTCACAAAAGGGCAGGTTCTGCAATTGACTACAATTGTGGACCGTCTTGATATTCCGGTTCTCACCTATGGGATCAGAACGGACTTTAGAGGAGAACCCTTTGAAGGCAGTCTCTATCTTTTGGCTCTGGCTGATAATCTAGTCGAAATAAAAACAATTTGTCACTGCGGACGAAAAGCAACTATGAGTATGCGAATTGATGAACATAATCGCCCCGTTCGGGAAGGCGCCCAAATTGAAATTGGCGGAAACGAACGTTATTTGTCAGTGTGCAGAAAGCACTTCTTTTAAGGTTATCGCTTGCTGATACGAGAGTTTTTGACCTAATGTTCCAGTTTAGAAAATAAATATCATCTCTTAAATAATATCCTCTAAAGATATGCTCATCCACCGACGAACTATAGTAAGAGGGCATAGACAACGTGTTAACTATAGTTGGAGCTTTAGTTGTGTTTGGGACGGTGTTTGGTGGCTATCTGATGGAAGGTGGCCATATTCAAGTATTGATACAACCGATCGAATTAATGATTATCGGCGGTGCGGCACTCGGATCATTATTGATCTCAAGTCCGATATCCTTGCTAAAGGCCATGGTTGCGCAACTAATAGGTACCATAACTAAAAAGGGCTCACCTACGGAAGAGGAATTCGTCAGCCTTTTGTCACTCCTCTTTGAGATTATCAAGACCGCCAAAGGTAATCCGATGTCGATCGAACCCCATCTCGATAAGCCTGAGGATAGCGAAATATTCAAGAAATACCCAGTCGTATTACACAATCACCATGCATTAGAGTTTCTCTGTGACACGCTCAGAATGATGATTAGTACGATGATGAACCCCTACGATCTAGAAGATCTAATGGATACCGATATCAATTCGGCACATGAGGAGGAACATAAAGTTCCTGCCACTGTGACGCGTATTGGCGACGCGATGCCAGGTCTTGGGATCGTGGCTGCGGTGTTGGGAGTGGTGATTACTATGGGTAAGCTTGCAGAAGGTAAAGAAGTTATCGGTCACAGTGTGGCAGCTGCTCTTGTAGGTACGTTTTTAGGAATTTTGTTGTCCTACGGATTTATGCAGCCGTTAGCTGCGAAGATTGAATTGAATATCGCTGGTGAAGGCCGATTCTTTCAGGTGATCAAGGTAGCGCTTATTTCCTATGCCAAAAACTGTTCCCCTAAAGTCTGTGTGGAATTTGCGAGACGCAGTATTCCTCCAGAAAGCCGACCTAGTTTTGAAGTCGTTGATAAGGCTACATCTTCAGTCAAGGCAGCGCCGGGAGCAGCTGCTTAATGGCCAATGCAAATGGAAATGGTGGTGGTGCTCCCAACATCACCATTATAAGAAAGAAAAAAGGCGGTGGTGGTCACGGACACCATGGTGGTGCCTGGAAAGTGGCCTACGCCGATTTCGTTACTGCCATGATGGCATTTTTTATGGTCATGTGGTTGATGGGTGTCGATGAAGAAACCAAAAAATCCATATCTGAATATTTCAATCATCCCGACTCTGTTGGTCAAAAACTTGGTGGTGAACGCGATCCTAGTAAAACTATTCATGTGACAGATACCTCGGGGCCAGGAGAATCTGTATTAAACGGAAGTGATGGGCGTGATTTTCAACCGCTTTCACCCGAATCTGTTGTGAATAGTCCGAAGACAGATGATTTTCGTGAGATCGGCCAAATGCTAAATGAGGTTCTCGGAGATCAGGCTTTTGGCGTCGAAGTCGAAATGGATTTCATGAAATTCTATGTTTTAGAAGCTGCTTTGCTTACTCCAGGCACAAGTCAACTGACCAAAAAGGCGGGTGAAACTCTAAACAGAATCGGAAAAATTCTCCAGGGCTTTAAAGGCCATGTAACGATAGAAGATCACTCCGATGAGCTGGTTCTAGACAACCGTGAAATGCCGAACTTATATGAGGCTGCGATTATCAAATCAGTCGCTATTATGAACTATCTCACCGAGCATAATTTGATTCCGCTAGATCGCATTCATCCCGTAGTAGGTGGACAAGGCAAGGATAAATCACGTGGCCCGGCAGTCTCCAAAGAGGAGAAGAAAAGCGGCGGCAAGGAAAAGAACAGATTTGAATTTAAGATGACGAGAACCCAGTAGACCGGCGATTACACGTCTTTTCCCACTGCCTTAGTTAGTGGCCGTTGCAGAGCAAAAATCGCAAATCCTGAAATTACAGCCAGTACGGAAAGCATAAAGAAAAAATTCTCTTTTGGCATTTTTTCGTAGAATGTCCCTAAATAGCCTGAGAGATAATTTCCGAAAAAGCTCGACATAAACCAGAAGCCCATCATCATTCCGACAAGGCGTCCAGGTGCCACTTTTGTAACAAGTGACAGTCCAATCGGGGAAAGATAAATTTCACCGATTGTGTAGAGCGCGGTGCATGCTACGAGCCAGAGGAAACTAATTTTTTGTGTGTCTCCTAGTCCACGAGTAACAAACATCAGAAAGACAAATCCGAGCCCTAGCAAGAAGCAGCCAATGGCCATTTTCACGACACTACACGGCTCTTTTTGGCGTTTCGTTTGCCAAGTCCAAAAGGTATTTAAGAACGGTGTTAAGAGAAATATGAAGGCTGGGTTAACGGCTTGGAACCAGGTGGAGGGCATTTCCCAACCTAAGAAGTGCCAATCGGTATTTTTGTCTGCAAAAAGTTGCATGGTATTGCCTTGTTGTTCGTAGACACCCCAAAATACGATGTTCAGAGCGCAGAGTGCAACAAGGCCCAGAATCGCCCGCCATTCTTTTGAAGTGAGAGGCTCGAGCTCTTTTTGGGCCGATCGATCGCGAGTGAGTTGATCTTGCGCCAAATAATCTTGGCCTAAGAGATAAACGAGTAAGCCAAGCAACATGCCGATGCCTGCGGATATGAAACCATAATGCCAGCCGTAAAGCTGGCCGAGGGTTCCACAAATGAGCGGTGATAGAAAGGCGCCTAAATTAACGCCCATGTAAAAAATCGTGAAGGCGCGATCTCGCCGTGGATCACCCGGTTTATAGAGATTTCCAACCTGCGTTGAAATATTAGGCTTGAAGCAGCCATTGCCAAGAATAAGAAAGAGAAGGGCAATAAGAAAGGAGGATTCAAAAGCCATCAAGAATTGACCGATCGCCATTAGCAAACCACCGATGACTACCGTTTTACGTTGCCCTAACACTCGGTCGGCGAGAATCCCTCCGAAGAAGGGTGTAAAGAAAACAAATCCTGTATACAAACCATAGATTTGAGACGCTAACGGTTGAACCGCGAGAGGTCCAAAGACGGCTTCTAGACCTGTTCGCAGTCCCTCGAAACCATATATGGTGGTTCCCGTCTGTGAAGCTTGAATGAGATGTTGTGTCAGGTAGAGCACGAGCAGAGCTCGCATACCGTAAAATGAAAAACGTTCCCACATTTCGGTGAAGAATAGAACGAAAAGGCCGGCCGGATGTCCTAGGATAAGCCTCTGCTTTCGAACTGTGCTGGCCGCTCCCATTTCAAGAGTGTTCGCGCTAGTACTAATGATTGAACTCAATTGCACTTCCCCCCGGAAGTATAATGCCTGTGCCTTGATTAAGCTGTCAAGTAGGGGTGCAAGATTTTATCGACGCATCGCGGTTCACTGGTATTCAGACTTAATTAGAATTGTTTGTTGAGGTATTTGTTGTTTCAGCTAGAGACTGATTTGGTGCTCCAGCAAGAGCCAAAACGAGGCGGTGAAAAAATTCAATTCCACGTTTGAGGCTGCTCTTTGGAAGTCTCTCGTCGATCCCGTGAAAGCGGCGTGCATCTTCCTCAGCAAGCGGAACTGGGTTGATTCCGTAAGCAGGAATTCCGGCCGCTCGCAAATAGCGAGAGTCTGTCGCACCAGTGGACATCGACGGAATAATCGGAATGTCGGCAAAGACTTCGTGTATGACTTTTCTAATAACCTCGGGGGTGTCGCCAGTGAGTGGAGACGCAGGACCGTGGCCAAACTTTCCTGCCAGTTGTACTTCCACCTGAGGATCGTCAATAACTTTTTCCAATTGTTCTTTTACACTCTGAATTTTTTCATCAGGCAAGATACGACAATTTATATTTGCGCGAGCCTCTGCGGGCAAAGCGTTTGGATTGGTTCCAGAATTAAATTGAGTGGCAACACAGGTGGTTCGTAGCAAGGCCGCCAGATGAGGATTAGTCTCTACGACCTTCAATGCGTCTGGAGGGAATCCGCTGTTTTTGCCCACTTCTTGGCCTGTACTCTCGCTTAACTGCTTCATCGCATCGGACAAGGGTGCTTGCTCGATTTTGGCTCGCTCGGTGAAATACGCACGAGTGACCGGAATGAGCCTTCTCGGAAACTGGAATTGGCCGACGCGATCCAGGGCTTTCGATAATCGATAAATTGCGTTGTCAGTAACGGGAATCGACGCATGCCCTGTTTGTCCTTTAGTGATGAGTTCGAAATCCTGGTAGACTTTTTCGGCAACTTGCATACCGGCGAAGAGAGGTTTTCCGTACTCGTCCAAGCGAATAAAATCGCCTTCATTAAGTGCAACGCCGGCGTCAATGAGAGAACGGTGGTGCTTGAGCAAAAATTTGATCCCAGCACCGCCGGCTTCTTCATCGCCAGTCCAAGCAAGAATCACATCACGCTTTAATTTTGCGTTAGTCTTCTTTAGCAGAATCAGTGTTTCTAGTGCAGTTCCTGCAGAGCCGAGGTCATCGGCTAAACCTCTGCCGTATAGATATTCTCCCTTCTGTGTAAGCTGATGGGGAGGTGTAGACCAGGGCTGTTTGTCTGCACTAACAACGTCAATGTGAGCCAATAAGAGCAATGGTTGTTCGCGTCCGTCACCAGAATTTTTTTTAAGACGGGCAACTAGATTTTGCCGTCCCGGAGCGAATTCAATAATTTTGTAATCGATTCCAGCCTCTTTGAGCCGAGCTGCCCCTACCGCCACAGCACGAGCTTCGTTGCCGGGCGGATTGGTTGTGTCTGCTGCTACTAGGTCTGAAAGGAGTGTTTGCATGGATTTTGTTGGACTTGCATATATTGTTGGATCTATCGCTGAGAGTGAGTTGGAAGTCTGATTACTACCCACTTTGCGCTTTTGATCCGCAAGGGCAAGATTTGAGCTGAACTGAATAAACAGGCCAAAACTCAGTGCAATAGTGACTAGGCGAGACGAAGAGTTCGGAACGATTTTCATTTACGAAGGATTAATCGTTTTTTAGGTGATTTGCAACTAATTGATACCCGCACGCCAAGGCGGGTTAGAACGCGTCCGTCTTCCTATTCTTCGCATTATCTATTCCATTTGAATTTCAATTAGTATTTCAATTGCGCGAAACGTTGCGTCACTACTAGACATATTTGCTTCATAATAATAGGTCAGAGTTGTCGGGAATTTGTGGAGCTCGGCGTAGTGGAAAATTAATTCATTTGATAGAATGATTTTTGAGGCTTTATCTAAAAGAATGATATAGGAACAATTGCTATGAAGATTGGCTCGCGTTGGCTCAGTTCAGTAGTAGCGGTGGGGTCGTTATTCTTAGTCTATCCCTCTTATGGATGGTGGGACCAAGGACACGAGACGGTAGCAAAGATCGCAGAGGACATGCTGACTCCGGCGGCGAAAGAGGGAGTTAGGGCTCTTTTGGAATATCCGTTGGAAGCGCCCGGATCGCTCGATTTGTGGAAGAAAACTAAGACAATGAGTACTTCGGCATCTTGGGCGGACTATATTAAGCAGCCTCTATTTAAAGAAAATGCTAAAGCCGATCCTTACGGGCCACCTTGTCACTACATGGATGTCATTGTCTATTCCAGCGAAATTAGCAAGGTTAAGACCGATAGAGCTGAAATTGAGAGAAGAACGATAGAAGAGCGTCAAAAAAAGAAAGCTTTGCTCTCGTGTATCGCTGAGATGACTCAAGTCTTGATGGAGAAGAAGCCCGCGGACGATAGAAAGGCGATTGCCCTTCGTTATATAATTCATGTGATCGGCGATCTACACGAACCGTTGCATACTGTTTCTATCGGGGCATCACGCGGTGAAGAATTTAAGCACAATGAAGGTGGAAATCTAACTAAGATTCCTAAAGTCACTATACCGCTCGTTGCGATGAAGCAGGCGGATTCTGTTTTGATTAAAAAATCAACAGACGTTAGAAATCTTCACCTTCTTTGGGACGCGGGAGTTGGTGCATTTCCGCAGATTCCGTTTCATCGGCTCGTCAAACCTAGAGACTTAAACTATATTGGAACGCAGCTTCAATCCGATGCGATTACAAAGATGGCGAAGGAGTTAGGCGGTCTAGTGAAGGCAGTTTCAAAGGAAGACGCAACTGAACCTAGTCTCGTTAATTGGGTTACGGAAGAGATACTGGTTGCATTGAATTACGCTTACGAAAATTTAGATTTGAATTATCCGGATTTTCCGTTTGCCACCGATTTTACGGATCGAGCGCAGTATTTAAAAAGAGGCAGAATCGCCTCCAGGCGTCAGATGGCGCTAGCAGGGTATCGGCTGGGACAAATTCTCAACGCGGTTTTTGACCCGGAACACGCTCAGCCTTCCTATGTAGATTTTGTTACTAGATTAGCCTCGAGGCCAGTAGCAATGAATTCAGATCAACAGCCGGGCCAAGAAGGCGTTGACGGCGAATAATCTTAGAGGAATAAATATTCCAGAAACTAAAATTCTCTCTTGACATATCGTTGTAAAAAAATCTAGCTTTACAGATCATAAACAACAAAGGGGGGAATCATGATGTTTCCAAAACAGACAAAATTGATAGGGATATTAGCTGTCGCGCCAATGTTTGTGGGACTGCTTGGAAATGCTTTTGCAGGTCAGTCCAAAAGTAGTAGTGTACCAGCACCAGCTGTTAAATCTGAGAGCGAAGTCCTAAAAGCACTTCACGATCGCATGGACTGGCGTTTAGACGTTGAGGCTTACAAATCAGCAAAACCAGTGCCTCTGCCTAGGCCAAATCCACTGGGACCTATGAGCTCAATTGATTTTGCAATCGATACGTCATTCCTAAAGGAAAAGCTCTCAGCATTTTCTGGGGCGACATCCATCCAGATTGAAGGTCAGGAAAAGAGGATTTCGGAACGTGGTTCAGCAAAAGGGCGAAAATTGGCTTTGGATTTTTTGACCCAGGAATATACGAATCTTGGATTTTCGGTCTCGCACCAATCGTATAATAACAACAGGGGCACAAATTTTATTGCAGAAAAAGCCGGACGTGATCCATCAAAGGTTCTGGTTATTTCTTCTCATATTGATTCCGTCCATAATGCAGGGGCAAACGACGATGGCAGCGGAACAATCGCGGCTCTAGCTGTTGCTAAAGCCCTTTCGCAATACCAGTTTAGATACACATTAAGAGTGGTTGGATTTGACCAAGAGGAGTTAGGTCTGGTGGGTTCGAGGAACTATCTGAAACTTTTGGATAGTAAGGCTAGAGAACAGATTATTGGAAATATCCAAATGGATATGGTTTCCACAAACGGAAAGGGTGATGGGGCTTTCCATATCATAGACTGTGATCGATCAGATTCCTCATTTCTTTCAAACAAAGTCGCACAAGCCGTTTCTAACCTAGGTCTTCCGCTCCAACGCGTCGCCGCTTGTACCAATCGAAGCGACCACGCCTCGTTCTGGAACTACGGCATCCCTGCGATCGCTGTGACTGAAAACTTCTTCGGTGGTGATGAAGATCCCTGCTACCACAGCCAGTGTGATGTAGTAGATGCTAGGATCAAATTTGACTTCCAAGCTAACATTGCAAAAGCAGTCGCCTCCGCCGCCTCCGAGGTCTTGGAAATTCAGTAACGAGAATTTGTAAGAGTCTTCCCGCATTTAGAAAATTACAACGCCGCTCCCTACCAGAGAGCGGCGTTGTACCTTATAGAGCTGGCGCTTAGAGTATCTCTAACCCATAGCCACCGTAAGTCACAAAGCGTTGTAACCATAATAACCATAAAAGATATTGCAATGATTAGCATGTTGGGGAGATCCGAGGAGCCTGCAACACTTGCCACCGTTCGAGAGATTCACACGCCAGCTCTGCTGTGCAGAGCGGCGCCTCCACCAGCAGGAGATTCTATAGTTGCCAGGGATGGCGGGAGTTGTGAAGGACAGGATGTCCGCTCTCCCGAACTGTGGCAAGTGCTGCAGGCTCCGGAAATCTACTTTTAACATGTCGCATGATTGAAAAATTTTATTTAATCCACCTCTTTTGTTAAGGCCTGGTCATTGATTTTGGGTTATAGATCTCGGCATGAATGTGGGTAAACAGCTCGGCGTCTATGACGCGATTGTAATTGGCGCAGGACACAATGGATTAGTTACAGCGGCTTACTTAGCGCGTGCAGGGCTAAAAACAGCAGTTTTCGAGGCTCGCTCGGTGGTGGGAGGCTGCGCTGTAACCGAAGAAAAATGGCCGGGATTTAAAATTTCTCGAGCATCCTATGTTAACAGTCTATTTTCGCCACAGATCATACGAGATCTTCAATTAGAAAAACACGGCTTCGAAATGCTACCAAGAAGTCCGTCGAGTTTTACACCATTTCCTGATGGTAGATATTTATTACTAGGTCCAAATAAACGTCTTTGTGAAAATGAAATTTCAAAATTCTCAAAACGCGATGCGGAAGCCTATCCAAAATACGAAGGATTGCTTACTGGGATTGCTGAGATTCTTGAACCATTGATGGAGATGGTACCTTTAAATCCTGCAAAAATAGGATTTAGCGATCTAGCAACCTACGGAAAGTTTGGTCTTCGAAATCGATCCAAGATTAAGAAAGAATGGCCGCATATTTTTCGTCTCTTGGTAGGCAGTGCGACGGATCTACTCAACGAATATTTTGAAAGCGAACAGTTAAAAGTCACACTTGCAACTGACGCGATTATTGGCGCCAATGCAAGTCCTAGTATTCCTGGGACTGCCTATGTTTTATTCCATCATGTGATGGGCCAATGCAATGGAGTCCGAGGTGTCTGGGGCTACATGAGAGGTGGAATGGGAGGGTTATCCAATAGTCTTGCTCTTGCGTGCAAAGCCCTTGGAGTAGAAATTTATACAGGCTCGCCAGTACAACAAATTTTAATACAGAACGGTAAGGCTAAAGGCATTGTTATTCAGGGTGGTCGTGAATATTCAGCTAAAGTAATTGCATCGAATGCGGATCCGAATGTCACGTTCAATAGGCTAATTGAAGAAAGGGAATTGTCTGAGGAATTTTTGGCGAATGTGCGTAGGATTAATTACGATAGTGCATCTGTAAAAATCAATTTAGTCTTAAAAGAATTGCCGAAATTTGGTAGCAGTACGGGTAGTGTTCCGGGCCCCGAGCACCAAGGAACAATTCATATTTGTCCTGATATGAATTATGTAGAGGCTGCCTACGCAGATTCCGTTGTGGGAAGACCAAGTCGTGCGCCTATTCTCGAGTGTACGATTCCTAGTGTGGTGGACCAAACTCTCGCACCCGAGGGCTATCATATTATGAATATCTTCTCGCAATATGGTCCGTATCAGCTGCGAAATGGAAAAACTTGGGATGACGAACGGAAGGCGTATGGAGAGCGGTGCATCGAAATTTTGAACGAATATGCCCCCAACGTAAAAAATTCCATTGTTCATCAAGAAGTTCTGACTCCGGTAGATTTGGAACGTGAATTCCATTTAACAGGTGGAAATATTTTTCATGGTCGCATGTCTCTGGACCAAATGTTTAACATGCGACCGGTTCCGGGCTTTGCAGATTATCGAACGCCTATTGAAGGTTTATATCTTTGCGGTAGCGGTACCCATCCGGGTGGAGGTGTTATGGGAACACCCGGTCTAAATGCCAGCAGAGCGGTTTTGAAAGACTTGCGAACCTTCTAAGATAGTCGGTTTATTTTGGCGGCCTCGCTACCAGGGTAATTCGTTGCCTTCATAATCCAGAAATTTTCCGCTATCGTGGGATAGTCGACTGAGATTTTGGAGTGGATCGAATGGTGATGCTCTATGCAAATGAGCCGGATATTCAGTTTACGTTTTGATCAGCCCCAAATTGGTCGAGAGTGGCGCAGGGTTCTTCTGGGATATAATAACGGAGGTATCGTGTCCTTTCTAGAGGACTAAAAAAGGGTCTCCTAAGTGGCCAAGAGAGTCCTTGAGAGGAGTTCGGATGGGTCTTTTGGAAGCGGTCGATCAAGGGCTCTCACAAAGGATTTCGATCCCTCCGCCATTTACTGGGCTTTCAATAACTCTCGTAATTTTATTATATCCTCGTTCTCAGCATTATCTTTGCTCTTCACTGGAAGGAGCCGTTCAAGATCTGGGTATTTCGTATGAATAGACCTAACAACGTTTTTATCAGGATTTGCCTTTAAATAACTAATTAACTCTTTGAATTCTCTTTTCTCTATAGACTCACGTACTACTAATGGAATCGCCTCTGGCTGAGGACCATTTGTTTCCACTTCTGGCTTTTCGCTCCATGCACCCGAACTACCTTGAGAAGTTGCCAGAGGAACCATTTGTTGATTTGCTACAGAAGACGACCGGAGTTTTGAATTCGATTTAAGAGGCAATCCCAATAACTTTCGTAATTCCATTATATCCTCTTTCCCAGTATTATCTTTGCCATTCACTGGAAGAAGCCGTTCAAGATCCGGGTATTTCTCGTGAATAAGCCTAACAACTTTTTTATCAGGATTTGCTTTTAGATTTGCCTTTAAATACCTAACTAACTTTTTGAATTCTCCATTGTCTATAAAGTCTTGTATTTCTTTAAAATTTGCAGCAAGCGATCCTACTTCAACTGGATCTACATGCGTACTACATTGGGTGCTATCTCCAGCGTTTACCGGTATTATGATGCTGGGTAGGAAACCGATAAACAATAGCGCAGCAAGAAACTTATTTAAAAAATGATGGCGTTTTAATGAAGAGGACAAGATTAATACTATATATTCCATTTAAATATTCTAACACGATACATAAAATAAACAACTCTACGGCTTAGCCTCATTTTCGTTCATATTTCAGAGGTGTGTCAGATCTGACTGGATAAAAGCCATTGTATGCTCCTTGCGCACAGGGAGACAGTTTGTTCAATAGGTAGAACTCGATTGGAATTCCTCCGGTCAATTCTTGCAACTATTTCATCAAAGTTTTAATATAATTCAATGAAAATAAAATCCTCAAAGGCTAAGGGAAAACGGGCTGTTAAGGAAGTTGTGGATCTGTTGTATAAGCATTGGCCGGAAGGTGCGGAAGGTGACATCGCCCTCAATAGAGGAAGCGCGTCTGGTGAGGATATTGATCTTAGCCCTAGGGCAAGGCAGATTTTTCCATTTGTTATCGAAGTAAAAAACCAAGAGAAACTAAATGTTTGGCAAGCCCTTGAACAGGCTGAAAGTCATTTAAAGAAGGCGAAAGAACCTGAAAAGCTTTTCCCTACTCTCTTTTTCAAAAGAAATAATTCAAAACTCTTCGTATCCCTGCCCGCTGAAGATTTCTTGAAGCTACTAAAGAAAGAACCCGTTTCCTAAGGCCGCAAAAACTTTACAGGGGGGCAATTGTTAGATAAGACAGTTATGAAATATCTATTTTGTTGGATCTCTATACTACATTGTATGGCAGCCCTAGCCTTCTGATTCATGCGCCTTCGTACCGGAGAAACTAAATGAGTACGTCTCGATGGACTTCCAAGCCTTTGATCAGACTCAAGGCAAAGGCCATAGAGAATTATGGAAAAATCACTGTTACTTTTCTGCTGCCATCCCAACCGACTTTTGGCACCTGAACCACTTAGGAACTCTTAAGGACTGGCAGTCTGAACTCATGTACTTTCATTCAGGTCAATCCTATGCTGCCGCAGGTGTCGAGCTGTATGCAATTGCAATTCAAAGATTTGAGAAATCCATAAATTCGAACGAGCCCACCAATCAGGAAATCAAATGGAACGCATACGTAAGAGCTTCAATTGCTTTTCTGAAGAAGGATTGGGATTTGCTCCAGACGAGCAGAGATGAAATTGCACTATCGAAATAGGAGTTTCTTCCTCAAAATGAAAAGGGCCAGCGGCACACAACTAGTACGAGATAACTTCTGACGGCTATTCATCGGGCCAATTTCATGCTAGTGCTGAAAGCTAATAAAGTGCGTCA
>JABDFB010000035.1 GCA_013286765.1 Deltaproteobacteria bacterium
GATATGAATTCGACATCAACACGATCTGAAACTGAGATTCAATTAAGGGGGCTACCAAACATAGCTGTGAACCCAATCCCTAAGTTTAAGCGACAAGACATTCATATTTGGGACAGACTTTTTTCTTGGTCGTTGAAGATTATTTCACTGACCTTCCCAGCTGTTCTAGCTTTGATCGGCATTTACTTATTCCGTGAGGCAGCTCCAGCCATTGATAAGTTCGGCTGGTCCTTTCTCACAGATAGTATTTGGGATCCGGTAAATGAGGTTTTTGGAGCTGCACCAGTCATCTTTGGGACTATTGTCTCATCAATGATTGCAGTTATTTTGGCCGCACCTTTGAGTCTGGGAGTGGCGTTATTTTTGAACGAGATCGTCCCCCAAAAGATAGCGCGAATCATCTCCTTTCTCGTAGAAATGCTTGCCGCTATTCCGAGTGTGGTTTACGGGTTGTGGGGAATTTTTGTTTTAGCTCCTTGGGTTCGTACGCACGCACAGCCTTTCTTAGAGAAGTGGCTTGGTTTCCTACCGTTGTTCAGAGGCCCTCATTATGGGGTTGGAATGCTCACAGCGGGGGTGATTCTAGCCATTATGATTACACCAACGATTTTTGCACTCTCCCGAGAAGTCTTCAATTCTATTCCCACTACCAATCGTGAAGCAGCTCTTGCTCTGGGCGCCACTCGATGGGAAATGATGAAGATTGCAATTCTCAAAGGCGCAAAATCAGGGATCGGTGGAGCCATCATCTTAGGTTTAGGCCGCGCCCTGGGAGAAACAATGGCAGTGACCATGGTCATCGGAAATCGTGCTCAGATCTCGGCGTCTTTGTTTGATCCGTCTCAAACTATGGCGAGCGTAATTGCCAACGAATACGCTGAGGCTACTAGCAAAATGCACCTCTCAGCTCTTATTGAAGTGGGATTTGTACTTTTTGCAGTCACCTTTATTATGAACAGCCTGGCACGCGCCTTTTTGTTAAAAGGCGAATCACCCCATAAGTAAATTAGCGGGTGAGTTTTGGGAGACGTGGGATAAGAAATGTATTTACTTTAAGGAGACAAAGTGTGATTTCCGCAGAGATCCAAAGAGAAATGGAAAAGCATTACCTGCATCGAAAAATCAAAAACTGGTTCATGTGCTTTCTCCTCGCTCTCTGCGCTGTTTTAGCCCTACTCCCTCTGTTTAGTGTATTTACCCATATCTTGGTGAACGGTTTTCCGGCCTTGAATTTCGATTTCTTCACCCGTCTTCCTAAACCGGTCGGTGAAGTCGGGGGCGGTATGGCCAATTCCCTATTAGGTACCCTCACCTTAATTGGCCTGGCATCAGCTATCGGAATTCCGTGGGGAATCTTGACCGGACTGTATCTCTCCGAATTCGGCTCCCAACAAAAAATAGGAACCCTGGTGAGATTTAGCGCCGATATGCTTTCCAGCATTCCATCAATCATTATTGGTCTTTTTATCTATACGGTCGTGGTTGTCCCAATGGGGCATTTTTCCGCTCTAGCGGGTGGCTTAGCCCTCGCAATCATCATGATTCCCATCATCGCAAGAAGTGTTGAGGAATTGCTTAAGCTCGTGCCGACCCATATTCGCGAAGCAGGTCTGGCTTTGGGTTTACCGCGATGGAAAGTGACACTCAGAATTGTCTTAGGTGGCAGTATCAAGGCAATTCTGACCGGAATTATGCTTTCAGTAGCCAGGGTCGCAGGAGAAACTGCCCCTTTGCTCTTCACTGCCTTTGGAAATCAGTTTTGGCAAAGCCAACTTACTGACCCCATTGCATCCCTTCCTGTTCAAATATACAACTATGCTATCAGCCCATTTGATGATTGGCATCAAAAAGCCTGGGCTGGTGCACTCACCTTGGTTTGCTTGGTGTTTGCATTGAACATCACCACCCGATTGTTGGTTGCTCCCAATCGTAGGATGAAAAAGAGTTAGAGAGCGTTTTTATGTCTATGGAGTCTGTTCAAAACGTTGATGTACGAAATCTAAATGCTTGGTTTGGCCACACTCACGCTCTACGAAATATTAATCTAGGCGTCGATCGAAATACGGTTACGGCGATCATTGGTCCGTCGGGCTGTGGAAAATCTACTTTTATTCGCTGCTTAAATCGCTTACACGAAGAAATCCCAGGCGCAGCAGCTTCGGGCAAGGTCGTGATTGAAGGCGTGAATATTTATGGCCCTGCTGTAGATCCGGTTTCTATCCGTCGTAAAGTAGGAATGGTTTTTCAAAAGCCAAATCCCTTTCCATCCATGTCTATTTTCGACAACGTTGCGGCCGGACTGAAGCTCGCCGGTGTGCGACGCAAGAGTCTATTAGTTGAAGTCGTAGAAAAAAGTCTTCAATACGCCGCACTTTGGGAAGAAGTTAAAGACAAACTCAACGCACCAGGTACTAGTTTGTCTGGCGGACAGCAACAACGATTGTGTATTGCGCGAGCGCTCGCAGTAGAGCCTGGTGTACTCTTGATGGACGAACCGACGAGTGCACTCGATCCTATTTCGACTGCGAAAGTAGAAGAACTGATGACGGAGTTAAGGAAACGCGTTACCATCATTATCGTGACTCACAACATGCAGCAAGCAGCTCGAATATCAGATCAGACTGCATTTTTCTTAATGGGCGAACTTATCGAATACGGTGAAACTTCTCAAGTCTTTACAGCACCCAGAGAGAGCCGCACCGAAAGCTATATTACCGGAAGGTTTGGATAAATCATGGAACGGCATTTTGATATTGCTTTGAGAGAGCTCAAAGAACAGTTGGTCACGATGGCTGGCCTAGTGGAAAAAGCCATCGAAAACGCTACAATTGCCCTTCAAAAAAGAGATTTGTCGAAGATCCAAAGCGTTCACGACATAGAAAAAAGAGTCAACCAAGCTCATATCGCGGTCGACAGCGCGTGTTTAAGACTTCTGGCTCTCCAGCAGCCCATGGCGAATGATCTGCGATTAATTATTGCCATCATTAAGATCAATACCGATTTAGAACGTATGGGCGATCAAGCTGTAAATATCGCTCTTAATGCAGAAAAGTATATTAAAGAAAAACCTATAAAGCCTCTTCATGATATTCCAAGCATGTTTACGGAAACCCAATATATGGTGGGTGAAGCCCTCGATGCTTTCGTAAAAAACGACGAAGCTATGGCTCGTGATGTTCTGAAGAGAGACGATAAAGTCGATGCGCTAAAGCACAAAGTCTTCCGTGATGTTCTCGAACACATGAAAGCGGATCCCTCACAGATTGAGCAAGGCGTCACTCTGATTCTCATTGCTAGAAATGTTGAAAGAATTGGGGATCATGCTACAAATATCGCTGAAGACGTTATTTTTGCATTAACGGGCGAAGACATTCGCCATTCCGCACGAGTTGAAACCGTCAGAGAGGCGCTTAAATGACGATGGATAAATCACCACCGGCACCGACATCAAGTTTATCAACTAACCAAGTTCCAGTTCAAAAAGCTAAAATTCTAGTAATTGAAGATGAAGAAGACCTAAATAAACTCATGGTTCTTCATTTAAAACGAGACGGACATGAACCGATAGGTGTAACAAATGGCGAAGAAGCCCTTAGTCTCTTAAGAGATAGTCAATACCAAATCGTGGTCTTAGACTGGATGCTTCCTGGACTTTCCGGGCTTGAGATCTGCAAACGATTGAATCGTAAATATCCGGTATTAATGGTTACGGCCCGTGCTGAGCCAGCCGACATTGTTCTTGGACTAGAAATGGGAGCTGACGACTATATTACGAAGCCCTTTGAAGTTCCGATTTTTTTAGCGCGTGTACGAGCACTTTTGCGTCGAGCTTACACTGCTGCAACTAGCTCTGAAGATATTCCTCTTCAGATAGGAGAACTAAAAATCCATCTGGCCGCCCATAAAATTTTTTGTGGATCGGAGGAAGTTCTCCTTACACCCACCGAATTTAAACTGCTCGCCGCTTTGGTTCGAAACAGCGGTCGTGTATTAACTCGAGAAAAACTCATAGAACTGGTTCAAGGACAGGGTGTCGTAGTTGTCGATCGAGCCGTCGACACTCATATTTTTGGATTGAGAAAAAAACTAGGTTTGTGTTCTGATGTTATTGAAACTATTCGAGGAATCGGATATCGAGTAGAAGCTGGGCAATAATTGCGGGTATTCCAAGGGTGGCAATATCAGCCGCATTTATGAGAGCAAACATCCGGTTTTTCGGAGCGGCCTCTAACGCACTCCCACACCCTGAAGGTATTATAACCAGATGAAAGCGAAGTTAACCCATTTAGTTAAATCTTCAGTGACGCCTTTCACTAGTCGCAGATTTCCGTGGCGAAACTTTTCAAGAATTATATTGGCGCAAGCTCTGATCATTCTCGGGCTCTTTCTTACTTTCAGCGTTTATCTACGAGGCTTCCTGTACCAGCAACTTTCTTCCACAACACCTGCGGAAACGCTAGACTATGTCTTTAAGTCTTATGATACCTATTTCTACTTCTTCCTTTCAGCCACTATTTTGACTCTCATCGTTTTTGCAATTAGTCTGACGAAAAAACTGGTCTTTCCTTTGGGTCGTGTTTTGATCAAAACACGCAGCTTTTTTGCACAAGAACACGGGGGAAATCAAGATAACGAGTGGACAGAACTTGAATCTTCGCTCGAAAATATTCAAAAAGATCTTAATAGCAAAATTGAGAATTTAAGAATCGAACGCCACGAACAAGAGACGATTATGAGTGCAATTTCAGACGCCATCTTGGCTGTCGATATGGAGGGCGTTCCATTATTCTACAATAGCCGTTTTGCACTTTTATTTAATCACTTAGGCCTTGGCAACAAACAAAGATTATGGGAAATGATTCGCGACCCAGAAATTTTGGAATCCTTTCGAAAGTCTCTCAAAGAGGGAAAAGCTACTCCCATCAAAGCAATTCCATTTGTTCTTCCTAATAATGAGAAGCGCTACTTTTCGGCTTCAATCTCTCCTCTGCGCAAAGCGAATCGATCGATTTACGGAGCTGTCGGCATTTTTCACGACGTCACTGATCTGAAAAAGACGGAACAAATAAGAATAGATTTTGTTGCTAATGTTTCACACGAACTACGGACTCCACTAACCTCCATCAAAGGGTACGTCGATACACTAGTACAAGATATTCAAGAACAGCGCCCAATCCCACCCGCTTTTATTGAGGCCATTACCCGGAATGTGAATCGTTTAATGAACCTAATTAACGACCTTCTCGATCTCTCTGCGATCGAATCAGCCGGCGTTGTTCAAAAATCTATTTTGAACACTGAAGAACTCACCCACCGCGTTTTAAAGCAAATGGAAGGATCTTATCAGGCGAGAAACCAACGGGTCACCGTACATGTAAACGCCCCCATTGTTTTTGCCGATTCGAAGCGGATAGAACAAGTTTTGGTAAATCTATTGGACAACGCAATTAAATACACTCCTTGTTTTGGATCCATTAGTCTGTCCTGGGAGCAACTTCCTAATCAAGATACACTTTTTAAAATTTCAGACACTGGCCCTGGAATTCCGGTAGAGCATCACGGTCGACTCTTCGAGCGATTTTATCGCGTCGATAGAGCTCGTTCCCGAGAACAAGGCGGTACTGGATTAGGTCTAGCCATAGTCAAACACATTATGCAACACCACGACGGCTCCGTTTGGCTCGAGAGCGAACCTGGCCACGGTACAACTTTTCTATGTAGTTTTCCGGCCGTAAACAAGACCCTTCACACCGAGGCACGCCCCGGCTTATCGGCACAGACGCATAATGAAGAGATGCGTAATGCAAACTGAGAAATTATCCACTATAACCGTCCTATGAAAAGCTTAATTGCCGGGGCAACCGGACTTGTAGGGGGACATTTGCTGAAACTCCTTCTCAACAACGAAAGTGTTGAAAGGGTCATTTCCATCGGAAGACGTCCTTCTGGACTTTCTACCGGGAAGCTTCAGCACATAAGCATGAATTTTGATACAATCCCCAAGCAACTTGATTTTAGCGCGGAGACAGCATTTTGTTGCTTGGGAACAACGATCAAGAAGGCAGGATCACAAGAGGAATTTCGCAGAGTCGATCATGACTATGTTATTGCATTCGCGCGGCTCGCACAAAGGGCGGGTGTAAAACGATTTCTGGTCATTAGTGCATTAGGTGCAGACCCAAAATCCAAAATATTTTACAACCGTGTAAAAGGCGAAATGGAAGCCAGCATTACGTCTATGGGCTTTCCATCTTCGGCCTTTTTCCGTCCGAGTCTACTCCTAGGCGAAAGAGCGGAAAAACGCCTGCTCGAACACCTCGCTGTATCCCTTTATCCCCTTTATAAATACCTTTTTACTGGCCCTCTGGCAAAGCAGCGTCCCATTCCAGCTGAAACCGTCGCAAGGGCTATGCTTCATTACTCGTTCCATCCTAAACCGGGACCTCACGTAGTGATGAATGCAGAAATGTTCCATGCTGAACCTCTGTCCTCTGGTTGAGACAGGTCGTGAAGAATAGTTTTTGCACATAGGAATATTTACCTATGCAAATCCCAATTCAAATTAGCTTTCGAAACATGGAGCCGTCTGAAGCCATCGCAGCCCGCATTCGTGAGCGAGCCGAACATCTTGAGAAATTCTACGACCGCATTATTAGTTGTCGCGTCATGGTAGAAGCTCCGCACCGCCACCATCAGTCAGGAAATTTGATGCATATTCGGGTTGATATTCGTCTTCCGGGGCGGGAGCTGGTAGCTGGACGTAGTCCGAATCAAAAACAGGCCCATAAAGACGTATATGTTGCGATCCGGGACACGTTTGACGCCATCGAAAGAGAACTCCAGAGTTTTGCACAAGTTCAACGACGTGAGGTTAAAAATCACTCTCAGCCGGGAGTTCCGGAAATTAAAGGCAGAGCCCAACCGCAACCAGAGACTGAGATTCCACCTGAACCCGAGGCCCAGGTTAGTATTTAGCTGGCTAGGTAACTGCCAGTAATTGAAGACAAGCCTCAGCTTTCGGGTATTGACACAGGTCTGCTTTACTTTATATCCATAGTCCATATGACTCTACCAAATCCCGAACAGCTCATTCCTGAGGAATATTTCGACCTGATTCAACAAACTAGCCTGCCGGGGGTCTGGTCAAAAGGAGTTAGTCTGGCCCGTTCGGGTGGTATTTTGCTGGATTCGCAAAAGCCTGAAGAAATGGTTTTAAGAGTCAAATCGCCGGATCATCCGGTAAGTCGAAAAGTGACCCTCTGGCCCCATGATGAAGACTGGTTTTGCGATTGTGAAAGCAAAACGGAGGTTTGCATTCATGTTGCAGCAACCGTTATCTATTTACGAAAACCTAAGCCACTGGAAGGGCCTGCTCTTGGTGAGTCAGCCACCCAGACTACCACTAAAGCGGCACCTCCGGCTAAGACCGCGCGAATTCGCTATCAGTTTACACGAGTAGATCAGAAGCTGTCCTTCGCCAGATGGATCGATTCATCAGAAAAACTTGGGGAGAAAAAACAATTACTCTCCGAATCACTCGTAAGCTGGGTGGGTGGAGTTACCAGTGGTAGAGTACAATCTCTGCCAGTAGCTGCTACACAGAATGATTTTAAGATAGACGCCATTTTATCAGGAACGCAAAGAGGAATATTGGATCCAGCGGTGCTTGGAAAACTCATTTGTACATTGTCCGACTGCTCAAACATCTTCTTGGATGGTGTACCGATAACTACTGCTACTAAAGAAATTAAACTCCAAGCGGAATTAACAAATGAGGGCGAAGGATTTCGCCTGAGATGGTTACAAAATCCAAGTATCACGGAGACATTTAAAAATCGCGCTATTCTCTGCGGTACAGTTCTCAAGGCCGTAAACTATCCGCCGCTAACTCCGACAGAACGCGAACTCCTGTCAGGTTCGGGCAGAGTTTTTGCGCAGGATCGACTCGCAGACCTCCTGCTGAATATTCTCCCACAACTGGAACGAAAAATAGAAGTAATCAAGCGCTGTCGAAATCTTCCACAAATTAGGAGAAGTGAACCAAGACTAGTGGTGGAGCTCGATTCTCATCCGAATCAAGATGGCAGCTACGAGACTTTGACTATTCTTCCAAAAATCGTCTATGCGAATGAAGACCCGGACAATAACGGAAGCACTATTTACCAAACAGATCCAGAAGCCGAGAATCTCCTCACCCGTAAACTTATTTCCGAGCTCCAGCTCAACCCAGGGCAAAGAGTTACTTTGGACGGTGTTCAGGCCGTTGAGTTTTGCCAACGTGTGAAGAATTGGCACGGCGAAGTTACCGGCAATGGTCTTACTGTCTTCCAGATCGAAGATCCACTTGTCGCCGATTTAAGATTTGGCTCAGATATGGGTTTAGAATTGGGATCCGGCACGGAATTTTCCTTCTCGTTTTCAAATTCGAAACAGAAATCCGCTGAAACGCAACGAGTCCTTCAGGCTTGGCGAAATCAAGAGTCTCTCATTCCACTAATAGGCGGCGGCTGGGCCACATTGCCTAAAGACTGGCTCAATCGCTATGGCAATAGAATTCTCACGCTACTGGAAGCTAGAGAAAATGCACAGAATGGTCAAAAAAAGATTCCAGGTTATTTTTTGCCAGAATTAATCGATCTGTCTTTGCAACTGTCTGACGAAGCATCTGGAGAATTGGCTCAAACCCTTTCTCAGAATCTACGTCTTCTCAAAGATCGACTCACAGAGATTGATTGTATTCCGGAAGCGCTATTGCCTCAGGACTTTCCGAAAGAAAACATTAACCTGCGTTCCTATCAGCAGAAAGGCCTCAATTGGTTATCCTTTCTAAGAGACTCGCAGATGGGAGCGCTCCTGGCCGATGATATGGGACTCGGAAAAACACTCCAGGCACTTTGTGCAGTTCGCGGCAAGACTCTCATTATTACTCCGACTAGTGTACTGCCGGGCTGGCACCAACAGTTAGAGCAGTATCGTCCGTCACTTAAGGTAACTTCCTACTACGGATCACAAAGAAAATGGCCCGACTCACCTATCCATGTCGTGCTCACCTCCTATGCGATTTTAAGAATCGATCGCGATTTATTTGTAAAGGAATCTTGGGATACAATTGTACTAGACGAAGCTCAAATGATTAAGAACTCCGAGAGCCAAGTCACTCGCGCTGTACATACTCTCAGAGGGTCGTTCAAAATTGCGCTCAGCGGAACTCCTGTCGAAAATTCTCTTCGAGATCTGTGGAGCCAGTTTCAGTTTCTCAACCCAGGTTTGCTTGGGTCGTTACAGGATTTTCAGGAGCAGTTTGTCGGGCCGATTGGCCGCGGCGATTCTGAAGCTGTTACCACGCTCAAAAATCGCGTTAAACCCTTTATCCTGCGCCGAACAAAAAAGGAGGTCGCACCTGAACTTCCGCCCCGTACAGAAACTATTCTCTACTGTGAACTTAGTACAGAAGAACGTGAAGTGTACGAAACTGTCCTTGCTTCCGCTCGTAAGGAAGTTTTAGAAAAACTGGAAACATCGGGAAATGTTTTTGCCGCACTTGAGCTGCTCTTACGTCTGCGACAAGCTTGCTGTCATAGCGCGCTGATTCCCGGCCGTGGCACTAGTAGCAGCAGTCGGTCAGCAAAATTAGATTTGCTTCTCGAGACTCTGGAGAAATCTATCGCTCACGGCCATCGCGCTCTGGTATTCTCCCAGTGGACATCTTATCTCGACTTGATAGAACCTGAATTTAAAGTGAGAGGCATTTCCTATAATCGTCTGGATGGCAGCACCAAAAATCGAGCAGAAGTTATCACCGAATTTCAATCCGATAACGGGCCATCTGTTATGTTAATTTCGCTGAAGGCGGGTGGCATGGGCCTTACTCTGACTGCAGCAGACCATGTCTTTCTTCTCGATCCTTGGTGGAATCCTGCCGTAGAAGATCAGGCTGCAGATCGTGCCCATCGTATTGGACAAACAAATCCTGTTTTGATCCAGAGACTCATCGCCCAAAACACAATAGAAGATCGGATTCTGGCGCTTCAGAAGACCAAGAAGAATCTTGCAGATGCCTTGCTACACGGCACCGGGACTGCTCATTCCATAACAAAAGAGGACATTATTCAGCTTTTGAAGTAGATGCGGACGCGGAGTTTACTTTTTTATTTCTTTTTTACAACCACGTTTGTGTTTTTTCCAATGTTTATCCTGGCAGCTTTTACTGCAATATTGCACTCTACCACAATAATTGCAAAGAAGTATCTTACTTGTCAGTCCGTTACAAAAGGTACATCTCCGTTCGGCTGGGCTTTCGTTCACAGTCTTTTCACTCCCAGCATCGCCCTCCTCACCTTTGCTCTCATTAATGACAAAAGCGACATGCTGCCTTGAAGACTGCTCTGGAGACGCCAATATCCCACTATTTCTATCGCTCGTCCGGGAGTTACAATTCCGATCCTCATAGTATGCCGATAATCCCGTAACCAAATTCTGTCGGAGCACAGCCAGAACTTTATATTTTTCTAAAATCGCACTGAACTCTTGGTCACCCGCTTGTTCTGCCAAACTCGATAGCCCCATGATAATGGGGTGATCAACTGGTTCTCCATCTTTATCAAATAGATAGGTCTCTAGCCTTTCAATAGCATCGGAGTCTGGATTTCCCAATCGACGACTATTTAGATAATTGACATACAAAAGTTCTAAAAAGCTGAGATCATTCGATATAAAATAGAGATTACCCTCGGCACCATCAATCAACCTGAGAACGCTTGTATAATCCCCCTTTCGCATTGCCTCGAGAAGAGTCATTGTTTCTACAGGATTCGAAGAGGACCTTTCGTCAGACAGACTTACAGCTGATTCCTCATTTCGCGCCAGACGGCGACAATCAAGCTTGTGCTTAGGCCAATCTTTCCGTTGACACTCTTCATTACAATATCTAATTTTTAAACATCTATCACATTTCTGCCAAGCAAGGGCACCGCAACTTCCACAATATCTGTGTGTTTTCCGTTTCTCTGGAGTTTTATCATTTAAATCAGAAGTTTTAGTTAACTCAGAATTATTGCTATCAGCCTCACTTGCAGACGAAAGCTCTGTTTGCGTTAGACTAAGACAATCAAGTTTGTGTCTAGACCAATCTTTCTTTTGGCACTTTTCGCTACAATACCGAATATCTAAACACCCACCGCACCGCTTCAGTTTAGCGAGGGCACCACAACTTGAACAATATCTGAGAGCCCTCTGTTTCGTTTTAGGCTTACTATTTTCTTGAGAGGTTTTCGAATCTTTTTCAGTCGAAAGTGTATCTACGGCATGGCCGTCGTTCAGAAAAGGGAAACTTACGAAAATGGTTATGGCACTTACAAGAAACACATAATAACAAATTGTTTTCAAAATTTTCTTAACAACATCTTGCATAAAAACTTGTATCCTATTAGTTCTCCGGAAAACCCTTGATTTAGCACATTTAGTTAATTTATTACACTAATATAATGATATGGCTTTGCCGGACCATAAATAGGCATCAGCATAACTAAACTTATTAAGTATATTTCTAAATTTAAGCAGTTTCACAAAGATATCCTCCAAGCAAATTTCTCCAGAGGGCATTGCGTTCGAATCCAAAAGTGATATCTATGCTTAGCAAAAGGAGAATCGGACATGAATCCGAAGTCAAAATTCGCTACCCATTCTCTCTACTGCATGAGCCTGTTGGCTAGCAACTTTTTAGCATCCGCTTCAAGCTTTGCCTTTGATTACATCCGTATGGAACGTGCAAAGAGGCTTCCCTATCAACCGCGTCCCACCACATTCCAAAGTGAAATTTATCGGCTTCTTGCGGCCAAACTGGATGCACGACTCTTAACCACACACTCTTCTTTTAATGACAAAGACATCGTTGTATCTCGCGTTCTTATTTGTTGGTTCACCGAGAATATTGCTTATCCGTATCCGAGCCAATCTCAAAAGCTCTCACTCGCTCGAGCTGCAAATATGACGATCGAACAAGTGACTCAGTGGTTCGCAAAAGCCCGTAAGATGGCAAAAGAGATTTGGAAACCTATCGCCAAGGCAAAGAGCGACGCAAAGAAAAAAATGAAGGCTCTCCTACAACAGTCAAGTCACGACGACCTTTTTTAAGCTTCTGTACTGTCCTTTTCGAAATCGAGGTATCTTCTATACTTATTTCCTGCAAACTATTGGAAAGCTCGTGCACTCGCGCTCCCTGAATATTTCGATTAAAGCTCAGAACCAACTTCTGAAGACGCGAAAAACGAGCCATTTCACCTACCGCAGTATCCGTAATTTTGGTTCTTGCGAGACCTAGATATTCGATGTGACTAGGGATAAGTGGCACCACTCGATCCGTAATGTTGGCATTGTTCGCAAGATTGAGAACGACTAGATGATCTAGTTTGCCTGCGTCTCGCAAAGACCGAATTCCATCGTCTGTTAGCCCTGTTCCACCCGCTAGTAAGACGCGAATTTTTGGAGAAATGTCGCGAATCGCTCCATCAGTTAGTTCCCGCACTCCCGTGGCAATTAGAATCTCGAGAGATTGAAGTCTCCCCAGGTTTTCAATTAAACCCTGCTGAGTCACGAGCGTATGTGCAATGGATAGATAAACGACACCGTCAGGAATACTCTGAAGAACTAAATCATCGATATACTGGTTTTCGGAGAGGTTCAACCCTGTTAGTTTCGAAAGGATCTCCTTGCGGTCGATAATTCCCCTACTTGTCACGCGCGTATTTCGCAGATCGAGAGAAGTTAATCCGAGAGGGATAAATGCTAATACATCATTATTTATTAACCGACAGTTCCCAAGCGCCAACTCTTTAAGATCCGGCAAACCACCTTCTCCGCTCTGCTGATCTGGCCTTAGAAGATCCACCATGAAATTAGTTACATTAGTATTGGACAGATCGAATATTTGAATTTTTGGGAAGTGCTCCACAATAAAGGCAATTAACCGCGCAGAAACATGCGCTTCACTCAGATCAATACAAGTGACATTCAAATTATTGCCGACCTTCCCATTCCTCTCTTTTTTGAGATACCGTAGAAGAAAATCTCGAATCTGATAAGGATTACGCCTGATCGATTCCGGGACTTCGATGTGAGTTTTTCTATCTTCAAACTCCGTCCGTACAAACTGCGAAGTAGTCGAGTTCGCACAACTAAATTTTGCTAAAGAAACAGGGTCCAGATATTGGAAAACTAAATTGAGAGTGAGTTCTTCCGGCAAATTACGCGGATAGGACTGGCCTTCTAGTAAGAGCCATCTTGGTGCAGATCTTCTCAGTAATATCCTATCAATCAGTCTTCCGAGACATGCATGCGCTTCCTGCATCCACAACAAAAATAAGAATATAAAACAAACAAAGTTTAAAAAACTTCTTCGCACTCGTACAATAGCCATCTAAAATGTTATATAGCGCGATGATTAGATTTTTTCTATGTCTTATATTGCGTTGGATCTAAAGCGCATTTGGATCAATGCTCGCAGCGACTTCATAGGTTCCGTCTTTTTTGATCTTGAAGACTAGGGCTGGCTTCACAGCATTTCGTTCAGCGTTGATCGAAATCTTTCCTGTTACACCCTGAAAATCTTTGGTCGTTGCAAGGGCATCACGCAAATCTTGTGGTGTAAGACTTTTCGCACGCTTGAGCGCATCACCAAGAACCAAGGCAGCGTCGTAACCGAGAGCTGCGAGTCCGTCTGGAATTCCGGCGTGATAGGTAGCTTTGTACTTTTCGACAAAACCCATCACTTGAGGTCCGGGAATTACTTTATTAAAGTGGCTCACGAAATAGGAACCGTCGAGCGCTTTTCCACCAATTTCAGTGAGTTTGGGCGAATCCCAAGCGTCACCGCCCAGAAGAGGCGCTTCCATTCCTAAATCTCGTGCCTGGCGTGCTATCAAACCCACTTCGGTATAGTGCCCGGGAATCAGAATCAAATCAGGTTTGGTTGCTCTAATTGCTGTCAACTGCGATCGAAAGTCGACGTCGCCAGCGCTATAACTCTGCTCCATCACAATTTCGCCACCGGCTCCAGTACCGCCCGCACCACTCGTCGCTTTCGTAAAATATTCTTTAAAAATCTCAGCAGAATCGCGGCTGTAATCGCTCTTATGGTCAGTCAAAATCGCCACTCTCCGAGATTTTAAATGATTGGCCGCAAAATTTGCCATCACTTTGGATTGGAAAATGTCGATGTAACAAACTCTGAAAATATAATCACCCTGTTGAGTAAGCTTTGAGTTAATGGACGACGGAGAAATCATCGGTACTTTGTAATTCTGGGCTATGGGCGCCATCGCGATACTTCGCGTACTAGCGACTTCACCTAAGACAGCTACCACATGGTTTTGGGTAATCAGTTTTGTCGTGGCCAGTACTGCCTCGCTAGGTTTACCCTGATTGTCGAGTGTGATGAGTTCTATTCTCTTTCCCTTGATACCACCGCTTTTGTTAATTTCGTCAATTGCGAGAGAAATCCCCTGATGCGTAGAGATCCCAAATGTCGCATCTGTTCCAGTCATTGAACCAACTTCCCCGACTCGAATGGTTTCGGCTGAAGTTTCGGAGTTCTCGCCAGATAAGGTAGGTTCCTTTTTCTTGCAAGCTCCTAAGGAAACCGCCAATACCACTGCTAGAACAACTGCCCCGTAACTTCGTTTAAATCTCATTGCATCTCTCTCATTTAAAAGCATTTGGCTATAGATACTTGCTCTTGGCCCTCAACTTGCTGTTCCGAAATCCATAGCCAAAGTAAATAACGAAACCAATCACCAGCCAGACCAACAAACGAATCCACGTATCGCGTGGTAGACCTGACATAACCCAAAGACAAGATAAAGCACCAGCCGGCGCAACGAGCCAGTACAGAGGGGTTTTAAATGGTCGTGGTCTATTCGGATATCGCAATCGGAGAATGGGAATCCCAATACACACCAAAACAAAAGCCAGTAGGGTTCCGATAGATACCAGTTCACCGACCAAACTCATCGGTAAGAAACCCGCGCAACAAGCGACAAAAATCGAAGTCACAACGGTCGCAATGTGAGGCGTTGCATATTTTGGGTGGAGGCGATGAAACCACGGTAACAACCCGTCATTGGACATGGCATAAAAAATTCGGGTTTGTCCCATCATCAAAACTAAGATCACAGAGGTGAGACCTGCCAAAGCTCCCACCTTTACCAAGAACGATAGCGACTTTTGTGCAACCGGTGTCCAGTGGTACAAAGCAACGATTCGATCTACACCGACAGCGACTGGATCCGGCACACCTAAATCTTGATAAGGCACCACGCCCGTCATCACTAGTGCAACTAAGACATAGAGAGTCGTACATATTGCGAGTGAAACCAGTATTCCGATCGGTAAATCACGTGTCGGATTCTTACATTCCTGCGCAGTAGTAGAGACCGCGTCAAATCCTATATATGCAAAGAAAACGACTCCCGCTCCGGTCAAAACTCCAGGCCAGCCAAAACTCATTATTTCTTCGCCCCGCCGCATCGCAAGCACCGGTGGAGGTACTAAGCTCGCCAAGCCGGTAGCCGCCGGATTTCCAACCCAAAGTGATGGATCAATCACGGCCCAACCCAAAAGGACAAATCCCACGATGATCGTCACTTTGGTAATCACTATAAGATTGTTAAAAAAAGCGCTCTCGCGCATTCCGCGATATAAGATGGTGGCCAAAACAAGCGAGATTATTGTTGCTGGCGCATTCCAAAAACCGTTAGCAATTGAGCCGTCTGCGAGAGTGACCGTTTCCCACGGTCCTTTTGTAAATCGCATAAACGTATCCGAAAACTGAATACCCAGTGTTTTATGTAAAAGCGAATACAAATACCCAGACCAAGATGTAGCGACAGTCACGGATCCAAATGCATATTCTAAAACCAAATCCCAACCAATAATCCACGCTGCAAACTCACCTAGGGTTGCATAGGAATACGCATAGGCTGAACCCGCCACAGGCACCATAGCCGCCATCTCAGCGTAACAAAGTCCTGCAAAAGCGCAGAGAATCCCCCCTAAGACAAAACTATAGACAATACCGGGGCCGGCGTAAAATGCCGCAGCAGCTCCAGTTAAGGAGAAAATTCCAGCTCCGATAATGGCACCTACGCCAATCATCACCAAATTGAATGCACCTAAAGTTCTCTTAAGTTGAACATGCCCTCCTCCAGAAGTTTGGCGAGCAGTTTCATCCGCTAGCAACAGGTTGATATCTTTTTTGATAAAAAGGTTTGCCATCTAACCCCTCCTAACATACAAATCGGACTCTGTTCATAAACGAGAACCGGACTACTGTACAGCTAAAGATACTAAAAAACTTTAGTTATTGAACCATAGATACAGGTGAAATTAGAACTAATAAAAAAGCATGAGCTGGAAAAAATTAATCAGAACCAAGTCAATCGAGCGAATTCTTCGCGAGGCCGGATATCGAAATGCGTCTAAAAAGGGGGCTCTTAGCAGAAAATTAGGTGTCTTAGATTTAACGGGATTAGGAGTGGCCGCCATTTTAGGCGCAGGCGTTTTCTCTACAATCGGAAACGCGGCCGCCGACGGAGGGCCCGCTGTCACACTTCTCTTCATCTTTACTGGAATCGCGTGCGCTTTTTCAGCCCTTTGCTACGCAGAATTCGCCTCAGCAATTCCGACTGCCGGGTCTGCTTATACCTATGCGTATGCGTCTTTTGGCGAACTGGTCGCCTGGATCATCGGCTGGGACCTGATCATGGAATACGCCATAGGAAATATCGCAGTAGCGATATCGTGGAGTGAATATTTTACGGGCTGGATTTCGCAGTACGGCGTCAACGTTCCCGCTTATTTGACTATGGATTTTTTAAGTGCCTCGCGGGGTTATGATCAAGTCCATCCATTAATCGTAAAAGGGAAAACTCTCGTGGAGCTAGCGGGCACTCAGTTTCCCTTGAACACAATAAAGGCTTATCAAGCCTGGGCGGAAGCTCCCCGTTTTTTTGGAATTCCAATTGTTTGTGACCTACCAGCGCTGTTCATTACTGTTCTCATTACCTGGATTGTCTTCATTGGAATTGAAGAGTCTAGAAAGATCTCCAATATCTTGGTTGCTCTCAAGTTGATTGTCGTCTTCCTAGTGATTATTGCAGGCATCAGCTATATCAACCCCTCGAATTGGGTTCCATTTGCACCTAACGGACTGACCGGCATTCTAAAAGGGGTCTCGGGTGTTTTCTTCGCATATATTGGATTTGACGCAATCTCGACCACTGCTGAAGAATGTAAAGATCCGCAACGAGATCTTCCGAAAGGAATGATCTATTCACTGGTGATTTGTACAGTGCTCTATGTGTTGGTGGCGTTGGTCCTGACGGGAATTGTTAATTATCAGAAACTCGGTGTCGCGGATCCTCTTGCCTTCATTTTCGGTCCTGAAGGCGCGCACATTCCCTGGCTAACAGCAATTATCGAGGTGAGCGCTATTATCGCACTTTCGACAGTGCTGTTAGTTTTTCAGATCGGACAGCCACGCATTTGGATGGTGATGAGTCGGGACGGGTTGCTACCACCCATTTTTTCTTCAATTCACAAAAAATACCGAACACCCTGGTTCTCTACACTAGTGGCGGGCGCGGTAGTTGCGATGCCATCTTTGTTTATGAATTTGACGGAAGTGACGGACCTGACCAGTATCGGGACACTCTTCGCCTTTATTCTAGTTTGCGCAGGGATTTTGAAGTTTGAACTCAAGGGTCAGCGGCTGAATAATAAATTTAAGACACCCTATATCAGTTCAAAATATGTTTTTCCGATTTTGGTGGTGATTTGCCTAGCAGTGGTCATCTTATGGTTTCCAGAGAGGATGAATTCCTTTTTTAGCATGACCAGCCAAGAATATCCTCATCTTCCAAAGTGGGAAATTCTGCTGACAAAAATCCCGATGGTACTTTTCCTGATTTTAATAGGCGGTTTGACTTATTTATGTTTTGTGAAAAGCCTTTCGTTGATTCCAGTGCTGGGACTAACCTCCTGCAGCTACTTGATGACGGAACTAGGGATCACTAATTGGATCCGATTTGGATTATGGCTAATCGCCGGACTGTTTATTTACTTTCTGTACGGGGTAAAGAATAGTAAATTAAATAATCCTACTTAGAGGATAACTTTTTTTACGAATTCCCAGTTCTGTCGGGTTCCCTCAGTTTTCGTCGGACACCTATTCACTATGCGGCGCGCTTTGTATCCGTATCGACTGAACTTTGACTCCTGCTAAGTGCTTTTCTTCTCCGTCCTGTCGCAGTATAATAAATAAACAAAACTATGATCGCGCCAATGGTCGCTGAAACAAATCCTGCCCCTTCAGTAGCGTCGTACCAACCTACAGCATGACCAAACCATCCAGCCACCACCGCTCCAACTATTCCTAGTACGGTCGTTCCGATGAGGCCCAAAGGATCATGTCCCGGCATAATTCCTCGTGCGATTAGTCCCACAACGAATCCGAAGAAAATCCAACCTAAAACGCTCATATTTAGCTCCCTTTCCGACAAAACAATAATGATAAGAAATACATGTGCAACACCCGTACCTAGGATTCTCGGTGAGATATTTCAACACATATAGTAGGAGACTGTTATTGCGGGCAACGTTTGGAAATGAACTGCTGAGAGAGATCGACTTGAACTTTCTTATGATCGTCAGTTTCAGCACCTGACTGAGAATTTAATATTCTAATTTTGGAATTCTTACAGGCGATTGAAGTTAACTCTTCGTATTCATTAAGAAGCGCAATAGGATAAGGCGCTCGACCGGTAGAAGAAAGATAGCGCGGCAAATGATTTGAAAGCTGCGGAATCAAAAGAACATCGTTACCCATCCGATGAACCAATTCTGTATACCAACGACCAACACGGTAAAATTCGGTTTCAATTTTCTGCTTCAAACCTGAAAGTTCATCACTATTTTTATTTGTACGCGGATAGAGAAGCTGTGCGCATCGTTTAGTAGCTATCCCTAATTTATTCCAAAATTCATAAGCTACCTGGCATTCCATCAAAACTGCATCGACTTCACCGCCAATGCCTTCGATCTGCGCCTGTACATATTTTCTAGGCGTAAGCGAAGCATCATAAGGGTCAAAAATCGGCCGTGACGTTGCGTGCACGAGCTCATGGGCCATGTCGAGAGTAAGGTCAACGAGGTCTTGCCGTGCTCTTAAGTAGACTTTTGTTTCTCGTTCACGCGTTTCTTCATGAGTAACAGGGTTATAGTAGCGCGTAAGAACAGTATCTGTTTTGGAATTGACTCCCCACTCAAATGTATGAGCAAAAGATCGCTCGTCTTTGACCTTCCACACCTGCATAGCCTTCTGCACCAATTTAGCACCAGGCGTTGAACGTTCCAGTAGCTGAATGGCTTCCAAAAACCGACTCATATCTTCAGCTGCTACGGATTGAGCGGTAATTACGGAAGTCACAGCCAATGCAAGGATACTAGAGAATCGCACACCCATCATTTTTCTTTTCGGAAATGGGTGGTTGGACTAAAGGCCGGGTACGACTAGTGCTCGTCGCAGGAATCCTTGACGCGAATCCCGGATCTGCCCAACGCAGTTACAACTGCCTAATTTTTAAACATTTTTCACTAACTCACTTCCTCAAGATCACCAGTTAAGTATTTAAAATCATTGGTTTAATTTACTTGATTTTGCGGCACACGACTTGCTATATCCCGGACCACTTGGCACCCTCGCCAAAATACTGACAACAAAATAGAGAGGGCCAAGGTTTGAACAGGATGGCTCGCGCAATCCTCCCCGTTTACGGGGAGGTCGAGCGAGCCTTTGTAGGTGTACAGCGACACGTGGTCGCTGTTCCCTACCTGAAAAGAACTCCCGCCTTTAGGAGTTCTTTAAATTAGAAGGTCTGTAAAAATGAATTTTAGAGTAATAAGTTTAAAACCTGTTTCAGAAAGCGGCCGGAAAGGGATCTTGCCAGGTCTTGCATTACCCGTCAGTGTTGTTACTCTGGCATTTTTTTCAGCCACGCTTAAGCCTGTTTTCGCTGCGGATTCTGGGGCATTGTTTCAGACAACTAGGCCTGTTTCAGGGTACACCGTGCCTATTTCGTCCGCGCCATCTGCGCCGGTTTCCCCTCTCTCGCCTATCGCGTACGACGCGCCGCAATCGCCTCACCAGCTTATTCGAACAAATGATGCATTGCGCATCGAAAGAGGAAAGCCCAATATTATCGTGGCGGTGATTGATACTGG
>JABDFB010000036.1:0-7129 GCA_013286765.1 Deltaproteobacteria bacterium
TTGGGCATCGATGATGGAACCACTAGAAGGAAAGGCGCCACCTATAACCAAAGTTCTGGCTCGAGCTCCGGCCCGTCGATGGGATGGACTATATTCTATAAGGCTGAATATCCGAATTAGCGACAAAGTTTTAAATGGTCAATTCTTAATCGATTCTGCAGCACCTCAAAGCATTATTTCGCCAGACTGGTTAATGAGTCAGGGAATTGTGCCGGCGTGGGCAGTTATTCCAAAAAGAATACCGAAACGAGTGGCCCTTGGAGGACTCTGGGAGTCGGAAACTCGGCTGGCTCAACAGATCAATGTGGATCAAGTGGACTTAAGTGGATTGAACATTCCGTTGCGGGAATTTTTGTTGGCGGAAACCTTTTTTTTCGGTCCGCCCGATCATATCAGGTCCTGTTGTGACGGAGTTTTGGGCGTGGATTTTCTGGAATTATTTCCAATCGAATTTAGGGTGGACCCTCCCTATGAGCTAAGGATCTGGCCTAAGGAAGATTTTCAATGGGAGAGGGGAACACCTTGGGTAGAAGTCAGTCAAATGCCGGATGGATATCTCACCAGTCCATGTCGAGTTACGGCGAGTACCCCGGTTACCGCGGAGAACTTGACGAACTCAGCTATGATTCAGACCTTGAATGGGGAAGGCTTGGTGGGTGTGCTCTGGCAAACAGCGTTGGAAGACGCTCTATTAATTCATCCGCCATGGGAGAAACAGTTTAGGAAGTCAACCCCCTCGCCCCTTAAAGTAACCTGTGATTCTATTGTTATGGGATCTGATTTTACACCCGTTTTCTCTGACATTGGGTCGGAAAATCGCCCAGACGGAAAAGAATTTCTCAAGTTGAAAACACCCGCGGTAAGTATTGGTATGGCAAACCTGTCGCAAGGGGGATTCACGTTTGATCTACCTCATGGCAGATTCTGGTTTAGTAAGGATTTGTCCAGGAAGAAAAGTTTGGCGGAGAATACTACCGGATTAGATCTGGTCTACGTTCTGAAAAATGGAGAAAGAATTCTAAAAGTGCGGGAGATCGTAAAAACTTCTGCGACGGATGATCTCATCCAAGCCGGTTTAAAACCTGGAGCCGTTATTACTCAGATTAACGCTAAGGAACCCGGTGAATTGGATCTCTGGGAGGTCGAGAAAATTCTTGGTGGCGAGTATGGAGGCTTGGTGAGTCTGCAATGGCGAGTTCGTGGAGGTGTCAAAGTAGCCCCACTCAGAATTTCACATGCGATGTCCGAAGAAACATTTAAGAGGCCTCAGTCGCAGTCGAGTATAGATGACTAGGTACACGTCGTGCGAAATAGGATTTTTGGCTTGAGACTAGCCAAAAAGACATTTCGCTCTTAGTTAAAAATTCTCTCTAGAGCCCACCGATTGTCATCCCTCCTAGCAATCCCTACAAGGGCTTCGTTATGGTAGATGGCAAAACAAGAATCATCTTGCTCAAATTGTACACGTTTCAAAATCGAGAATAATACAGATTGTTTGCCTTGAAAGAGCTGCGCTTTTTCTTGGAGACTCACATCAGCTCTACCGTAGCCCTCAAGCAAACGATCAAAAGGAATCCAGCAGGGGAGCTCGTTCCATGGTATTTCCTGACGGCTAGCTTCCAAAACCTCACTAACGTCCAGCGCTCTTTCAACGTGAAATACACCTGATGAAAGACGATGCAGGCTTTCGACAAGGGCCAGCGAACCAAGCATTCTTCCAAAATCCTGAGCCAACGTTCTTACGTATGTTCCAGAACTGCATTTGAGTTTGAACTCGGCAATGGGAGCTTGATAGTTCAAAATTTGAAAATCATAGAGGTGGCACAGCTTAGGTTCCCGCTCGACTTCTAAACCGGCACGGGCCAATTCATAGAGAGGTTTGCCATTTTTCTTTTTGGCTGAATGCATCGGAGGAATTTGAAAATAGGCCTGCAAGGTCAGGCGATGGGCTAGATCAGATAATTCCTCAAGGCTCTTCGGTAAAGTCGGACAAGTTTCAGAAACGGGCGAGGTCGGATCCCCTGGGACCGTTGTTTCGCCAAATTTCATGGTTCCCTGATAAGACTTTGTTGCTCCTAAAAAGTAACGAGCCAATTTTACTGCCCGGCCTACTAAGATTACCAACAGTCCGGTGGCAAAAGGATCAAGGGTTCCGCCGTGTCCCAATTTAGGGAGGTCTCGTCGCGAAATCTTTTTTTCACGAATCAAATGATTTTGAATGATCTCGATAACACCAAAGGAACTCGTGCCCGGATGTTTATTGATGAGGAGCGCACCGCTATGCTGCTGCATGCGGGTATTCGGATGCGGCTCCCTGTACTGGGATTGTAATTGAGGCATTAATGTCATGAGGTTTCCGAAATTTTCTTAAGAAGCTCTTGAACCCGAATGGCGTTTTCAAACCCGCGGTCTTCACGAAAAATCAAGTTCGGGACGTGCCGCGTATTGAGTGAACGGGACAGATACCGCTTTAGTAAACCAGCCGCAGACGTCAAACCTTCCATACAGTTTTGAATTTTCTCACTTGCCTGTTTATCAGACAAAGGCGGTGATCCGTCCATTCCGCCCTGTGCTCCACCCAAAATTGCGAAGAATATCGTAGCCTGTCGTGCGTCTGGCGTTATTTCAACAGCCGTCAGCGTAATTGCCGGAATGCGAGGGTCCTTTACCTGACGTGAAATCAGATAAGAAAGCTCCTCTTGAATTACAGATTCCATTCGTTTTCTTCGGGTGGCCTGCATAGTTAATTACTCATTCAACTCCGGGGTGACCAACTCAATTTGGAAGGCTTCAATGATGTCACCCGGTTTTACATCATTATAGTTTTCAATACCAATGCCACATTCAAATCCGGTGGCAACTTCCTTCACATCGTCTTTAAATCGCTTAAGCGAAGACATCTTTCCTTCAAAAATCTGTCGGCTGTCGCGTAGCAGACGGACATTGGCACCACGAAGAAGTTTGCCATCGATAACTGAACATCCGGCAATCGTGCCAATCTTCGGTACCGTAAAGGTCTGACGAACTTCGGCTCGGCCCAGAAATTTCTCGACTTTCTTTTTATCGAGCATGCCCGTCATTGCTTTTTTAACATCGTCGATCAGTTCGTAGATGATGTTATAGCATTTGATCTCAACATGCTCCGATTCTGAAACCTGTCTGGCTTTAGTTTCCGGACGAACATTGAATCCAATAATCACGGCGTTTGCAGCACTGGCTAGTAGTACATCGCTTTCGCTGATTCCACCGGGCGCTGAATGAATCACTTTCACCTTAACTTTTTCGTTCGATAGCTTCATAAGACTATCGCCGATCGCCTCGATAGATCCGTAGGCATCTGCTTTCAAGATAATGTTCAGTTCTTTCACAACGCCTGACTGAATCTTCGAAAACAACTCCTCTAAACTCAATTTTGCTGAAGGTGTGGATGAGTTTGCTCGCAGTTTTGTCTGACGGTTATCAGCGACTTCTTTTGCCGCAGCATCCGTCGTCGTAGAGTAGAAAGACTCACCAGCATTGGGAACATTCTCAAGTCCAAGAACTTCGACCGCGAAGCCAGGACCAGCTTTCTCAACCTGATGCCCTCGATGGTCAACCATCGCTTTGACTTTTCCAGAATAAGGGCCAGCTACTATGGGAGAGCCGACTTTGAGCGTACCTCGTCGAACCAGTACACTTACCACCGGACCTCGACCCTTATCGAGTCGTGCTTCTAGGACGGTTCCGCCGGCCAGTCCTTCTGGGTTGGCCTTCAAGTCTAAAATTTCAGACTGTAAGAGAATCGAATCTAGAAGCTTATCCAGATTCATCTTCTTAAGAGCCGATACTGGTACGAACTGCGTATCTCCACCCCAGTCTTCGGCTAATAAATTCAGTTCAGCCAGGGATTGTTTGATTTTTTCCGGATTGGCGCCCGGTTTATCAACCTTATTGACCGCAACAATAATCGGAACCTTTGCCGCTTGTGCGTGGCTAATTGCTTCTCGAGTCTGTGGCATCGGACCGTCATCTGCCGCCACCACTAGAATCACAATGTCGGTGACATTGGCGCCTCTGGCACGCATCACGGAGAAGGCCTCGTGACCCGGCGTATCGATGAACGTAATTAGCTTTCCGTTTTTTTCTACCGTATATGCACCAATATGCTGCGTTATTCCGCCTGCCTCGCCGGCTGCCACATTCGCTTCACGGATCGCATCGAGTAGAGTTGTTTTTCCATGATCGACGTGGCCCATGATGGTAACAATAGGCGGTCGTGATTTGAGTTGCTCGGGCGTGTCTTCCACTTGAGTCAGAATGTCTTGTTCTTGGAAGGCGACATTTCGAACCTCATATTGGTATTCCTGAGCTAGCAGACTGGTCGTATCAAAATCTAAGGTTTGATTAATCGTTGCCATCTGGCCCATCGCCATGAGTTTGCGGATGACATCGGTTGCTTTGACGCTGAGTTGATTAGCCAGCTCTTGAACTGTGATAGCTTCTTGAACTTGGATAACTCGTTTCTGGGCCTTGGAGACTGTAATCTGAGTCTTCTTGATTTCTTTTCCGACCGGAATTTTCTTCTTTTTCGGCAAGAAGACGAGTTCTTTCTTTCGATAATCCGCAAAGCGAACATCTTCGGGGCGAATTTCCTGTTCACGCGCACCACCGCGTTTTTTTGCTGCTTCCTCTTCAGCCATCTGATCAAGACTCTCTTTATTCATCTTGATGATGCGGAAACCGTCTTTGTCTGGCTGCGTCGTGGTGGTTCCTGCTTTTGCAGTGACTGGCTTAATCGCCGATGTTGCTGGGGCAGGTTTAATAATAGGCCGGGGAGGTGGTGCTGTTGCTTCGACAATTTTTAATATACTTCGTCGAGGAGCAACTGGTCGTGGGGTGAGTACTACAGGAGCCCGTGCGGGTTTTTGTGGGATAGCAGTTTGTGTTGACGCAGAGATTTCCTGCTGAGGTTCCTTGTTTCGCTGTTCTTTCATAGACTGGGGTGAAGCCTCGGTTCCTTTTGTAATAGATGGGGAGACAGATTGCGTCGGGGCCATCTCATCAATGGCTTCTTCTGCCATGGATGAGGCTGACATTTCATTGATTTCAGGTTCTGCCTCTAGTTCACTTGGTGCCATTTCCGTAGCAAGATGAGATTCTCTTGATAGGTCTTCAATAGGAGAGAGAGTTTTTTGAGCAGCCGCAGATCTGTAGACCGTTGTTGCTTCCGCATCATTCGCTTTTACGCGACGACGAATCACGGGAGAGGCTGTTTTGGAAGGCGCTTCCGCCGAAGACGGTGCAGCTGAGGCGTCTGTGCTTTTCTTTCTTACTCGAGTAGAAGGCTTCTTCGCGGCTTTTTCATGCGCTCCCGCACCTTTGCGTAGAGAATTTCGAGCGAGGTCCACCTCTTCAGTGCGTAGCTCACTCATGTGATTCTTCACATTGATGTTTAGGTCTCTCAGTTTGTCTAGCAATGAGATGGAATCAATTCCCAACTCCTTTGCTAGCTCGTAAACTTTAATCATACCTTGTTCAGGCATTCTTCTTTCTCCCTCAATCCATCCAAAAGTTGGCATCAATCAACCCTATTTGTTTTGCTTATTATTATTATTACTTTGATCTGATGAACCTGCTTGTCGCATCATCTCTCTTAGTCGTTCCTCAGCTAAGGCCTTCGCATCTTTTGCTGGAGATGGTTGAGCAGTAAACGTTCCTTTACCATCATCTTGTGGAGTGCCAACTGTCAGCATATCACCAGATTTCTCAATCACTGTTGCAGCACGCTCTTTTAGCGTTTTTGCAGCATCAGGAGATTCATACCCTGGAATCTTTTGAAGCTGATCAAGCTGAGCTTCAGCTACTTGCCGTACATTGAGGAAGCCGGCCTGATAAATGGCTTGTGCCATGGTCTCATTCACACCTTCAATATGCTGCAAATTGAAGATGGCTTCCGCAGTTCGTTTTTGCAATTTAGACTTCGAAATAATATCGAGTCTCCATCCGGTCAGTTGGGCAGCTAAACGAACGTTTTGGCCTTTTCTGCCGATGGCTAAAGAAAGTTGGTCATCTTCCACCATAATTTCCATAGTTCGGTTTTTCTCGTCCATTCGAACAGAGGAAATCTCGGCCGGAGCTAGCGCCGAACGTACAAACATTACCGAATTATCGGACCATGGAATAATATCGATCTTTTCACCCTTTAGTTCTTGAATGACATTCTGGACTCTAATTCCTTTCATTCCCACGCAGGCACCCACAGGATCAACATCCCGGTCTTTAGATGTCACTGCAATTTTTGATCTTGCGCCGGGTTCGCGAGCACACAATTTGATTTCAACAATTCCTTCTCGAATTTCAGGAACTTCCACTTCAAACAACTTAACCAAGTACTTCGGCGAGGTTCGACTTAAATAGAGCTGAGGACCTCGATTGGTGAGGACAACATCAGATAAAAACGCTTGAACTCGATCACCGGGCTTGAATTGTTCGCCTGGGATTATCTCTGACCGTGGTAAGAGTGCATCCGTTTTTCCCAGATCGATAACTAGGTTTCCGCGCTCAATTCGGCGGGCAATTCCGGTGATAATTTCACCCTTTCGGTGAATATACTCATTGTAAATAATCTCGCGCTCAGCATCTCTCACTTTCTGAAAGATAACCTGTTTAGCAGTCTGCGCATCGATCCGCCCAAAGTCACCTTCTGCTTTGATTCCGAGTTCGTCACCGACGACGGCCTCCGGATCTAGCTTGAGTGCTTCTGCTAGTTCGATTTCTTCAGCCTCATCCAGCATTTCCGGTTCGCTCTCAACAACCTTTTTAAATTGGAAGAGATCAATTTCCCCTGTTTCGTTATTATAGTGGGCTTCTAAAACAGCCGTAGGACCAAACTTTTTCTGGGCAGCCATCAGTACAGCTTGTTCTAATGCGCTGATAATAATCTCTTTTTTAATGCCCCGATCTTTACCGACGGCTTCTATTACCCTGCTTAATTCAGACGGGTTCATATTTTTTGTACCTACCTATCTCTCTTTGTTCTCTTTTCCGTGATTACCCTCGAATTCCAATTTCGGGTCGAGGTTAGCTTTAGAAATCAGCGAAAGGGGAATAGTCACTATTACACCTTCCGGTGGTGTAGAATCATGCCTTG
>JABDFB010000036.1:7139-19812 GCA_013286765.1 Deltaproteobacteria bacterium
GACTCCATTGCAGGGCCAGCAATACAGGAAATTTGTTGATAAAAGCCCGGGGAAGAAAGGCACGTTGAAAGGGAGAGGATTACTCTCTCGTCCTGAACACCCTTCAGGATTCCGCTGAAATTTTTCTGTTTCACATTCTTCTTTTGATAGTCCTCATTACGTAGTTCTTCAGAGGTAGGAGGTCGAAAGGTATGAATTCTTACTAACTCACCCTTAAAGTTCTCAAAATCACCCAGAGTACGTAAAGGGCGGTTGATCCCAGGAGATGAGACTTCCAACTCATAAGTTCCTGGGAGAAGCGCCTCAATTTCGCTGCTCTCATCGAGGGGAATATCTAACGCCCTCGAAGCACAAGCACAATCCTCGATGCCAATCCCTTTAGGCGAGTAATCGATATGATCAATATAAATTCTAAGCACCTTTTGCCTGTGCGACTGAACTTCCAAGTGAATCACTCGGTAGCCCAATGGCGTAAGCCACCTCGAAATCAGCTCGATCAGCTGATCTTGAGGGTGGTGAATTGAGGCGATTTGCGAAGAATGACGAACCATCAATTAAATCCCTAAAATTAGTCAAAAAAAAAGCGGGCTTTGGACCCACTCTTTTGTGTGATCTGTCAAGACTGTGAAGTCTGTACCATATCTTGATTTAAAAGCCAATAACGTTGAAGATTTGCATTTGACTCAACGTGAAGAGTTGACGTCCGGCCATTGACGGGGGAATAATAGAAAAGAGGACTATGAACGACTGATGTTTAACACACTTAAAAATCTACTTACAAGACTACTTAAGAAACAAAAAATTCGAGTGGCAGCACAAACCTGTCTATTCTTGATTGCTGCAATCGGACTTATCCTTCTCTGGTTGCCAAGGCAGAGCGTTACAAGCGCGCAGGTGATCCAATTTGATTCGGGGCCATCTTTATTGGTGGCTAAATGGGGTATTGGAACCAACCATCACGATCTCAAAAGATGGACACCCAGGGATCTGGCTCGTTTCAAAATGTCCGAAACGAAGGAAATTGATCCGATCACAAGGAAGAATCTGAAATGGCGCGGCGTGGCTATTACAAAGTTAGTGGACGAAGCATTAGTAGGACTACCAGTCGAATCTCAGGCCTTGTTCGATCTAGTTATTTTAGAAGGTGCATCCGGACAACGTGCCTTTCTTCCCCGGGCTTTTATCAACAAATTTCCTGTATTGCTGGCCCTGCAATGGAGTCCGAGCGATAGGGATCTGAAAGTAGTTCGAAACCCACCCTATAGTGTGGTTCCGTGGACATCAAAGCCAAAAACCCACAGTGAAGACTTACCCATCGAGAGCTTTTTTGTTCCACAAGTTGTGAAAATTGAGCTCACCAATTATAAGGAACTCTATGGGTCCCTTTTTCTCAAGCGACGAACGGACCCACTGGCTATCTACGGCGAAAAACTCTTTGTCCAGAGCTGCGTGAATTGCCATCTAGTTAAACGCAACGTCCTACCGCTCGATTTTTCTAATCAAAATGGCATTAGTCGTTTTTCTGCGGGTCAACATCCGAAACTTTCCGGCGTTGTTAAGTTAAATGAGCGTAGCAGACGTTCTATATTGCGCTATTTAAGCGCCTATCAGGAAGAGAACGCTGTATCTCTCAATAAGAACGTAGGAGCTCTCAGCCAATAGTCGCGAAACCGACAATCTAGGGTTTGTATAGAGGGTTGATTTGCGTTATACCTAACCAGCTATGTCTGACGTTCTATCACCTGGCCGTTTGCCCGATCATATAAATGACCGACCTGTGCGTGTTCGCTTTGCTCCGTCGCCGACAGGTTTTTTACATATTGGCGGAGTTCGCACAGCTTTGTTTAATTGGCTCTATGCCAAACAGAAAAAGGGAAAGTTTCTTCTTCGAATTGAAGACACGGATTTGGAAAGATCCGAGGCACGCTATACGCAGGATTTTTTAGCCTCTCTTGAGTGGCTTGGCCTGACTTGGGATGAAGAACCGATCTATCAGAGCCAGAGGCTGGATCTCTACCGACAAAAAGCGAATCAGCTTGTGGAGGAGGGGTATGCCTATCGCTGCTATTGCACCGAAGCGGAAGTGGAAGTGATGCGAGAGCAGGCTATAAAGGAAGGGAAGAAACCTCACTATGATCGCAGGTGCCGTAATCGCGATGACCGTCCGCAAGGAATCCCGCATGTCATTCGACTCAAGACTCCTGAAGAAGGGTTTGTCGAATTTGAAGATCTGATCCGAGGCACGATTCGGTTCAATAATGAGGATTTAGATGATTTTGTGCTGATACGGTCGAATTCCGCACCAACCTATAATCTCTCAGTGGTGGTGGATGATGTAGATACACGCATCTCTCATATTATGAGGGGTGATGATCATATCAACAATACGCCTAAACAAGTTCATCTCTATAATTTCTTTAACTATCCTGTGCCGAAATTTGCCCATCTCCCTATGATCTTGGGACCCGATAAGAAAAAGCTTTCTAAGCGGCATGGCGCAGTTTCGGCTAATGTCTATCGGGCCGATGGATATTTGCCCGAAGCGCTATTAAACTTCCTGGCGCGATTGGGGTGGAGCCACGGGGATCAGGAAATTTTTTCGATCGATGAGATGGTTCAGTATTTTTCTTTTGACCATGTTCAAAAAGCTTCGGCTGTATTTAATTTTGAAAAATTGCTGTGGCTCAACGGCTCGCATATTCGGGCGACAAAACCAGAGCGTCTTTTACTCGTCTGTATTGAGGATTTTGCCGATTTTTTCTCTGAAGAAGCGTTAGCGCGGGTCAAGACGAAACTTGGGCTGGAGCTCATTACTTTGATTCAACCGAAGGTGAAAACGGTTAAAGAGCTGGCGCAACAGCTGGTTCCGCTGTGCACCGTCGGATCTCTTGAAGTAGACCCGAGTGAGCTTTCGTGGAACAAAGATCCTAGTATGAAAGTGGCCACCAAGGCTGCGGTCAAACATATGGTTGAGGACTTAAATAAAAGAGGGTCCGAAATTATTTTCAAGAGTCGTGATCCGGTCGACAGAGTCTGGGGGCGCATTCCTTCACTTCGCGATCAGGGTATGGGTCATACGGATGTGGATACCTATCTTCGTCAGGTGGCTAGTACCCATGGAATAAAACTGGGAGACTTTGCACAGCCCATTCGGTTGGTCCTCACTGGACGAATGGCGAGCGCAGGTTTGTTTGAATTATTGTCAATCCTGCCGTGGGACACGGTGGAAGCCCGTCTTAAGAAAATTGAAACTTTGTGAAGAAACGGCTGGATATCGGCCGAATGCGGTCGGACGGACGGCCCAATAGCAGGTGACGTAGTATGGGAAATTTTATTCGCGATATAATTGATGAAGATCTAAAGACTGGAAAACACCAGGGTCGTGTGGCCACACGCTTTCCGCCGGAACCCAATGGGTACTTGCATATTGGGCATGCGAAGTCGATTTGTTTGAATTTTGGGATTGCCAAGGACTACCGTGGCTCCTGCAATTTGCGATTTGACGATACAAATCCCGCAAAGGAAGACGTGGAGTACGTCGATTCCATTCAAGAAGACGTGCAATGGCTTGGCTTTAGCTGGAGTAATAAACATTTTGCGTCGGACTATTTTGAAAAATTATTTCAGTCTGCTGTTGATCTTATCCGACTCGACAAAGCTTTTGTCTGCGACCTGAATGCGGATCAGACTCGCGATTATCGCGGGACTTTGACAAACCCCGGAAAGAATAGCCCGTATCGCGATCGTTCGGTTGAAGAAAATCTGGATCTATTTCAACGCATGCGAAAAGGTGAGTTTGCTGATGGGGCACGGGTGCTCAGAGCAAAGATCGATATGGCTTCACCGAACCTGAATATGAGGGATCCTGTGATCTACCGTATTCGGAGAGCGCATCACCACAGAACGAATGATGATTGGTGTATTTATCCGATGTACGACTACGCACACCCTTTGTCAGATATGATCGAGGGAATTACGCATTCCATATGTACTCTGGAATTTGAAGACCACCGTCCTTTCTACGACTGGGTATTGGAGACTCTGAAGACTCCTTGTCATCCCCAACAAATTGAGTTTTCCAGACTCAATCTGGACTACACCGTTATGAGCAAGCGCAAACTGCTTGAACTGGTGCAGAAGGGACTCGTCAGTGACTGGGACGATCCACGTATGCCGACGATTCAGGGTCTGCGCAGACGAGGATTTTCGCCCGAGGCGATCCGAGACTTTTGCGAAAAAGTGGGTGTCACAAAGAAAGAAAGCTGTATCGAAATGGGTTTTCTGGAAAACTGCGTGCGAGAAGACCTGGATCGCAATGCCCCGCGTGCGATGGCTGTGCTTCGACCACTGCGAGTGGTGATTGAAAATTATCCGGAGAATCAGGTCGAAGAAATGGATGTCCCTAATCATCCCAATCGGCCCGAACTGGGCACGCGCAAAGTTCCGTTCACAAAAGTTATTTACATTGAGCAAGAAGATTTTATGGAAGTCCCGGCCAAGAAATTTTTTAGACTTGCGCCTGGCGCCGAAGTGCGACTGCGTTCTGCCTACTTTATTAAGTGCACAGATTTTGTTAAAGACCCGGCCACGGGAAAAATTCAAGAATTGCGATGCACTTACGACCCCGCATCGCGGGGGGGCAATTCGCCGGATGGTCGGAAGGTGAAGGGAACCCTACATTGGGTTTCAGAGAAGCATTCATTACCGGCAGAAATTCGCTTGTACGATCGATTATTTAATGTCGCTTTTCCGGGAGAAGGCGGAACAGATCCGCTAACTCAGCTCAATCCAAATTCTTTGGAGGTTTTACCATCGGCGCGTGTGGAACCCAGTTTGGCGAGCGCATCGCCAGAGGCCCGGTACCAGTTTGAACGCCAGGGCTATTTCTGTATCGACCGAATCGATTCGAAGCCAGGGAAATTAGTGGTAAATCGCACCGTGACTCTGCGGGATTCTTGGACAAAAGAAAAAGAAGCATAAGAAATTCTGGGAGATCACTTCGAGGTCACTTCAAAAAGCCATTCTGATTCAGATAGTGCTAAAAAGGCTTTACTTTATATCGAAATAAGAATATTCGTCCCAAAGTTTGAGGTGGCAGCTATGTTTTCAACGAAGTCCTTGGTGGCGAAATATTGCATTTTATCTTTCATCATTTTTTCTATTCTTCTTGATTTTGTTCCGCAATCCTACGCTGGTGGATGCTCTAGCAAACAGAGCGTCGAAGCAAAATGCGAAGATCCACCTAAATCTCATCTTAAGCCTCCTCTTCAAGTCGATGGGGACCCGAGATCGACTGTTAATACTAAAAGTCGCAGCCGGACTAAAGGTGGAGAGCTCTCGAAGACTCTAAGACGCCGAAGAGCGCGCAAGGCAGCCGCTCTACGGCGTAAAGCTGAAGAACGTCTATCATCGGATGAAGAAGATAGCCGACAGAGTCCAGTCAAACACATGCGGACAGGCTGGTCCGTATCTTCTTCGAGTTCTGAGGAGCACGAGATGAGGCGACCCGCAACGATCGGGAACAACTCCGTGGATGTTCTCCGGCTTGATTCAGCACCTTTGGACGATGAAAGAAAAACAGTTCCGGGTAGAAGAGGAGTTGAGATACCCGTTCTCAATTTGGGGCCACTCTATCCGAGTCGTAGTGGCTCAGAGTGTAGCCCTGTGCCCTCGAATAACGCAGGTAAATCCAGGCAATTAGGTAAGACTCACTCCTATCGATAGTAGCAGTTGACATGCCAGATCGCGTATACTAGACACATGTTGAATACCCATGGTGGGGAATCGTCCAACGGTAGGACTCCAGACTCTGACTCTGGCTATCTAGGTTCGAATCCTAGTTCCCCAGCCAATTTTAGCGAAAAATTCCTGACTCTGCTTTTCAACTATTTACCCACTATCAATCGTAAAAAACCCGAGGCGCCGAATCATATCGACTCATCTAGGATCCGGAGTTGCTCTCTAAATAAGTTCCAAACTTTATCGAAAGTGGCAGGCGATTCAAGGAATTGAATACTATTCCACGCCCCTTTCAAGATAGAAGTGTTGAGTTCATCGGCAAATTTTGAAAATGACTTTGGAATAGGCGTATTTCTGTTTTTAAAAGTTTTTTGAAGAGAGTGGTTCGCCGTCGGGCATAATTAAGATTGCTGACTCCCTTGAGGAAGTGGATCAACAGCCAGCTGATATATCCAAATCACGACACATTTATAATTTTGTGTCAATTTGTGGTTTTTGATACAAAATATTAAAATTCAACAGAAAAATCTTTCTTAGTCAAGTTCTTGAGCTGTTAGCGTTTTCTCAAGTTATGACAGTCAAATTCTTTCACCTCAGTTAGATCAATCTGAACCGTAATCCCAGAATAGCAGGAATCTCTGGGAAATTTTGACGTGAAAGCGGATTCTTCATCGATTCAGGCTCGTACGGTAATGTCTGTTCCTCTAGAGCATCGAGAACCCATCCATGTTTAAAAGCTGGTTTTAAGAGTTCTTGAAGTGGACGATGGAAAAAATAGTGAGGAGTAGGCTGTCCCAAAATTCCGAGTTGCTCAAATTTCTTTGAACTCAAATAATGGCTGACCTTAATCCCCTTGGTAGTCACGAGCCGACTGTTTTGGATACTGGATTCCACGAAAAAATTAAGATCTGAATTATTGAAGCAGGGATGTAACAGTGTTGCAACAAAGTGGGAGTTCTTCTCAAGCGTGTAAGTCAAACCATCAAAGAGGGGTTCAATTTCTGGTATATCCATAAGTGCCATATTGCAAACTGCCGCATTAAATCTCTGCTCTCCTAAACTCTTTATTTGTTTGACTTGAGTAGCATCCATCACAGAGAACTCTAGGTTCTTAATTTCATTGGATCGCTCCTTTGCTAACTGGATAAACTTGGAAGAAACATCCGTTCCGACCACAAGTTTTGCAGTTTGAGCCAATTCTCGTGAAAAGAGTCCAGTGCTGCATGCAATCTCTAAAATTCGATGGGTAGATTTTACTTGGAGGAGATGAGTCGCCATTGGGGCTACCATCTTGTGATAAAACTCATTCCCAGAATGCGTGTGTGAGTCCCAGAAGTCGGCAATCTTCTCCCAACGGTTATTGGATTCCCCTGAGTTAATGGTGGTCATGGTGTGGTCCTTTTTGCTTCGGGGATGATCCGCAGGCTCATTTCTTATTCGGCGTTCGATATTCTTTGTCGTGAGAATGGCTGAGAAAATCATCCCAGGTCTTCTTTTTCTCGGTCGGGGTCTTTGTGGTAGTCCGCGGAGGTACCTCGGCTTTTTTTCTTTTAGTAGTAACTAGACTATCAGCATCGGCTACAGTGCAAATGCCAGCTAGGGCGACCATTACCACGAGACGAAGGATTGGAAGTCTTCTGTAAATCGTTATCAGCATAAAGACTTCTTCACCGAAAATCACGATCCATGAGTGTTTTACGTCCGTCCTGTAGGGCGCGCTTTGAGGCGTCGTCCAATATTGACCGTAGACGATCCGAGAGGACTTCCATCACCTCTTGAGAAGTATTTAAACTATGTTTAGCTCGAACGTAATCCTTGGTTTTCGAAACGACTACCAGAATATCATGAGGAATTGAGCCTGGTCCGGTGCCGGCGCCTGCGTTTGGAGGTGATGCCATATTCTTGGGAGACGGAGAAGTACCCATTGCGGTCGGATTCTGCTCTTTTTGCCATTCGGCAATTGTGGGCGCACGCTTTTCAAATGCTCCGGCATCTTTGTGATTCATCATCGGAACGTAGCGCATCAAAGCAACTTACTTTGCAAAAGACTAAGCCGGTTCTTGGGCGGTTGCAGGTGGAGACGCTGCAAATCCAGTATTTCTGGCTGAACGCGATAGGGGTTTTGCAGCTCGAGCATTTTCTCCAAAAACTGGGCGTGGTAGTTTCACTCATGCCGTGAGGATACTCATTCCTTCGTCTAATTGCCAGCGAAACGCTTTAAACTCTATTTTCCATGGGATATTTAGGTGCCTTCGGTTTTGAGCAAATCCAGATATTCTTTATATCCAAAGGTTCGATTACGTCTAGACTGAGAGATTTGACTCAAAATCCGAACTTTTGTCAAAATTTCTATCGCTTTTGAAGCAGTGGGTTTCGTGGTGGATAGAAGTTCTACGGCTTTGTTTACAGTTATTACCGGGTGGCTTGGCAGTAGTTCGAATAGGCGTATTGCAGGAACAACCACGTCTTTAGAAAGTAAGAGTCTCCGCCGATCTTCTTCGAATTGTCGGAATAACTTCTGTGATGTTTGAATGGCTTCTTGTCCTGTAATACATATGCCATCTAAGAAAAACTCAAGCCAACTCTCCCAGTCTCCAGTTTGTCTTACAGCATCCAAACGTTTGTAATATTCTTGCTGATTCCGCTTGAAATGAAGGCTGAGATAAAGGAGACGTGCATCCAAGAGTCCCCAAGCTTCTAGGAGTAAGGCGATCAATAGGCGACCTAATCTTCCATTTCCATCTAAAAACGGATGAATAGTTTCAAACTGAACATGAATATATCCAATGCGAATCAAAGGATTTTCAGGAGAGTTCTTATGAAGGTAGCTTTCTAATAGTGTCATGCACTGTCGCATTTCAGAGGGAGGAGGGGGAACAAAATGTGCGTTACCTGGTCGCGACCCTCCAATCCAATTTCGCGAATTTCTAAAATCACCGGGACTCTTGGAAGCTCCTCTTACGCCCCGCATGAGACGCTTATGCATTTCTCTGATAAGGCGGAGTGAAAGTGGAAGCCCCTTTTTATCGAAAAGTTGAGATCTACCGTACTGGAGAGCATCTAAGTAATTGCAGATTTCAAGGAGATCAGCAGTTTCGCGTTCAGGATCTGCCTCATAATTGAGGAGATCCGTTAAGGTTGCTTGAATTCCTTCGATTTGTGAGGAGAGTACAGCTTCTTGTCGAACGAATGAATAGTTAAAGAATTCCGGACTGGGTACAAGTTGTGATGCAATTCTTAGCTCTGATATGCGTGCTAGAGCTTCATGGAGCTTCGCTTTAATTGTAGGCTTTTCTTCGAGCGGAGGGTGTGGTGGTAATGGATTCGGTACAAATGCTTGAACTGGTTCTCCAGCCGTTGTTGTATTAATGTATTTTCCAGTGGTTCGTTGCATTAGTTCTTAGTAAAGCATACTTTACTAAGGCCTAAGCTAAGGAAAGTATACTTTATCAAAATCATTTGCAGTGCTCCATTGCCTTGAGCCAGTTCTCGATTCAAAATAACTAAATGAAGACAAAGAGTGCCCCCGTCGCAGGCCCAATCCATAAAATTCCAACAGATCTGCGTAAAGTACTTACTTCAACACTGGCAGCCGCGGCTGCCTGGAAGGACCTAACCCCACTTGCCCGCAACGAGTGGATTTGCTGGGTCACATCAGCCAAAAAGCCTGAAACGCGCAAACAACGGATCGAGAGAACACACGATGCCCTCATTGAGGGAAAACGTCGGCCATGCTGTTGGCCCGGTTGTCCGCACCGCCGTCCAAGTGCAAAAAAATGGTTTTAAGTTCCGAAATTTTAAACTTTCAAAGAACAGACTAATCGTCTGCGTTATTCATGCCGATAAGACTTACGAGCGTGCCCCGAGACGTCCATTTGGGGGCTCGCAAGAGGATAAGAATAGGAAATGTTCGCAAGAGTCATTCATCGGCCAGTGCTTGCCATCGTTATCTCTATTAGCACTGTACTCCTAGGCCTTCTCGCGATCGAGACTCTTCCAAAGTTTCAGTTTCCGCGCCACGAGTCATCGTATTTTTAACATTTCCTGGTGCAAGTGCAGAGGTTCTTGTTAAATCGGTCGTAATTCCGCTTGAGCAGGCAATCAAACAGCCTCTTACGGAGGCTGTCGCCGGAAAATCCATGGGGTCGAATTCGTGGTCTTAGGGATTTGCCTTCCCTCTTTGAAAACAACTAGTCTATTCTAAGAAAAAACCAAATGGCAAAAGCACAGTGGGGCGGTTCGCACTTAAAACAAAAATACTTTGAAGGATTATCAAGAAATACAGTCCTTTTGGCCTGCGCAAGTGCGTTTACTGATATTTCCACCGAGATGCTCTACCCGATTTTGCCGATATTTCTTATACACACGCTCGGTGCAAGTGGGAGTGTGGTTGGATTTATAGAAGGAATTGCGCAGGCTTCCCAGAATATTTTTCAGGGATTTTCTGGCTCGCTCTCCGATAGATTACAAAAGAGAAAATTAATTGCTCTGATTGGATATTTTCTCTCTGCAGTGGGAAAACCTGCCATCGGCCTTTCGGGAACCTGGCAAGTCTTACTGTGCGCAAGATTTGTAGATCGGTTTGGTGCCGGCATCAGATCAGCGCCTCGGGATGCATTGTTAGCGTCGTCGGTAGATGATCAACATCGAGGTAAAGCCTTCGGACTCGAGGGTTTCGGCGATAATCTTGGTGCTTTTTTTGGCCCGTTGCTGACTGCTTTGTTTATTTTGCTGCAGGTTGAAATGCACTCGATCTTTTATCTGTCGACTATTCCGGGCTTTTTGGCCTTCTTTACAGTTTTTCTCGTGCAAGAGCGAGTTACTCAGGCGCAGTCAGGTCAGGTAGAATTGGGTCAGCGAGAATCAGGTCAGCCGGAATCAAATCAGGTAAAATCAAAAATATCGCTTGATGTTCCTTTGAATCGATTTCCTCGGACTTACTGGAAGTATCTCTTGGCTACTGCACTCTTTAGCTTCGGTAATTCCAGTAATGCGTTTTTGATTCTTCAAACGAGAGAAAAAGGTGTTTCTCTATCGGTAACAATTATTATTTATGCTGCTTTCAATCTAGTGGCTGCTCTAGTCTCTTATCCAGCTGGCTATCTTTCCGATCACCTCGGGCGGAGAAATATTCTGTTTGCGTCGTTTGCTATTTTTGCGGTGACCTATTTTGGGTTTGCTTTTACGAATAACATCGTTCTCATTGCTATTCTCTTCATTTCTTACGGAATTTATCAAGGAACCTTTCGCTCCGTAGGCAAAGCGTTTGCTGCGGATCTTGTGCCGAAGCACCTTCAGGCAAGCGGAGTAGGCTGGTACAGCGCTACTATGGGTTTATTGGGACTGTTTGCAAGCGCTGTAGCAGGCCTACTATGGGACCAGATAAGTCATGAATCAGTTTTTATATTCGGCGGAATATCGGCGGTGATGGGAATGCTATCGCTGCTCATTCTAATGCCGGCTCATAGAGTAACAACGGGGCCATAGCCTGGGGGCTCGCCCCGTCTCAGGCGTGACGCCCAGTACGTTTACATTTCTAATAGTGATTGCAGACGCCTGAGTATCTGATCTGTTTCGAGTCTTCTGTTATTGAACATTTGGGTAGCATCCAAAATCAATTCTTCTACGGCTTGTACCTTCGGATCGCTTCTGGGATTTGCTTTCATCTTGCGCCCCTCATCCCGCAGAAAAGCTCTACAGCAATGCATATACTCTTTTCGCACTTTTTCTTTCTTCCAATTTTGTGCAGTTTCAATTATTCCGCCACAGTGATCATAGCACCCATAGTTTCCTAATCGGGGCACCTGAGCAAATCCAGCTACCTGAGCAATCAGTAGTCCTAGCGAAAAGGAATCTTCTTTTTTTGCACGAGCCCATTTTTTTTCTTTGGTGTTTCCGTTAAGCTTCATCTCATAGGCCTCGGGAGCATTGTAGTAATGGGTTCCAACGTAGTTTTTAAAAGAATCTTCAAAAGTTTCATCATTGAGATCTACAGCGTAGTCGAAGTCTCCTAGTTTCAAAACAACATTGCCATCTTTATCCAATTGAGGAGTTCCATCCGCGTTAATTCCAATAAGAAAGTTGGCCGCCTTAATATCTCGATGAACGATATTTGCACTATGAAGGGAATTTACAGCTCGAGTCAGAGCAATTGCTATCTTAAGTCGCATATCCCAAGACAGATCCCGATTGAGACTTAAATACCGGAAGAGATCGACATGACCTCGATCTTCGATAATAATGGGTTCGCCCTTCGCATTTTTAGTAAACTCACATTTGGTCAGATACGGCGGTTGTTTCCCAGAGACTTTGAACAACGCTTCCATCTTATCGCAAATTTTTCCTTCGTCTTGCACAGCGAGTAGTGTTGATTCTTTATTTGTTTTGATCACTTTTTCAGATCTATCGAGCTCTTCGCCTCTGAAACTGTATAAGTCCTTTTTTATTACCCTTTTGTTTCCACCGATTGTCGGTTCCTGGGGCCTTTTGCCTGACATATCGACCTGAAAATAGCCAATTGGGTAAACTGTAATATTAACAGTCTTAGTTTCTTTCGCTGTATGGGCGAATTTTAACGTTTGGACGACAGCACGTTTCTCTTCCCTCGCCGAAGCAATCCACTCTTTTCCATATTTCTTCACAAAGGGGAGGATCTGGTTCTCCTCATCCTTTGTGAGGCCGACATCACCGCCCGAGTGGTCACCCTGAAATTCGCGCAGAAACTCAGAAAATGAATCCGCACATGAGCTACTGGAGACCTCGTCGGGAGACATTCTAACCTGTTTTCCAGCCGATGCGCATTGCTTTACGAGGTTAAATTCCTTTGTTTCAGCTGAAAAGGCTACCGAAAGATACCAATTTAAAGCTGCAGCGGATAGAATCAAGAGGTAGCCTAAATAGCGCATAGATAGTTATTACCATATTTGAAACACAG
>JABDFB010000037.1:0-19386 GCA_013286765.1 Deltaproteobacteria bacterium
AGTGCTTTGTTAAACATCTTGATGAATTAACATCCTTTGCGGAGAAGTGGACTTGAGACCAAAAAAGGAAGGCTTAGTCGAAACGCTGTTCGTGACTTCGGATATCAGCGGGAAGTCCCTGGGCTGACCAGGTTGTCGTTTGATACCCTTCGTTACGAACCTTTTTCGAAGATGCTTCTACCTCAATGATTGCATTGAACCCAGCGCGTGCCGAAACAAAAGCGAGGTTCGAAATAGCTTCGTTGCGGTCCACTCTGTTTACTACAGAAATCGCCTTGTTTGCTTTTCGAAGCACTCTAATCGTGCTCTTCGAGTTTTTAAAGATAACGATGATCTGCTTGGCCTTTACTAAGAAAGCTTCGTAATCTGCCTCAAATGGCTCGACGTTCTGAGCATAACACTGCCCACAAAAGATAGAATGCCTGAGCTCGGTTGGCCTATCGGACATAAATGGAAATGCCTCTTCCGATAGAAAGCGGCGGCACTTTCGACAGACTTCGCCACCACAAACTCCACATTTAGAATCGCTATTCGGCTTTCGGCAATTGACGCAGATTGCTTCCATGGTTCCGATCCTAGCATGTTTTCGGCGCTAAGCGGCATCACTTTTAAACCTATAAATAGAATGGGAGGCTAACCCATTCGATGAAATAAATGATAGTGATTGCTTATGAATCCTATGTGTTTTTTCTGCCGAGGAGAGCCGGGCCAACAACAATGTGAAATTTGCAAACGGTGGGTGTGCATTCAATGCGCCGATTGCCATAACTGCTACCCTAGAGAACGGCGCCAAGTCATAGGAAGGCAGCTGGCGGAAGGCGACAGAGGGACGGAGTCCCCGTGATTTCGATAATCTGTGTGTCACCAAAACTTGGCTTCTTTTTCAGAACCTACTGGTTTTAACGCAGCTTTCAGCGGAACTCGTTAAACTCTACGTCTTGTAACCGGAGAGTCTTCCAAAAAACTCTAATTTTGACGGAGAATTGTCGTTCTCTTGAAGCACTTCTGCCCGAGATTCGTCCTAATTTATGAGAAGATCTCTAGTGGGTTGATTTAAATTATGTTTTTATTTGATTTTCTTAAACTATGCGGGCCCAGCCCTTGCGTTTCTCGCTAATTCACGAATCTTCTTTATTTGTCCTAGGCACCAATTTACTTCGCCAATAAACTGCTTCAAATAGTCGGCAGGCGCGGCCTTATCTTTGCCTAAATAGGCCTGGAATAAACTCCGGTACTTCTTTTGCCTTTCGTCAGCGGTCCTACCCAGCCGTAAATACCACTCTGGTGGAACCAGAAGCCGTGTGAACTCATCTAGGATTCCATATGCATAGAAACGAAAACTCGAAAACCGGTAGAATTGTAGATTCTCGAATTTTCTCATCCCTGCTCGAATGGGGTTCGCCTCAACGTACATGTGTGCACGCATTTGCGATTCATCCGTCTCCTGTACAACCACCGTGCGTGGGCGTTCGTTGGCCACCTTCCCGGAGCGATTAAAGATTTTATTGAAAATCCGACCGAACTCACCGTGAGCTACTCGCATGAAACGGGATAGAAAATCAGCCCCTCCCGAGTATTTCAGGATTTGATGAGAGTGATTACCCATCACGCAATAGGCCTGAAGCAAAATTCGACCGTCTGAACTTCGATGCTTCAGTCCGATTTCGGTACTTTTGAGGTAAAGGGCTTTTGTGGAATCGCTATCCATTAAATAGGCACGATTGTGACAACGCCAAAATTTGTGAACAATTCCAGTGGGGTTAGCAAGAAGAAGATATCTTGAGATTCTCATAGGGGAATCTTGTCTTAGAGAGTTTCGTGCCAAATCTTTCATTACTTTTTTGGACTCCGTCCCCTGATTCCCCCCTGATTGCCCTGCTGGACTCCGTCCCCCGATTCCCCTTTGCCTTTCGTCAGCGGTCCGACCCAGTCGTAAATACCACTCCGGCGGTTTTTTGCCTGAGGATCTTTGTACGCAGTATTTGCCGCTGACTGATTTGAACAGAACTCGGGCCTAATAGGTAAAGCGCCCCGAAAAGTATCAATGACGTGGCATAGGGCAGCGCAAAACCAGCATATTCATACTTTATAAACAGAATAGAAGACAATGCAGAACCCGTTGAGAAAAAGCAGAATATCCAGAAACGAATTCTATTTGTTAGTATTTCGCGGTATCTATCTTTTGAAAAGCGTCTGAGATACCGAATCCTTACGAGAGTCAGGCCAAAATCCGTTATTACTCCTGTCATATGAGTGATGCGAATCTGACCCCGAGTTGCACTTGCTATGTAGGCGTTCTGAAGTCCGCACGTCATACATAGCATTGAGACCAAAAGAATATCTCGACCGAAGACAAAAGGCTCACCGAATATACCGAAAAGGCCATAGTGCCCACCAATGAGCACAAACCCCAAGAGAAGAGGAATAATTCCCATCGCCGTCAAGTGCGCAGGAGATTTTCCCAGCATTCTACGTCGGTCCGTTAGAAATGCTGAAATGAGTACCCCTAATAGAAAAGACACAGGTATGATGAGCAGTTCTAAGGCTCCCGTTGTTTCACCTTTAGCAAGCCGAATTCCAACCATTGTACCAATTCCAGTTACATGTGAAACAAAGCTATGACAAGCCAGGAACCCGCCGGCGTTAATAGCTCCAGCCTGAAAAGCAAATCCATACCAGCATAAAGCATGCGCTCTATTCCTAAATGAATCATCACTAAAAACCATAAATCAACTAGTCTTTCCCTAAACAGTTGGCTCAAAGCGGACGATCACAGATGATCGTTTAGTGCTAAAGAATTATTAAAAAAAAGCAGTTATTTATCGAACCCAAAGAAGACCCTTATTATGGGTGTCACTAAATCTTAACCGGGAGGTCCGGAGGTCGATCTATTGAAGAATAAATCTTACGGGGTATTTTAAATGGAGTCAGGGGAGGGTAATTCCAAACACCTATATGTATACACATCTCGATAGGCAATCTTTGTGTTTCGATCCATTTTTCAGCATCACTATTTAAGTCCTTTTCACCCTTTTTGGAATCACTCTTATCAGAACCCTCCTCGAAGGGTGTAGAAGCCAAGTCTCTTTCAGCGCACACGGCTTTTCGGATTCCAAGCTGAGAGCAGAGAAGCGACAAAAGAACCAGAATGAAAATTCCAAATCTAATCACTATGGAATAATTTTAAGTATATAAAATATGTTTTACAATAGGTAAATTATATATATCTCGAATAGGTTACGCTTAACTATTAGCATGAAATTTTATATTTCAAGTTAGTGTATGAGATCGTTATTTCTTATCTTCTAAGTAGATAGGCTGAAGTGTGCGATAGCGGCCACTTAGCACACTCTTTTCTTGTTCAAGGTAGTTTAGAGACAGCTTGTATCTTCGCAGTTTCAGTCCCCTCTATTTAGAGCCCTTAATAAAATTTATGAAATCCAAGAAATTACTCTGTTGGGGTATATGACCACTGCTAATAAATTCTCCAGTATGACTACCTGCGTAGTTCAACCAGACTCCTTCCTTTACTACTTCAAAATCAAACTTTCGATCTACTTTTCCAGCAGCCTTGAAGAATTCATTAGCGGTCTGAAGAACTCCTATAAGCCTTTGTTTTTCGCTCTTGAACCATGTCACTAATCCAGGGTCTTCCTAGTACCCTTTAGTTCTGTCTAGATAGTTCATACAATTTCAACTATTTAAAAATATAAAGTTATTTAGTTTAGTTAATTACTATCGAACTCTGTCTATTATAGTTATTTACCATTTATGTATATAGTGATATCTATTACGGCTTATGTTTAAAAAAAGTTGTTTGAAATGGGTTGTCGTTATGCTGTCTTTCTCGCACTTACCACAAGGTTTTTGCGGCGATAGTTCGTCTAATCCGGTAGCGAGCGAAGTGACATCTCCAATGGAGAACGAAAACCAGCCGGCAGAATCTCAGTCTATAAGTGAACAAGAAGACAAATTACAGCCGAATTCGGCTCCTCTTATGAATAAACCTCTTCAATTTATCGGTTTGCTCGAAGCACTATTCATGAGTAGCAATGGGCATCCAACGGCAATAGAACAAGAGAAGTTGGCAGAGGAGACGCGGCGTATAGGAAAGCCGGGTCTTACATTTAAACAAGTCAATGGCTGGTTCAGAGGTCGAAGAAGAACGAAGCCCAAAAGCAGTTCTAAAAAGCCTAATTCTGAAAGGCCTGCTTCCAAGGTTTTTGAATGTGCCTGCGCGAGCGGGATAAAATTAAGGCAGCGAAAGGCAATTGAACGCCATATGGCTAATTGCCGCGTTTATCAGGCGAAAATAATATCGTTAGAAGATGCTTCGAGTAGCTCCGCCACAAGTAGTTTACCTTCAAGTAGCTCTATTTCGAGTAATTCCTCCACGAGTAGTTCATCTTTGAGTAGCTCGCAAGTGAAGGAACCTCAAAAAAGAAAAAGTAGCAAAAAAAAGGAGACGGGGGATGCCGAGTCTTCTACTCTAAGCAGTTCAAATCCGGATTCTCGTCCCAAGAAAAAGGCCCGCGCTTCTACCAAGGAACTAGATAAAAAGAAACCTTCCGAGTCTTTCAAATGTTCTAACTGCGGGAGAAAATTGCAGCAGAGCGCCTTCGCATACCATAAGATTGTTTGCGTGTCTGCCAACGGGAGTGAGGGAGCCCCAGAGTCACCGTCGATTAGCTCGAAGTCCCCTGTCTCAGATTTCGACTTGTCAGACTTAGGATATAATCCCCCGCCATTAGTGACCGTTCTTTCCGATTTGCTCTCGGACGCCCCGATGACAACGGATGCAACACCGTCCATTGTACTTTCGAAGTCAGATTTTCTTCAATTGGCATCCAACGTGCCGTCTCCGTCGATTCCTTCTTCGGCTGTCGCCGTAAGTAGCTCTACGTCGAGTGTCCCTTTGTCTCCCGTAGTTCGAAATGCCGAGAGTGAAGACGAATTTGGTGAAGATTTAGATTTTGAGGCCCCGACTTTAGAGGATCTTGTAGGCACCAACCTGCAAGTGCTAACGGATGTAGCGCCAGCGACCGGTATGAGTGAAAATAATGACGGTTGTGAAACCGAATCTGATAGAGATTTAGGGGAAGAACAGGACCTACAGGACCGAGTGGACAAATCTCCTGCTTTGAGTGGCTCTAAATCTCTTATAGCGCAAAATAATAAAAACGTACAAAACGAGGATGACTCAGAACAACTAGTACTAGTATATGAACTAGATGACCCAGAGGAGGCGCCCACCGAATCGCCCTCCGGCGCTCTGTCGCAAACCGAGGTAGTGCAATCCATTGAGCAACCTCCGATGTTGATTTCTTCTCAATCCATATCTGTTATTCCGCCGCAGGTAGCGATTTCTTCTCCGGCCTCTGCCATGAGTAGCTCGACTTTGAGTAGTCCTACTGCGAGTAGTTCTACTTTGAGTAGCTCTACCTCGAATAGCTCTGCGTCTTCCGTAGCTCAAGATGATGTGAAAGTGAAAAAAGAATTTGATTTGGATGCAGAAGTAATGGATTTAATTAGCAACTCGAACTTCAGCACGCTGGCACAAACCGGTATACAAGCTATTGCACAGCCGCATCCGTCGCTAGCGATTTCTTCTCAATCGATGCCCTCCCAGTCGGAATCCCAATTTCTAATCAATATGCTGAATCTTTGTACTGCACGCGTTAAAGAGCTGACTAGCTCCTTGACGGCGAATCCAGCAGGTTGTGCTGAAACTATAAACGAACTAGAACGTGTGAACCGTCTTCAATCGCGCCTGACGCACCAGTTGAAGAACGCAATAAAACCATAGCAGACCGGCGCTTTTGGTAATAAATAGGCAAGCCTAAAATCCGTGTTGCACTATCAACTAAAATTTTAGTTGATAACAACTAATCTCTTAGTTATAGGTTCTAGCAGAGGAATTTATGACTAGAAAGAAAGTACAGACTGAAGAAAAACTTTTGACCGAAACTGAACTTGAGCTCATGAGCATTCTTTGGAAAATCGGACAAGGGACTGTTCACGAAGTCATGGAACACCTCCCGACCGGACGAAATCTAGCCTACACTTCGGTTTCGACGATTTTAAGAATACTTGAACAAAAAAAGTTTATCGAAAGCCATAAGGAAGGTCGTGGTCATATTTATTCACCGATCGTCTTGAAGCAAAAATATGAAGAGGCATCTCTTCAAAATTTATTAAATAAAGTATTCGATGGCACTCCAACTACGTTAGTCAGGAGGTTATTAGAGACAGCTGATCTTTCTCAGGAGGAACTCAATTCAATTCGATCCCTTCTTAAAGAAAGGTCTAAGTAATGGGTCATTTTCAGGTCTTTTACCTATTCAGATTGTATGCTGAAATCAGCTTTCTCTTAGTATTCAGCTGGGCTGTTCTGAAACTCGCTACCTGGGCCAGGATTCGTTTCGAATTGAAGGTTAGTTTTTCTCACCTGGTTGCCATTGCCCATCTTCTTCTCATTTTTTCTATTTTACTTCCCATCGGTTTAAATCTATTTCCAAAAGCAACCCTCTTTCGACCGGCTGTTCAGATCTGGTCTGGCACTAGCCCCGTTCTGGGGTCTCAGCGGTATTTATCTATTAGATCACCTGCAAAAGATCAGTTCACCTCAAATGGTCGGCAGAGGGTTACTATTTCGGAAAGAGCCTTCATAGTGCTTATGATTGGAATCGCAATTATATCTATCAACCTAATTCTCATTTCTTTTCGAAGACTCTTAGCTTTTCATCGCTACCTTCGCACTTTGCCCGTAATCAGAAAGATCGGAAACGTTCAAATTCTTGCCTCCGATGAGTGCGCGGTAGCGTTTTCGACATGGCTACCAAAACGAGCGCTGGTAGTCATTCCCATGAAATGTCTGGATCACTCTTCAGACTATAGACTCACTGTATCGCATGAGCTTCAGCACCATCGTCAGGGAGACACGCGGTGGCTCTATCTCACGGAATTTATGAAAGCCACTTTTTTTTGGAATCCGGGAATCTATAAATTTTCAAAACTATTGGCTCAGCTTCAAGAATTTGCTTGTGATGAATATCTGGTTGGCCGCCGGAACTACTCTTCATATGCATATGGCAGCTGCCTTCTTCGGGCAGCGGAATCAACGATGGGATTGAAAGGCAGGCTGGTTGGTACCGCCAGTATGGCTGAAATCAATGATCCATCACTACTCAAAAGGAGAATCGAAATGATCTTAAATCAACAAAAAAGGCCAAAAGCCTTGGTATCCGCAATATTGACAGTGTCAATAATAACGATTCTGGCTGGAAGTGCTTATGCTGCAAAGAATTCTATTCAAGATGAAACGCTTACTCTTGAAGAGGCTAAAGCGCTTGCAGTCTCAGCTCAAAAGACATCTAAAATTCCAATTACAATAAATGACCTGGTTTTAGAAAGGCTAAACTATTTTGTAGGTACGCCTGAGGGACGTAAGTGGATCAAACACGGTTTAGAGCTGATGCCTCTGTACCGCCAAATGATCTTAGAGAAGATGGACTCGTATTCAGTACCAAAGGAGTTGATAGCGATGCCTCTTTTTGAATCTGGCTTCAAAAATTTGCCACCCACGCCCCCTCAAAAAGGGGCTGGGATTTGGGAGTTTATTGCGGAAACTGCGAGTAGATACAAACTGGAAGTCAACGATAGAGTAGATGAAAGGCTCCATCCCGTCAAAGAGACTATTGCTGCCATGGAGTACTTGCGGGATCTCAATCATCAATTCAAGGACTGGCGATTGGCCATCAAAGCTTATAATGAGGGAGAAACTCGTGTCCAAGAACTGATCGATCAGTATGGAACGAATGATCCATGGATATTAGAGCGAAAAAGCGGAGGCGAAAGCTATCTTTCCGGTGTGATGGCTGTCATCATTATCCTTAATAATCCAACAATAATAAATTAGAGACCTAAAGACCATGTGTATTCGGCCCCTCTTTCCACTTTAGGGAAGGGGGGCCAATAGTGCCATCTAACTGACTAGCGAGTTTTTGTCTCATCAAAGTAATTATTCTGAATGTTGAGCGGAAGCGTCGAGATAGCCGAGCCTTGATTACATGGGAACTCTACTTCTGTGTCCTTTTGGTAGTAGGTGAGTTTTAAATAAGTGGACAAGATTCTATCCACGGCGGGAGTAGTTCTTTGAGCCTGGAGCCTCTCCAGAATGGCATCGTCAATTCTTCTTCGAGACTTCACGCCGTGGTCGTCATAAATCAAGAGTGCTTCCAAGGAGTCAAAACGACCGGAAAGGCAAGTCCTTTCTATCAGGCTCTCATTCTTTCTTTCCTTGCCGAGGTTTATATCTGCGCCACCTTCATCTACGAGAAATTTGAGCACTCCGAGGTTGCCTCTAATGGCAGCAATTGCTAGCGGAGTTGTATTTTTATTGGAATCTCGTTTTCTCCCTGTTCCAATTGCGTCGACAGGAACAGGGTGACTCACAAGCGCTTTGACGATCTTTAGACTTTGTTCCGACTCTTTTAGATATGCGGCTTTCCAGAGAGCGGTTCGTTCTGACTCATCAGTCAGGGTACCTATATCGATACTTTGTTCTTTTGCTATTTTAAGAAGACGTTGAACTTCTTCAGCATTACTTTCCTTGATGGCTTTAAAGAGCTCTTCCGGATTGAAAGGACTTACTTTTCTGGCTTCTTCCTTCGTCTCGGGTTCGCTCTTTCCTAAAATAGGGGCTTGTTTAGGTCCACTCCCACTATCTGTTGCCGTCGTACTTAGAACACCTCCTGCCTGAAGAGCAATTGGAGAGATAGCTACAAAAAGAAGAACAAATAATATTACTGATGAGGTTCTCATGAAATACTCCCAGATGACCTATTGATGAATCATGGCATCTTAATGGTCTCCAATAGTTGAGAAATGAAAAAGATTCAAGTGTGGACTTTGGAATAACTCGATTGTAATACATACATGGTACGAAATGAGCCTCTGCTGTCGCTAAAACAGATTTAATAGGCCTCCGTGTGCCTGCGAGGCGAACGGTCCGTCAATCCACAGGAATGGTGGGTTCATCAGGATCGGAGCGGAGCATGGCCTCCAGCTGTTCCGAACTTTGTTTTGAAAGTTTAAAAAAAGTCTCACGATCATCTTCAAGGAAACGCTTGGCGAGATCGTAAATAGATTTTTGATTATTGACCTGGAAGAACCGAGCCATGGCCTCTGCTTGATCAGGTTGCATTCCAAGTTTTTTTAAAACCTCAGTTCCGAGCGTGAGTGCACTTCCGGATGTCTCAATCGCCAATTCTGTAATTCCAAGATGAATCATTCGATAGGCATGAACTCGATCATAAACTCGCGCGAAAATGGGAAGATTTGGATACTGCTGCCGAATCGTCTCCGTGATTTTGGTGGTGGTCTCCGGTTCATCAATGGCAATAACCAGCGCTTTTGCATGATCAAGACCAGCCGCTCGTAATAGATCAACATTCGAGCCATCTCCAAAGTAGGATTTAATTCCAAAGCGGGCCATAATATCGATCTGCTCGGAATCAATATCGAGAACAGTTGAGGCATAACCATTAGCCCGCAGAAATCGAACTAGAGTTTGTCCAAACCTTCCAATTCCTATTACAAGCACGGGATTATCTTTCTCCGACTGATCTATCTGATCGGGCTGGCGTCTCTCGGTTTTTACACAATCAAGCCGAGACATTGCTTTTTGGACTACCCATTTCATAAGAAGAGGCGCAACCGCCATTGAGAGCACAATGGAAAGAGTAAGTGTCTGGGCCAGACTTTCGGCTATTAAATTGCCCGCCTGAGCCAGCACGACAAAAGCAAATTCGCCGCCTCCTGCCAGGGAAATCGCAAAAAGGAGGCTTTCTGGTGGCCTCATTTTTGAAAACCGGCCGATGCCATAAGCCAAGATCGCTTTAATTCCGACAATCCCTAGGATCCACTGTGCGATTACCATTGGTTTTTCAACAAGTAGTCCGATCTGAATACTGGATCCAATTGTAATAAAGAAAAGACCAAGTAGGAGGCCCTTAAAGGGCGCGATGTCTGCTTCAATTTGATGCTTAAACTCGCTATCCGCAAGAACTACGCCGGCTAGAAATGCGCCGAGTGCAGGAGAAAGATCTACGGCGTGCATTAAACCTGCTGCTGCAACAACAATTAAAAGAGCAAGGGCAGTGAATGTTTCGTTCGATTTAGTACGTGACACAAGTTTAAATAAAGGACGCATCAAAAAACGCCCCACAGCAACGACTGCTCCGACAGCAGCAAAAACTAAGAGGGCTTTTCTCCCGGGTGAAAATTCGAGTAAACCAAAGCTATCTGCTTTTAGAAAGGGGAGAATCGCAAGCATAGGAATTACAGCCATGTCCTGAAAGAGAAGAACCGCAAGAGCTCTTTCACCGCCAGTACTTTTCATATAACCCAGCTCTTGCAGAGTTTGTAGGGCGATGGCGGTGGAAGAGATTGAAATAATCATTCCCACAGTTAAGGATGTTATCCACGTTGAATTAAAGAATAAGCCGATGCCAGAAAAGACAAAAATGGCGCTGAAAACTTGAATGGATCCTAGGCCAAAAATTGGCCCTCGGAGTTTCCAGAGGAGCTTTGGACTGAGTTCAAGCCCAATTAGAAGAAGCATCATCGTTACGCCCAATTCAGCGAGTTTAGACGTGTCTTCGACGCTGTTTGTCAACAAAGCAAAGCCGTGCGGGCCAATGATCGCCCCAGCAATTAAATAACCGATCACAGAACCGAGCCCCAATTGTTTTGAAATTGGGACAACGACAACCATAGCAATCAGTAAGGTCAATAGATCTTGCATAGGACTATTATACGGAGTTTAGGGTCACTTACGTTTATTAAATTAAGAATGCAACGTGCTAATTTGGATTATTTAGAAGCACCCACTTCATGGTAACCGTAATCGGTAATTAGGCTTTTCCCGATCCCTGGTAGATGGTTCATCCCCACAAGGACCAAGATCGCTTTTGCATTGGGCCTGATTTGAAGAGCATGGTCGATTCTCTTAGCCATGATTATATCTCGGGCTTCAATCGTAGCGACGGCTTTGTTATCAAAATCCATAGTACGAAAGAGAAAAGTCAATACTGGCGATATAATTCCAAGAGTTGAAAAGGCATAGAGCTTCGTCGCATCTTCGTCTGCAATTGGATAGGGGAATCTCTCACGGGCCAAGTAAGTAAGTACGAACGTTCCTAGGGACGTGTAAAAAATTTTTGTTCCGTCGGATACTGCGGTGTAAGCGAGTTCAAGATAAGAGTTAAAGTCCTGGGATTGCTCAGTCATGGGTTCAAACATTTCTAGATTGACGTATTCCGCCTTATTCTCAAAAATTCTGATACGAAGTCTATTTATAAAGTCATCGAAGTCTTCAAAACCGATGGTTGAATCTTCAGCGTATCCGAGTGAAATGACGAATTTTTTCGCCTCCTGGTCAGGGATCAATCCAACGGAAAAAGGGGAATTTTCGATTCTGAAAGTGTTTGGATCCTTTTCATAATTAACTAAGACTTTCAACAGAGTCGCTTCTGAATGGGAAGTGCCAGCTTTTTGTGAATAGGAAAAATCGCGGAAGTCTTGGATTGAACTTGGATAGGGGAACTCTAGTCCACCCAATATTCGATAAATAATTTGTAAAGCTACTGCGGCATTTCGACTGAGTTTCAGTCCTTCTAAACCAAATAAATTGAAATGTGTGATGACGTTTTTCCCTAGGTCGCTTCCTGCTCTGTCTTTAATGTGCGTTTCCCCGAAAAGGACGACGGTTTGAGTACCAAGGATCGTCTCTTTTTCGACTATTTTGTATTGGTACAGAGGGCACGCAGCAGTAGCCTCGAGCGCCTCGATAGCTTTTGGAGGGAGGTTGATGGCCTGTGCGGTGGACGCTAGAATAATTAGGGGAGGAATAAGAAAATTGCGCAACATTTACAGCTGAATAACGCACCATGCTAAAATAGTCAACTATAGCTATATTAAATGCAAAGATGGTGCGTCAGTTTGGAATAAGTGTCATTTTAGACACGTCTACTACAATATAAATAAAGTTAATATAATAATAGGATATGAGAAAAAATAGCATCCATATCGTTGTAAGGCTCGGATTTTTGGTAGTTATTCTTTTTAGTCTGGCTTTTGATAAAACTATTTTGGCCGGATCGACGTTGGACACGAAACAGCCTGATTGCGCAGAACAAGGTATGACTTCTCCGAAGCCCAGTCGTTGGAGTGGATTTACTGGACTTATTTCTAAAATTTGTGGAACTAGTAAAAACGGAAAAAAGAAGAAACAAGGTAGTGTAGAAAACTCTGACGAAGAATCCGATAGAAAATCAGACGACTCTCCGAATTCGGATAGTGATCGAGCTCTTACTGATTACATGGCTGAAGTGAACGTTGCAAAAGTTTTTGAACTGATGAAAACTAGTTTTCTTGATAATAAACGACGCGACCTGGTAGCTAAATGGAAAAGCGAGAAATTGGCAGAGAAGGAGAGGACGACAAAGCAAGGTATAGTCTATAGGGAGGTCGTTCTCACGGAAGAAGAAAAGAAAGCCATTGAAGCTGAAGGTGCGAAGGTAGCACTGACAGATAAAGAGCTAGAAGGGATTAGAGAAAAGGTAGAAGAAGAACGTCTAAACCTAAGAGGTAATGCCGAAAACGCAAGTCAACATCTGCGAAATCTGATCAATCAGATAAAAAAACAGAAAAATAGTACGATCCCGGAAAATATTCAAAAGAATGTTCGGCATGTCTCCCCGATCGGAAATTTTGCTTTTTGGAAACAAGGCCAAAAAATAATTATCTATTATACCGGGCAGGATAAATATGGCGTGCCAGACAAGCTTGTATCCTTGGGAGAAGGAGGAGGAAAAAAGGTCTATCCAGCGCTACAGTACAGCGAAAGACAGGGCTATGAACCGATCGTATTAAAGGCAAACAAAGCAATGGTGCCAGGAGCAACCGATATGTGGAATAAAGAGGGGAATTTGGAAAAAGGAATAAGAACCCTCTCGCCTTCTGGACGCCTTGTGATTTCCGGGAATATGGCTGATCCCAATTACAGATACAGCCCGCGATACGAAGGCAATTTTTCAAAATTATTGGATTCTGGCTGGTTAAAACCAGAAGATGATTCTAAGTTGGCCGATCTCATGGCTAAAGCGACTGAAGGTATTCTGGACCTCCATCGCGGAAACGTTTGTCACCGTGATATTCATCCAGATAACTTTGTATTTAATAAAGCGCCTAACGATCAATCCATTGTAGAGAAGGTGGGAGTTATTGATTTTGGTATTTCTCAAAAATTTGGAAAACTTGGAAAGTACTTTAAAAATAAAGTTCTCTTGGGCGCGCACCCGACTCATCTGTCTCCAGAATCTTTTGTAGATAAGGTGACATTTAATAGTTGTATGAAACAAGACGTTTTTGCCCTTGGCGTGGTAGCGCTCCAGTTCTATTCTAAAATGAAAGGTAAGCAAGGACTCTTGCCGGAAGATAAATGTAAGTTAACAGCCCTACTCCAGGATCAGGAGGGTGAATTACGAGCTATGCGCGAGCGCCATCAGGCTGAAGCAAACGCTATACCCAAGGACCAGGATAAAAAATATGATGCTTTGCGGGCGCGCCAGAGGACTGAAGAAGCAGCTTCTCAAAAGCGTGGAATGGAAAAGTATTTTGCTGAGCAGCTCCCGCAATGCATCGATGGTCCTAGTGGTACTATAGAAGAACTTGAAAAGCTCGCTGACAAAGACCCTGCATGTACTGGTAAAAAAGACTGTCTCCCGAAAGTCATTGCAGATTCACTAAGATCAAATCCAAAAAAACGGATTGACTCCAAAGAATTGGTCCAGAGACTAAAAAACCTGAGTTCACCAAATAGCCGGTAAGCCCTAAATAGTTATTTAGCGCATCCGCCTTGCCATTTCGAGGGCGCCTTTTGCGTTCAATCGATCCATTCCGTATTTTCGGTGCGATTCTCTGATTCTTTCTTTGCTGTAGCGGCCGGAGGCTTCGAGTTTATCTGCTGTTAGATCTGTCACCGCAAAAGGTAATCCGTGGTCATCAAACAAAATGAGTGTTGCACCCTTCAGAACCGCTTCGGTGAGTTCGGCATTGGTCAGATCGGGAGAAGCTCCGAAAGGCAGATTTACGAAAGTGGCTACCAGCAGGATAAGTCGTGGAATATAAACTAAAATAGTAATAAAATAAATAAAGTATTTTAGTTTAGTTTAGTAATGCGTAATGCTTGTTTTCAGCTCACATCAAGCTCAAGATAGTTCATCGGAATTTATAATTTCAAGAATAAAAATATTACAAAACATAGAAATAATAATTTTAAATATTTATTTTATAGATTTTTAATCGCTTCTATTCTAGTAGGTCTTAGTTTGACTAGAGTCTAAGTGAAATAACTGGAAGAGATAGTGAGAGAGTTATGAAAAGTAGAAAGTTTTCAGGGTTGCTGTTTGTCGTAGGTATTTTAGCCAACGCCAGTCTTGCACTGGCAATGGAAGATAAGAAAGGCGAACAGCATCATACGGCCCTTGGTGAGGGGACTCCTCTTTCTCCTCCAAGTGATAGTTCATTTAAAACGGTTAGATCGGATGGTTCGGTCAGTTCCTCTAGTGCATCGGACGGAGAGGGATATTCAGAAACTACTCCCATGTCCTGGGCAGACACAGGGACGAGTAGTGCCAAGCAAAAGCGTAATGGTAACTTCTCGCATGCATCAGAAAACAGTCCACTTTCGCCGTCTTCGGGGTCTGGCTATGGTTCATTTGAGAATTCTAGTAGAACTTTTCGGCCGATTACTCAGTCGCTGACTACTGAATTCAAGGATAGTGGAAATTCCAAAAATAGCAGTCCCCCTTCCCATACCGATTCCGATAAACCAAAGTCCGGCAAGATTCGTGATTTTCTAGACCGCGTTTCGCATTTCGCAAGAGAGACAGCAGCAAACGAGCTGAAGAGCATTGAAACCGACGAGAGCGAGTTGGAAAGCGATGAAAAAAGAAAAATTAGAATACTCAAGGAAAGCATTAGCAATCTAAAAGAGACGGGCAGAGCTTTATTCTCCGCCGCCCAGGTTTTAGACGCAGAGGCAAGAGGGGTAGATTTTGCGGAAGGAGCAGTTTCTAGGGAAGAAGTGGATTCTACGGAATCGAAAGGAGAAGCTCTCTTCAATTTTGGAAATTTACGAATTACTGGGGCAGAAACGTCGGATCAAATTAGAAATTCGAATTTCGAAGCGCGTGAGGTTCTGTATAAGGGAAATAGCACACCTATTTCAGAAGTAATCGGAGCAACGAAACAAACTTCTTCGGACGGAGTGACCTCCGGTGCTGACTTGCCGGGGTTACGGTTAAAAGAATCAGATCGTCTTGAATTGCAAGGAATAGAGAAAAAGCTCGAAGCAGTTAGCGATAAAAGTCCAGAGCAACAAACTCTATTTAGATTGGCACGAACTGCACTCAGCCTAGAAAAGATAGGCCAACGTTCTCCGCTTAGCCTAGGAAAGCTAGGTAAACATGCTGAAAAATTTATCACTATTCAAGCTGCCAAAGTTAACTTTACAAGTGTAGTAAATTTACGGGACAGGCTAATCAAAGTTGCAAAGGAATTAAATAAAAACTTAAATCATGTTGAAGCTTTAGAAGTAGCGAGGAAGCAAGCTAAGCTCAAAGACAGAGTTTATGGGAGTGTGGCAGCCTATACAATGGCAGAAATGGTGACTCGTTTCGATAATCAACCGGCGGGTACAGTTGATACGATCAGCCGATATAATCTCACGACTCCAAAAGAAATGCGTGCCATTCGTGATAGGGCAGTTGATGCAATTGCCGGTGTTTTCAGTAATATCGGTGTAGTGCCGGAAAAAGGTACCGAGCGTCTTCGTGAGGCAGATTTCGATCACTATCGAGTGAATTATCAAGGACATCAAACGTCAATCACTAACGTGTTACGAAAAGTTAAATACCCGGTTTCTACTCAAGCTACAGCTCCCGAGAAAGATCTTACCTTGTCAGATGCGGATCGTACAAAAATGCAAGAAATCGCCAAAACGGCGGTAAAGGTACTAGATGCTGGTGATAATGATGCCCAGCGTTCCCTGTTTGAATTAGCGACGATTGCGTTGAATCTTGAGGAGATGTTTCAAGTTGACGGCAAGAGTGTTGTCTCTGGTGACAAACGTTATACCTTAGCCAGTGTTAAGAATCTTCAAAGCAATGCTGTGCGAATTGCAAAAGAATTGGAGTTAGCTGCTAACGAAATGGAGAGACTAAAGGCAGAAAGAAGAGCTAGCCCTGCTTCGTGCTGGACTGGAATGACAGATCAATTTGACAGTATCGTTCACGGTATCGCGAAGATCTGTATGTCTCTTCAAAAGGATGAAGAAGACAAAGCGGATAAAAGTGATAAGGACATGCCGAGTTTTGTCGAGACGGATTTGGGGGACAAAACATGGAATTTGCTGGGATCGAGAGACGAGCAAATTAAGAGCGAAAAAGCAAATAAGGAAATAGATCTAGACAGAGTACGCGAGCTTGAGGAAATGCCTTACGGCGCCGGAGACGTCGTCAATAACTATTTAGTGTTGCTTCATGGTAAGGATCCAGAGCTTGGGAAAGCAAAGAAGAAGAAATCGTTTCGCACCCGTCGCTGGAAGTGGGGCAGTCTTTCCGCCCAGGTCAGTAAATAATTAGTACCCCGAAACCAGTTAAGGAATTCTGGGTACGGGACTATATTGTGCGATTTACTCTGCAGCAGGATTCACTGCTGACTTGAGTGAGAGGGTGCAGGATATTTCTTCCTCCTCTCCGAAGAAACCGTCGTTTAGCACTGAGCGAGTAGGTTTGTTTTTTTTATCGAACGATGACATCAAGAATCTGGGCCCGTCCAAGGCCAACGCCAGACCCCAGCCATCGTCAATGTCTACGGCGAAAGCGGTAAACCCAGTCGGGTCCTCGCTTTCAGAGACATCCAATTGCTTGCCATCTTTATAAATGTCCACTGAATATTGTGCGTTTGCGCCCCTGTCTTCTAGTTTTTTATTAATACGCGTCTCATAGGTAAGTCCGGTTTCTGAACATACATATGTTGCTCCTTCTAAATTTGGTGGCACCTCCGCATGTGCCAGACTTGCCACTAGCAGATAACCAAACAAACACCATTTCCCTTGTCTAAACATAGTCACTATCTCCTGATGATTTTTTGAGTATGCCTTGTATACCCCACGCGGATAAACCACATCATAAAACAGGGTGCAACACAAAACGCATGATATTGTATGTAAATACATTTTCGCGCCGTGCCGAAAAAAATAGCGATTGAGTTGTTCATCCCGTTGCAAATGGTGAGTGGTCTTAATAAACTATATGTATGAAAAAACTCTCGATCTTGTGGATTTTATTACTTCTTACTTCGTGTGCCGATATGAAGGTTCTGAAGGAACCGCCACGAGAAGAAAAGCCCCGAAAAGGAATTAGCCTGAACGGGAACTTCGTAAATGGCGGAGTTCAAGTTCAGAAGGTAGGCTCTGGTGTGAAGCCAGGCATGGGATAATGACATTTGGGGAGTTCGGCCCCACTGAAGAAAAGGCCAAAGCTGCCGCTCTAGATAAATGCCATTCGATGTTTAAGGATGGACCTTGCGAGGTAGCCTCTTGCAAACCCGCCTAACTCTTTAGAACGTTGCTTTTAGATCCTGAAAAGGTTCTCGAAGAGCTTTCCGTGGATATCGAGGGGGCGGAGAGGTAAGTGGCACGTCAACCAGGGTGGATACGTCCACAGGCAGATTTGTCGGGATTCGACATGGTTCCACTGGAGATATGGATTCACCTGGGCTCGGGGCAGTTTGGTTTTCTGAGGCATCGGACGATTGTGCTGAGACTCTTCGTGTTGCTATCCGTGGCGCAGACGGGGCGAGCGTGAGTGATTCAGAGTCCGAATCATCTTGAATACCCATCGAAGCTCTATCTAATGGATTCCGTCCGAATGGAAATCGTGCAAATCTATTGCTGCAAAAGTTTGCCAGCTTTTGACAGGTACTAGAGAGGCAAGCTTTCATTTTTTCACAGAACGAAAGCTCGGGCGGATAATAGGGTAGAAGTGCATTGTTTGATTCTACCACCCTTGCCGGTGGTAGTTTTATGTTCTCAGGAAATTTAGTAAGAGTCTGATCCATTGCCCAGGTATTCAGTGAAATCAAAGTAACAAGAAGCAAAAACAGGAACTTATGCAATCTAGAAATCATACTACTTTTTCCTCTTTTAGAGTTTTGACATTAGAATGCTGCCGCGATTATTTAGCATGGTTTCTAGAGCCTATTGCAGAAAAATGAGAAATCCGCAAGGTTAGAGAATGGACTGGCTGGAACAAGGAAAGTTTGTCATTCAGTAATTTCGCCGGGTAAATCGGAGCCCGACGTGTTTGGATCAGGTATGACGGGTGGGGGTGGCGCCTGGTTGTCTTCGCTTGGGGTGGGTTTAGTCGAATAGTTTCGATCAAATTTCGAGCGGACTTCAGAAATGCCAAGGCTATCTTCTTTAAGCATTTGTGCCAGATCCTCTGGAATGGTCATTCGCGTATTCAGTCCTACGTAGACACCGCCGGTATTACCTTTAGGTGCAATTCCAAGCCATGAAACAAAAGCGCATCCACTTAGACGAATTAACTGTCCAACGAACTCCCGAATATCTTTCTTTATGATACTAAATTTCAAAAAGCCTAGGTGAGTGCGAAAATGAGGGCCCGCATAAGGTTGTCCCAGCACATGGGAGCGCCCATAGTGATGGTATGCTTCCTCTAATTCATGATTGTGAAGGGCAGTGTAGGCTTTGGCTAATTCTCTTTCGAAATGCTGATATTTCATTTTCATGTTTCCTCTAAGAGCGTCACCATTTCAGCAATGGACGAGACTGTTTATAAGTGGATGATAGCATGTATCCATCTGAAAAAGAATATTAAGACTGAACTCGCAGGGTTGATTATGCCGTCCGGTTCTCTCCGAGTTTTGACGTAACGAATCGCCAAAATATATTAAAGATGTTTGTTCTCGCCCGGTTCCATTCGTCTACTCAGGGTAGATTTAAATCATCAATTAATACAATAAAATTTCCGCGTCTGACTCAAATGCTGATCCGGATAGTTGCATTCTCATTTCAGGTGCTTATATTTGTTCGAAAGAGAAGATCTAAAGACTCAAGAAAATAGCTTTAATTTAGAAGTAAATCTATAAGCTGTACTAACAGCCTTCGGTCAACTATAATTAAATAGTTTTAAAATTATTATTCAAAACATAAATACTATGTTAGGTGTTAGGTTATAAGTAAGTTTATAAATATTTAAGAGGTATAATCTATGTCTAGGGTCATTTATCTGG
>JABDFB010000037.1:19439-19567 GCA_013286765.1 Deltaproteobacteria bacterium
ATTGTAAGCGGTGCTGCTCCGGAAGTAAAACGTGCAGAAGTTTCTGTTGAATGTACTAATGCTAGTGCAAATGAGATTTTGAGAACTACCACCGCATTACCCCCTATAGAAAGCAACGCAGTAAAAGT
>JABDFB010000038.1 GCA_013286765.1 Deltaproteobacteria bacterium
CGATGCTGGTGATACAGTTCGAGTTCACGTAAAAATCAAAGAAGGTGAAAAAGAACGAATCCAGGTCTATGAAGGCATTGTGATTCGAAAGTGTAATCGGGGCGGAAGCCGATCCTTTACAGTGCGAAAAATCTCGCACGGGGTGGGCGTTGAGCGTATCTTTCTGGAAAGTTCACCAAAAGTTGCAAAACTTGAAGTGGCTCAGGAAGGTAAAGTTCGAAGGGCTAAACTCTATTTCTTGCGACAACTTGTAGGTAAAGCAGCGCGTGTAGAGCGAGAAATGGAGGCAAGTCCTGCCAGCAAAAAAGTGTAATGCGTCGCCGTCAGTTCCTCCTGTTCTTCCAGGATTGAACTTCGAAATTAAAGCTGGTTTTCCGACAATTTGGGTAGCAGGTGTTGATGAAGTAGGGCGAGGGTGCGTGGCCGGCCCCGTGGTGGCCGCCGCACTGGTTCTCCCGAGAGTTTTAGACTTCAACACCTCACCCTGGCTCGGAGATATCAGAGATAGTAAATTACTGGATGCTACGGCACGTGAACGTCTCGCGCCTCTGATTGAATCTTGGGCCGAGTCGGTTCAAATTGGCGTGGCGTCAGTTGAAGAAATCGACCAGATCAATATTTTTCATGCATCTCATTTAGCGATGGGTCGTGCTCTGAAGGGACTCAAAACCCAACCAGGGCACGTACTCGTCGATGGAAAGTTTCTTCCAAAGAACCAAACTGAATTTAATTTTCCAGCAACCGCAGTGATAAAGGGCGACCAAAAATGCCTCAGCATAGCTGCAGCTTCTATCGTCGCAAAAGTCTGGCGTGATCGTTACATGGTCGAACTAGATCAACAGTTTCCGATGTACGGCTTTGCCAAGCACAAAGGTTATCCTACTGAATTTCATGCGCAGGCCCTGAAACAGCATGGTGCCTCGCAGGTGCACCGACGTTCGTTTAGGACGGTGAAGGCAAACCTATGGATCGGTTGACGATCCAAAGAGAATCAAAACAGCTCGCTCAGCAACTTGGTAAAGGCACAGAGGAACGCGCAGTGCACTGGTTGCTGGAAGAACGCAAAGCTAAAATTTTAGCGAGAAACTACCGTTGCAAGCTGGGCGAACTCGATCTGGTTTTCGAGGAATACGACCCAGAATCAGATGAAATAACTTTAGTCTTTACGGAAGTGAAGGCACGAAGTCCGGATTGCGAACTCGAAGGCCTAGAGGTTCTTTCGTGGCAGCAATCCCAACGCATTCGCAAAACGGCAGAGTATTTTCTGGCTAAATACAGTGGTCGGGCTAGCAATACGCGATTTGATTTTCTATTGTTATTTAATAATGAGTGGAAATACTTCCCGAACTACCTGGCTTTGTGATCGTGTCTCTGTCGTTTTTTGGCGCTGTTTTCAGCGGAATTTCTTACTTTCTTTTAATCCGCTTTGTGGTGTTCCAAATTTTGCGCCAGGTCCAAAACAAATGCTCTTTCCATCCTGTTTGAGAGCGCACATAAATGGCTTGCGTGGATCAAGATTAAAATTTCCGCCAGCGATACTATGGAATGTTCCTGGTATTGATCTCGGATTATTTGATCCGGAACCCTGCCAGCATTTCAATTGTCCATCGGTTAAGAGCCCGCATATCTGACTCTCATTAACACTAACTTTTTTAATGGAGCCATCTGGGACGGACAGAGTCATTTCGCCTTGGGGGCCGCCCCAGCATATAATTTTTTTGGTTGATGCCATAAATAACTCCGACTTAAAAACTTAAATTAGCTCGGCCTGGCCTGTGTCACCAAAATAATTTGGCCGGTTATTTGTTTCCGCGGCTTTTCGTTCGGAAAATTTCACTTCCCAAACAGGCGATCTAAAATTATCGCCGCTGCCGCTCGAACTGAGAGATGATTATATCCCTCTGCACCTTCTGGCCCGTATACCGGAGCCAGGATCCGGTGCACCTCGGGATAGAAGGAATCTGATACGCCCCAACCCGTTCCAAAAACCAGGATAACGGGTCTGTTCGAACGAGCTGGGTTTAGGAGCTCATTTCGATACTCGGCGTAACTGATCGAGTTGGGAAAACGCTTTGCATCCGTCAAAACCACTTCCGGCTCTGCGCCTCCATGGTTTGTTCGAACGATTGATTTAACTTCCTCGAATGATTTTACCATTCGAATCAGCGAGAGCGCTTCCACTCGATCCGGGTGGTAGGCTTTTGATTGCTCCGTTCGCCAGTGCCCCAAAATCCGTTCCACCAATTCGTGCTGATCCACAATCGGAGTGACCAGAAAAAAGCTCTTCACTCCATAGGTTCTTGCCGACCGCGAGATATCATGGAGGTCCATGTTCGTCACTGCAGTGGTCACCAAAGCCCCATGTCGATTACGAATATGAGTATGGAGCAATGTTAAATAAACCGGTACCAGCACAAGGTCTTGACGTTTAGCACTGTTCTTAGGGATGTTCAAGAAGATTGGCAGCATTGGGCCCATAAGGATACCCCCCAGACTAGCAATTCTTGCTGTACTACTCGAGAGCGGGCATCCTGCCCTTCACAACTCCCGCCATCCATGGCTGTTGTGAATCTCGAGTAGTACAGCAAGAATTGCTAGTCTGGGGGGTTCCTTAACCAACGCTCTTGCTCATAATTCAAACTCATACGTGTCAATACTAGAACGGACCTTCCTGGAACCTTCCCTCGGCGGAGGGGCTCCAACTCCTAAAATGTGAGTACCTTCAGTAGCCCGTCCTGTAGCGCCCACCACGTAGCGCCTGTCATGTAAAAGTCGTCGTTAGGAAATGTTGGGGGAGAGTGATTTTGGGAGATTCACGACAGCCAGGATGGCGGCAGTCGTGAAGGACAGGATGTCCGTTCTCCTAAAATCACTCTCCCCCAACATTCCCCAACCACCGAATTTTATTTCAACAGATCAGGCCTTTTCCTCTCCGTCCGTCGGCGCATCTCCTGCTCTCGCCAGGTCTGGATAGCCTTATGGTCGCCTGCGAGTAAAACGTCTGGAACGGTATGGTCCTTAAACTCTCTTGGTCGAGTGTACTGGGGATATTTGAGCAGACCGTCCCTTTCTAGACTTTCTTCGGTCAGGGAACGCTCATTGCCCACTACGCCAGGAACTAATCGAGTCATGGTTTCAACGAGGACGGCGGCCGGTAATTCACCGCCAGTCAGAATATAGTTGCCGATAGAGACCTCGCGATCAACGCACAGGTCGATAAATCGTTCGTCCACGCCTTCATAGTGGCCACAGACCAGAACGATCTTGGAATAAGTGGAGGTAAGCTCGTGGGCCATTTTTTGGTCAAAGAGCTCGCCTTGGGGGGACAGCAAGATGGTAATCGTCTTTGCTGAACTCAAGCCGGAACCAGAGGGTGCCTCAGCGCAAGATTTTTCGGGCACCACCGACCGCCAGGCGCGATAAAGAACATCTGCCTTGAGCAACATTCCCTCGCCCCCACCGAACGGAGTATCGTCTACGGTTTTGTGTTTATCCGTAGCGAAATCTCGAATTTGCGTGAGATTAAAGGATACTAGCCCTTTTGCACTTGCCTTTGCGAGTAAGCTTGAATTGAGAATGCCAGTAAAAAGCTCCGGAAAGAGAGTCAGAATATGAAATTGAATTCGTGGCATATGTGCCACGTCTTCGCTCAATCGATTGCAATTATTCGATGATTTCGAGGACTGTTCTTTTTCGAAGCTTTGTGGAGGCACCATTTAATACTGTACGAACTGCCTTAGCGGTTCTTCCTTGTTTACCAATGATCTTTCCCAAATCTTCCTTGGCTACTTTGAGCTCGATTACCGTTGTGTTTTCCCCTTCTACTTCATTGACTTGCACTTTGTCCGGGAAATCCACCAACATTTGGGCAATGGTTTCGATCATTTTTGACAGCTCGCTCAGCTTTTGTTTTTCTGGTCGAGCTTCATAGGACATTATTTAGAAGCCCCTACCGACTTTCCAGTGGGTTTAGAGGGTACTGGGGCAACGGACGCTATTGTAACTAGCTGTCCTACGGTCTGGGACATCTGAGCGCCTTTAGCCTTCCAAGCCGCTACGGCCTCAAGGTTCACTTTCACTTTGTCCTGGGGAGACTTTGCCTTTGGATAATAATGCCCCAAGTTTTCCAAATATTCACCGTCGCGCTTCTTTGCAGAATCTACTGCGACGATTAAATACTGGGGATTTTTCTTGGCGCCTTGGCGAGAGAGACGAATAGTAACAGCCATCTAACAATTTCCTTTCAGTTTACCCTTCCTAACAAATCGAACTAACACCGTCAAGCTTGAGATTTTTGAACCAGCTGACAGACCGCCGAAACCCATGGTTCAGAGGAATTTAAAGACGGAATAAGTCTGAGGTCTTCACCCCCAGAACGAATGAATTGGTTTTTTCCACGGATCTGGATTTCTTCTAATGTCTCTAAACAATCAGCCACAAAAGACGGGGCGCAAACTGCCAATCGTTTTATTCCCTTGGCCCCCAATTCGTCATAAACAAAATCGGTATAGGGCTTAATCCAAGGAGTTCGGCCGAGCCGAGACTGAAAACTCACGCCATAGCGCTTCTCGTCCAAACCGAGCTCATTGGCAATCAAGCGCGCCGTTTCGAAACACTGAGCTCGGTAGCAGTTACGATTCGAGTTGCGTAATTTGCTACAACAATCATCGCTAAACTGACAAAATTTATGAGTGTAAACGTTTGTCTTTTTAATCTGGCGTTCTGGCAGTCCGTGAAAACTAAACAAGAGATAGTCATACGCAAAATCCGTCAAGCTCGCCCTAATTTGCCTAGCAAACGCATCAACAAAAACTGACTGTGAATAAAAAGGGGAAACAAAATTCATTTTAGCTTCAGGAATCTGCTCTCGAATTAATTTACGGCACCGCCGCATCGAGGATTCGGTTGCTGCTAGGGAATACTGCGGATACAGTGGAAACACATGCACATCCGTAATCCCGGCTGCTTTCAATTCACAACACGCTGCCTCAATCGAAGGCATTCCATAGCGCATCGCAGGTTTAACGCACCAGGTATTTCCCATTTGGTTTTGCACTTTTTCAGTCAGGTCTAATAAATGAAATAAAAGAGGCGATCCTCGCTCTGTCCAAATTTTTCTATATAACTGTGCTGAAGATCTAGAACGTCTCGGCACTATCAGAAAATTCACCAAAAACCAGCGCAATGGGCCAGCAATATCCACAACCCAAGGGTCCATCAAAAATTCGCGTAAGTAAGCACCAACATCGCGCGAATGGGTGCTTTTGGGGGTACCTAGGTTTAGGAGAATGAGGCCTCTTTTTTTAACGGCTGGTTTTGCCACCATGGCGCCTGCCAAGCCGCCTGCCTTGTCCGAATTGACTTTTGTTGCGGTAGGTACGGATTGTAGTTGTACAGCAGTGTCCATTGTTCTAGCTGTTATCTTCCTAACAACCACAAAATGTCAATATTCGATACGGACAACTTGAAACTCTTCGATCCCACGTGGCGTTTCGACCTGAACCCAATCGCCCTTTTTGGCATTGAGCAGCGCTTTGCCAATCGGCGAAACCCAGCTAATCTTTCCTTGCTTCGGATCGATCTCGTCCTGCCCAACAATCATCACGGTCCGAGTCTGATTTTCTCCGTCTGTAATAGTCACCTTTGCACCAAAATGGACGCTGGAAGGATCTTGGGTCTCTGGGTGAATAATCTCAGCCGATTCTAGTCGCTTCGATAGAAATCGGATCCGGCGGTCCATTTCACGGAGACGTCTTTTGCCATAGGTGTAATCGGCATTTTCGGAGCGATCGCCGTTTGAAGCTGCCCACTCGACCACTTTGACGAGCTCTGGTCGATCCCGGGTAAGAAGCTTCTTGAGCTCCTCTTTGAGTTTCGAAGCCCCTGCATCTGTAATGTAGTTTTTCATTCTAACCAAATCCTAACTACCAAATTCGCACTTAGGAGTTTCAAGCCAAAAATATTCGTTACGTCGTTTCTTGGCCGACGTCCAGATAAACTTCCTTCGAGTCGTCATTATATCCAAAATATTCGGCGAAACGGCCCCACGATACCAGCGCCTCTACCACATGATGCGGATTTTCGTTGGGTAGCCACTCCCCGACTCTCTCTCGCAAATCTTCGACAGGAAGCCGGAGATTCTCGTTTTTCTTGAGAAGGTTCGCGGTCATTCGGACAATTCTGAGATTGCCAAAGAGTTCGTGAAGCATACGCTTACGCACGTTAATATCGCCGGCTACAAAGTGCTTGCCTAGATCTGTGAGCACCACATTCTGTCTCGGCGTTTCTACGAGCTCTAAAAGCTCAGCCCCTTTAACCAAATAAAGTGTCTGGCCAAAATCCCGACCAGTATCGTGCGCTAGTTCAAAAATGTCTGCCACTCCGTCTTGATCCGCAATTGCTTCTAGCAAACCGATCATCTCGGTGATTTGCACATTCGGGAGCGTCTCTACGGGTGGCTCGCGTGTCGGTTGCCGCGGCATCGCCGTCACTCCCTGCACCGGAGGCGTAGCCGGGACGTCTGGCATCAAAGTCTCCGCGATCATCGTATGGATTTTCGCAACCATCCGTTGAAATGCCATCGACTGATCGTTGCGTGGATAAGGCAAGTCGTTAATAATTTCTCGCCGAATATGACCTGGATTGGTACCCATCACTAGAATTCTGCTCGCCATATAGACAGCTTCTTGAATATTATGAGTAACCAGTAACATCGATCGCACACTTGTTTTTTGCGCTAGAAAAATTCGAATCATTTCTGTTCGCAGCGTGTCTGCCGTTAGAACATCCAGCGCACTAAACGGTTCATCGAGAAATAGAATTGGGCGGTCCATCACCAATGCACGGGCAATTCCCACCCGCTGCTTCATTCCTCCAGATAGTTCGCGCGGATATGCTTCTTCAAATCCTTCTAGCCCGACTAAGTCAATCGCTTTTTTTACACGTGATTTCACTTCTGTTTGTTCAAGACGAAATGGTTTTAATGCAAGAGCGATATTCTGATAAACGGTTTCCCACGGAAAGAGTGCGAACGATTGAAACACCAAGGCCACGTCGAGGTTCGTGCCTTCAAGAGGTTTCGATCGAGCAAGCACTTCACCGTCTGTCAGTTCGATCAAACCGCTCATTATGCGAAGACAAGTCGATTTTCCCGATCCTGACGGACCCAAGAGCGCGACCACTTCGCCTTCATCCACCGATAGATTCACCCCATCGAGTACTTTGAGCTCTGTGCCCGACTCCAAAGTGAACATTTTTGAGACGTTCTTTAATTGTACTAGTGTATTTTTTTCAGACATAACACCCTATTCTTATGCCTCCATCCTGAAACGGGTCTGGGCAATCCGATAGATCCGCGCCCAAACAGTTCTATTAAGCAAGACCACTACGAATACCATAAGAGTTAAGCTCGCGGCCAATAACGAAAAGTCTTCATTTACAATCGCTATACTAATGGCCGCTCCCAATCCAGAAGTTTTTAAAATCTCACCATTATATAGAATATATTCAGCCACAACACTCGCATTCCAAGCACCACCAGCGGCCGTCACCCAGCCTGTCACTAGGGCCGGAAAAATACTTGGGAAATATAGAACTTTCCAACGTTCCCAAGCCGGAATATTCATCAATGCGAGATTATCACTCAACTGACTCGGAATTCGCAGCGCACCAGCCATCACATTAAAAAGCACATACCACTGGACGCCAACAAGCATCAAAAACATAGCGCCAATAGAATATGGAACATGAAACGTAAACAATAAGCCAAGAATAATCGGATAGAGCATCGGCGCCGGAAAAGACGCAAAAATTTGAATCAGCGGTTGTGCAAAACGAATCCGTTTCGGAGAAATTCCTATCCAGATTCCAGCCGGCACCGCCCACAGCGTCGCCAGAGTCAAAGAAGCTAGAACTCTCAGTAGAGTACACAAAACATCTATCAGTAGATCTAGCCAAGTCGCAGGCGATACTTTGAATAGTATGAGAAGAAGGTTAAACGAACCATATCCAATCGAAGCTAGAAATAATCCAAGCAAACCCAGATCGAGAATTCGTACACTGCGAAGCCTGCGAATATGCCTGACGCGATATCTCACACGACTAAAAAATCGACCTCCCAATCCGGCAACGCTCTGGTAAACTCGGCCAATGGGAGCGATAATTCGTCGAAAAATCTCCTTTCGAGGTAGAATCGTATGCTGATAAAAGAGTTTCACCTCTCGAACGATATTGGATTCTCGCAGCCAAATCTGCATGAGTGGTTCCACTGAAACAGCGCCAGGCACGTCTTCTATCCGAAAGCGGCGAGTCCAGGAAAGGACTGGGCGCCAAATCACGAAATCCATAACGACAATCAATGAGACCATGGCAATAATTCCAAAGAGCATCGCCTTTTGGTCATTCTGCCGGATTGCCATGGACATGTAGGAACCGATCCCCGGCAAACGAAATTCCCGATTTCCTAGAATCATGGCTTCGCACGGGATCAAGAAAAACCACCCTCCAGCCATCGAAAGCAAGCTATTCCAAGCGAGATTGACAGCGGAAAAAGGAAGTTCCATCCGAAAGAAGCGTTGGACCCGCGTTAAGTTCATAACGGTAGCGGCTTCCATGAATTCAGTCGGAATGGATTTCAGTGAGGAATAAAAGCTAAATGTCATATTCCAGACCTGGCCCGTAAAAATCGAAATAATGGCGGCAAGCTCGATCCCAAAATTCGAATGAGGAAAAAGCGCGACCAGACCTAGGATGAGACCCGGCAAAAAGCCAAGTACCGGAATACTTTGTAATATGTCTAGTGCTGGAAGAATCAGATTTTCGGCTGACTTTGATTTCGCAGCCGTATATCCCACCACTAGCGTAAAGGTCAGTGAGATAAGGTAGGCAACGGTGCCTCGAATTCCTGAAAGAAGCGTGTAGTAAGGAAGGGACCGAATCGAAAGATCGATTTCGGTAATGGGATGATAGCCAGTTTGCCATTCTCTTGCTATTTCAGAAACGCCATATATAAGTGTCGCAATGACAAAGAGAATCGCTAAATCCTGAACGGAGAAATAACGGGTTTTAATGATGATCCTCTGCATGGCACTACTCCGCTCTTGAGTAATTCCTGCGGCTAGGGGTGCTTCCTTATTTAGGGAGAACGGACTTCCTGTCCTTCACGACATTCGCCATCCCTGGCTGTCGTGAATCTCTCTAAATAAGGAAGGACCCCTAGCCGGTAGGAGCTACTACAACGCTCTGGTGGTACCTCCGGCTTGCCAAGAGGCTCTTGCTACACCAGAAAAATTCAACCAATCTCTAAACGCTACGACGACCTTGAATTCCCGTTACCCCAAACAAAATTCTATTTCTAAATTACTCATGTACTCCAAAGACCCGAGAGTACTCAACTTTAATGATTCACCGTTTCTCAGGTTTTTTAAAGCGGAAAGCAAGCGCCGACCGAAATCGCCGTCTAGGGCCAGGGTCCCGACCCATTGTTCGGACTCCGGATGGGCTAATAATGCCCGACTTCCACTTTCTCTGAGCTTCCAAAAAAGGTCCCAACGATGCGGCAGTTCCAATCGAAGCTCCCCCCCGTCGCCCTCCAGCTCCAAATAAACTCCCTTTAGAGCATCGCAAAACGTGTCTAAAATTTCTGGAGCTTCAGCTTTGATCTTAATCGTAAGCTGGGTTTTGAACCGCTTATGAGGAACAATTTCTAAGCTCAAATTCTGATTTTTCCAATCCAAATAAGTCGCCATTCCTCTTTTTCTTTGATTTCTCTCCGATATTCAAATTATAAAATCTATATATGAGTGAAGTACAGTCCCCACCCTCTCCCGCCTCCGCGGTGACTCCGCCCGCTTCAGGTTCACAACAGACTCATAAGAGTTTTAAATATTACGATTTAATCATGGCATCGTTTGTGACCCTATTGCTCTGCTCTAACCTTATCGGATCCACCAAGGTTTGGCAGATTGGGTATATTACCGCCGGTGGGACGGTTCTATTCTTTCCAATTACCTATTTGTTTGGTGATATTCTTACGGAAGTTTACGGTTATAAGCGCTCCCGAAAAGTCGTCTGGATGGGCTTTGCCGCTATGGCTTTCGCCAGCTTTGTAAGCTGGGTAGTCCTTGGATTACCGCCGGCCCCCGATTGGAACCATCAAAATGAATTGGAATTTGTATTTGGCAATACCCCGAGGCTAGTGGCCGGGTCCCTCGTTGCTTACTTTGTTGGCGAACTGAGTAACTCCTATGTTCTTGCGAAATTGAAAGTCAAAACCCAGGGAAAAATGCTCTGGGCTCGATTTATTCTATCTACTATAGTAGGCGAAGGCATTGACACGATCATCTTCTACCCGGCGGCTTTTTTTGGCTTCTGGCCCACGCATTTACTCATTCAGGCCATGCTTACGTCTTACTGCCTAAAAGTGATCTGGGAAGTCGTGATGATTCCGTTTACTTATAAGCTTGTCGCTTTTCTGAAGAAGGCAGAGCAGGAAGACTACTACGATTATCATACCGATTTTTCGCCTTTCTCTCTGAAAACTTGAATGGGGAAATAAGAATGAAACATTGGGTGGTAACCGGCGCTGCCGGATTTATCGGAAGTCGCTTCGTCGAAGCTTGCCAGAAGCGATCTGATATTGTTCTGACTTGTGTGGATCAAGAATCAGCTTTTACCAGCCGCAACGAAATGCGTGGCCTAGATTTTAGAAAAACCATCGATAGGTCCCATTTTCTGCAAACGCTGACAGATCCTAAGAATCTCCTCGATAGGCCGAGACCGGATTTTGATGCAATTATTCACCTCGGCGCTATTACTGATACCCGAGAAACGAACGTTGACCTTCTCAACCGCTACAATCTGGAATATTCAAAGGCGATTTGGAACTTCGCTAGTCTCTATCGTATTCCTTTGATTTACGCGAGCAGCGCCGCGACTTATGGCGACGGATCCTTGGGCTACGATGATTCTGAGGAATTGATTCCCGACCTTCGCCCTCTCAATCTATATGGCGAATCGAAACAAGCTTTTGATCTCTGGGCCCTAGCTGAAGAGAAACTCGGAAATCATCCGCCCTCGTGGGCAGGATTTAAGTTCTTTAACGTTTATGGATTTGGGGAACGCCATAAAGAATTTATGGCGAGTGTTGTGCTCCACGCTTTTGATCAAATTCGGAAGTCTGGCGATGTCACTCTGTTCAAAAGCCATAAACAGGGCATCGCTGATGGCTATCAGAAGCGAGATTTTATCTATGTCGACGATGTAGTCGATGTCCTGTTTTTCGCCCTCCAAAAGCCCATTCTACGAGGTATCTACAATCTAGGTACGGGGCAGGCACGTACTTTTCTGGATCTCACCCGTGCCACTTTCAAAGCCCTTGGGCAGCCTGAGGATATTCGCTTTATCGATACCCCCGTTAGCATTCGGGACAAGTACCAGTACTTCACCCAGGCACCTATGGCCCGGCTTCGGGAGGCAGGCTACGCTAAAGCTTTTACAGAGCTAGAAGTGGGGATAGATCAGTACGTCGCGCGGCTGGCGAGATCTCGGTAGCCTACATATCTAAATTAAAATAATTTAATTATATCAACCACCTGCTTTTATTGAATAAACTTACTGCACCTCAATAAAAAGCACTAAACGCACGTCGCTTCCACTACACTTACCTAGTTTATTTTCCATTTAATTATTTACTATTTTAGTCAACTATTATATTATACGTCCGCTATGAATAAATTCAGTAACCTGTCCTTGTATTCATGTCTTTCCCTTGTAATCACTTTAGTTAACGTTGCAGCTACCCACGCCGGAGATGCTCAATTAGAGGAAATCCATTCTCTCCTTTTCAGCGATGACGACGTAAACAAGATCTTAGCGGAGAAAAAAGAACAAACTAGCTGCGCTATTCATTCAAACCACCATCCCGTGCCGAGACAAACTATAGAGCTCCCAGACTTCTTGAAACCACATGGACACTCACCCGATGACTTATTTGGTAGTTTCAAAGACAAAAAGCTCGACCAACAAGGATTACTGAAAGAACTTCAAAAGCACCTTACCAATGGAAAACCTCTTGCCATTCATTATTGTAGCAAGCCAAGATCATCACCCGCAGGGCAAAAAGCGAACATTTGCGATGGCAAGCCCGAGATTGCGTACGTCTCCGGAGTAAGAACCAATTGCCGGCCCGAGTTGGATTTCGATTTGTCTCTTGGCCGTACAGTATGCTTTTATGAACTTCAGGTTACGGATGCTAAACATACCTTAGAATGGATGCAGCTAGGGAGCGATAGTGAATCGATTCCAAGCAGAATTCTATCTTCACAACAAAATTTATATAATCCTCTCTTCGGTGTTTACGGCATGCAAAATCGAAGTATGCTAGATGATTTAATCCTAAATCACGGTGGAAAACACCCCGGCAGCTCCAGCAACACTGCCGCGCTGGAAAGTAAGACACAGGTAAGTAATGCTGCTCAGAATAGAGGACTTTTCGGAGCATTAACTTCAAACGTTTCCTCATCACTGAGCTCAGTAAGATCAATGATTCCGAGCTCAGTCAGTGCGATGGTTACAGAATCATTCAGTGCAATGAATCCTTTTAGAGACTCTGACATCCCCGCTGATAGTCTCGGACGCCAGAAATTGCTAACTGAAGCAATTAAAAATAAAAATTGTGATCTAATTGTCAGACTCTTGAATAAAGATATCGACCCGACACCATTGTTAAACATAACTGCAGACAATGCATTGGATCCGACTGAAAATACGTCTACCATTCTAGTGCATTGCTTGAAATCGTTCAAAGATAGCGGTAACCAAAGAGCACTTTCTGCATTTCTTACTGCAGGATCAAAGTCCGGCTCTCCCTTGCTGCGTACGGCTGTAGCCTTGCTTGATACTGGAGCGGTGAACCTTCTTACAAGGTTTGGAGCAGATCCTGAATTAGTCGCACCAAACATCGGTGCCTATATGAGAACGGTCAGGCAAAGAGACACAACTCCAGGACAAAGAGCAACTCAAACTATCGAAGCTCTATTGCTACTTGCTCAAGAACAGAAAAAGGGTAATGACCGCATTAGTTACACTGATTCACGCGGAAATAGAGAAACCTACCTCAATAGGATACTTCGAAACAACGACCCAATCCGGCCTGATTACCTACAGGACATTCTATTTGACTGGCTAGTCTCCGTTAATCCTGAAATCCTATCAAGACAAGGCGCAGGCGGAAAAACAGGTCTCCACGTTGCGGCAGAAAGCAATCCACGTTTTGTTGCAAAACTCCTTCAAAAAGGCGCTGATCGTACCGCGCGAGACAGTGAAAATTCAACTCCCTTGCACCTTGCTGTTAAAGCAGGCAAAATAAATTCAGTTTATGCCTTACTAGAAAATAAAGACACAAACGAAGAACTACTAGACGCTCGCGATCTCCAAGAAAGAGCTCCTATTCATCTTGCTGCGGCAGATGTAAAATCTCTTCCAGTACTTCAAGTTTTGATGAAAGTTCAACCAACATCCCTTTCCGCTATAACTGCGGAAGGTAAAAATCCTTTCCACATTGCTATCGAAAATAACAACGATGAAGCTCTGACCGCCATGTTCAAAGCTGTGAAGGAAAATAGCCTTCGAAAAGACCATATTTTTGACGTCAAGGATAAGACCGGCAAGACTCCGATTGATTACCTGTTTGCTAAGGACGATGAGGCTTCTGTAAAAAGCTATCTTGATTTATTCAGCACTTCGTATGGTGGCTATCGCCAACACTATAACTCCCTTCTTCAGAGAAGCATTAGAGAAGATAGACCTCAGATCGCTGCTCGTCTCTTAGAAGAGATTGATCAAGTGTCTGACGGAGATCTTAAACTTCATTTAAAAGCCGCTATTACTAACAATAAAAACGCTATGGCCAGAGTGGTCTACGAGCGGATTATTAAGAAAAGAGATCCCTTCTTCTTTGATAACTTTTTGGAAGACTTAGAAAAAGATTTTTCGAATCACTTGAAAGAAGGCAAGAACGAGGTTGACCAAGATATCGGATCGTTGACCTGGCTTTATCAATACCACCAGACAGGTAAAGAAAAAGAAAAGGTTTTCGGCGCTATTTACATTGTTGCATATGAGCTATTGCAAGCCAAGGAGTTTGAAAAACTCGCACTGCTTTATCTATCAATGACTAATGCCGACAGACCGAAACTGTTATCTAAACTGGAACACCCTCTTCTCGATTCTTTTAAAAGAGCTACGGAACAATCACAAACCAAATTGGTAAGAGACTTATTTAAAACCGGTCTCAGTGATTTTATTACACCTCTGCTCAAAGAAAAACCGAATCTTCTTTATGCAACTTATGAAGATAAAGGCGCAAATCATAATCTTCTCCATTTGACAGCTCAAAGCGGGAACTATCGACTATTGACTGATCTCGTAAGAAGAGTAAAAGAAGATAAGCGAGATCTACAGAGTATGCTCTTAGCTCGCCCCGAACCACAATCAAGAGGCAAAGCAAAAGAAGAGAAAAGACCGGAAGACGGCGACGCAAAAGCACCAGCGCTTTCGCCTTTAAACAATAGGTCAGTGCTCGACCTAGGTCTAGACGAAAAAGCATCTCCCGAACTTCGTAAGATAGTTCTGAACTATCTCGAATTTCTCCGGGAGAAAAATGAAGTCGCAGCTGTTTCACTCTCGGTTCCGAATGACAAATCGGATGCTAAAACTCCTACGCAAAAGAAAGCCGTCGTATTAGATGATTTGGTCAAGTTTACGACACTGATAGAGGCAAAACCTAATGCAGAAAAAACCCAGGTCGACGTCGATCTTACTTTCGAACTAGAAGATCTCTTTGCGAGTTTACCCACTGATGAAAGACTCTTTTTATACGCTGAGGCAATTAAAAGAGGAAATATCCAAACAGAAAACTGGCTTAAAAAGATGTTCGGTAAGAGTCTGGGCATAACAGAACCAAATGGTTTAGATTTAGTGCCCGGCAGATACCTGAGCATGCGAAGTGATGCCACCGGAAAAACCAATTTCCAACGTTTGCTTGAATCTAACGATACAGTGGATCATCTCACCAGCTATCTAGAACTTGGCGCAGACCCTAACGTGGCTGATTCCACTGGAAGAACGCCGCTCCAATTCGCATCAGAGCAGTACTACGATTCTCTTAAGAAAGAAGCTTCTTTCAGCAAAAATGCGACAAAACGTAAGATTTACTCCGGAAGGGCTGAACACTGGAAACAGGTCATGGTGGCTCTACTCGCGAAGGCTGAGCCAATGCAGAATGATACACCCATTCGAGACAAAGCATCTGGAAAAACGATTTTACACTTTGCTCTGGAAACATTCCTAAAGGAATTGAAAGAAGCGCCTACAAATACCGTAGAGACAGAGAAAAAATGGGTCAAATTGATCGGAAGACAACTCCATATGGGAGCAGATCCAAACGCGTATGACAAGAGCGGAATCACCCCTATGCACTTAGCAGCTGAATACACTAAGCAGGCCTTAGCGCAGGATAATCCTTCGCCAAATGCTACTAAACTGCTTAAGCTTCTTCAGGCTTATAAGGGAAATTTAGATATAAAAACAAAAGGATTCTTTGGGAAATTGTTCGGTAAAAAGGCCATTAATATAGTGCCCAGCGACCAAAGATCAGATTTTAGAGATGTCCCACAACACGAACTACATCACCTCATGGTAGAAAACAGCGAAGTAAAGCAGACAGTCAAAATCCGTGAAAAGGGCGTCGAAAGAGAAATAGATATCCCGGTAAAAGTCTTGGAAGTCGAAGACGAAAAAGCTGATCTGCGAGAAGTAAATGGGTATGTTAATCGGGTCCTGAGCCCAATGGGAAGAGTAGTAAGCGCGGAAGAGGCACTCAGCCAAGCTGTTGTGGAATGCGCTCAAGTTCAAGATAAATCTGATAAAGTTCGTAAAGACGAAAAAACTGGAGCGGAGCTAAGAAGAGAAAAAGACAACCGTCGGATGCATTGGTTGAGCGCCATTGAAACTTTAATAAACGAAAAAGACGCTAACCCAAACACTAAGAACGAGACCGGACCTAAAAGAAGTGCTGCAGGTGAACCTACCGCAGATGAAACCCCTATTGAAGTCGCGGCTAGAACGGGTGATTTCGAGATCTTTCAACTATTAAAAGCTGGCGGAGGAGATGAAAATCTAAATCTTCTTATTACTGGATATTACCAGTCCCGAGTAGCAACTGCTAACGGTTTTAAACCTGGGCCATTCGGTACCGCACCGTGGTTAGACCGAATAAAAACGGCACTTAAAGATGAGAAGGCGGATCCAAACAACGGTCCTACCTATCGCGCTATTCCACCTGTGTACTTAGCCGCAAAACTTGCAGTACAAGAGCCAAGTTTGCGTAGACGGCAGGCCGCCGATCTGGCCGGAGGACTTGCAGAAAAACTAACCGGACAACCAGTCGCGCAATTGGCAAGGCAACTGGCAGAAAATCTAACCGCGCAGCTGGCGACGCAACTAGCAACGCAACTAACGGGACAACAGTACGAGAAGATGGCACAGCATGTGGCAGAGTTACTTGCTGCCGATGAACGCGGGGACCCCACAGATCAGGTGGAACCAGTTCTTGATTTACTCATGTCCAATGGCGGCGATCCAAATACCAAACCCGATCGCTTCGGCGCTAGCTTCTTCCTGAAGACACCTATGCAATGGGCAGCAACTGAAGGCAATCTCAATGCATTTAAATTGCTCATGAAACATGGCGGCGATCCTCTCGGAGCAATAGACTTAGTACCACCTAAATTTAAAGACGCGTTCGACCAAGCCGTAACTGAATTCAATAGCACAAAAGCAAGTAGCGCAAACGACGAGAAAACGACGGCTCCAGCTCAGGCTCCAAATCGAAGAAAGCGTTACCAACCCGCTAAGAAACCCACCCAGAAAATGTTGCAAGCGATCAACAAGGGGGACTTTGAAAGGTTCGACGATTACGTTCAAGAAGGATTCATGCAAGACCTCAATCTGCTCATCAGCGGCTACCATAGCGCTAAAGCTGTTGCAGATAAAAATCGATGGCAGAGGCGAATGGCAGACTTGATTTTAAAAGGCCAAAGACCTGACGTAAAATATTCCGGAGACGTAACTCCGATGCAGAAAGCTGCAAACCTCGGTGAAGCTGAGCTATTTGAAGCAATGAGAAAACTTGGGGCGAGAACCAACCACAATTGGGAAGACCTCAGTAAGCTGATCATCGGATACCACAATGCTAAACACTACCAGAATAAGGCGCAAACACAGTTATGGTGGAAGCGGATCGAAGAAACGGTTCGAACCAGGACCTACGATCCTAACACGCGTTCAACTGATAACATGACTCCGATGCACGTTGCGGCCTACCTCGGTGAAATTGGAATCTTCTCCTACCTCATGGAAAATGGCGGAGATCCTAGTGTAATGGTACCTATGTATACCGGCAAGGCAACAGACAAGACAGAAACCAAAGAGGCAGACTCCGAGACAGCGGCTCCTGGAATTCCACCTATTCAAATGGCGCCTGCTGATATGCTAGATGCATTTGAGACCGCTATTAGAAACCACAAGCGTAGCGGAAGAGAGACGGATTCTAGGGCATCCAGACGAAGCTCAGAGTCCTCAGAATCCAAGAGCCCGGTTCAGCCTATTCAAGATGACGAGAAACGTGGCTCCGGCGCAAGTACGCCAGTCATGCGGCCAGTAAGTACGCCGTCCACACCCGTCACACCAGGTACACCAAATACGCCTAGTACGCCGGATATGCGAAGTAGCCCGACGAATCTGCAGAACATTCCAGAAATACAACCACTGTCGAGTGCTGTCGTGTCAGTAGAATCCGCCGAACAAAAAAGAGCTCCACTCCTTCCGCTTTTCATTTCAGTGCCAAAGCGATCTGGGACAAGTGAAAATAAGATGGGTGACTCCAGCCCAAGTACACCGCTATTATTGATCCAATCAACCGCTCCAAGCACTTCGAATTCACCTATTCAGCCAAGTACGCCACGTAGCAATGGTCATGTTTCTCCGCCAAGTGAGCTTGAAAGTGAACCAAGTCAGCCAGGCCACCAAAGCACGCCTTCGACCCCGGAAGGGACAATTCGGCCGAATACACCTTCGATTCCACCGACCTCGCTTGGACCACGTGCGCCGAGTGTGCAGAGTGTGCCAAGTACTCCGGGTGCCACAGGATCCTCCTTCGCAACCAGCATATATGCAGCAATGGCGGCTGCACCTGAGAAGGCAGACTCCCCAGAAACCCTCAACGACAACCAATATCTAGATACCTCGGAAGTCCCCCCAAAAAATGGCAGGCGGAAAAAATAGTCAGATGCCTCTTTTTCCTTTGCTGATGCTTGAGCTGACCTGATTGGGCTCAACTCGTAGCTGCACCCCATCCGAAAAGTGTACAGTAATTGTCTCTCGCTCAGGATTATAGGCGACATAGCGTCGCAGTCCGTTTTTATTAAATACTCCATATGTAGAAATATCGGCTGTAACACTCGTGTCCACACGACCAAGTTTATTTAAATTATGCAACCAGTGGTAGGTATGCGCCTTAGACTCGCCTGCCTCCGGACTATAACCGCTATTCTGATCAAATTCTCTGAGAGCCGCGGCCGGATCGTAGAGTGCCTTGACGCCCATATGAATATCACGCCACATTCCGGAGCCTCCGGCATTTTTCATCATAAAGTCGTGATTTTTGGCGAGATAGTCTGGATTTTTGCCGAGGTATAAGGAGCCTCCGGTAATCGGCAGAAAGTTGATCCCGTGAAGCTCCTCCACATTGCCCCACCACCAGATCGAGTAAGCCCCACCATCACCCCAAACAATCCCGAGGGTGGGCTCATTGAATTCGGATGGGAATACCTGGCGGTCGATGTCGAACCAATATTGTTCGATCGCAGCGACCTCCGTCGTATATAGGAAAATCCCTAAGTCTCGTAATTTCGGTTGATTTGTTTGTACTCCCCAACGAATCAAACCGGTAGCAAAATTAATCGATTCCGATGAAGACTCTTGATTATTTCCTGCAGCAAAAAGCGCGGGGCCGTTTGCCCAGCTATGCCCGCCGTAAACATCAAATTGCCGTAAAAATGGAAAACGATTATCGCTTCGATCACTATTTGCTGCATCTTTTATCAATAGTTCAATCATTCCACCCCATTGGTCCTGGCTTGCCCAATTTGGATCGTATTGTGCGATGGTAGCGGCGGCTTGGACAAAATAGCCGTAGTGAAAATGGTGGTCGTTGAGTTCCCTATCAGTTCCATAGCTCGCAGGATAGGCGATCAATGTTCTCCAGGTCCGATCGTAATAAAATTTCTGGGACTTCGTACCCGTCAGCCAGTACTCGATCTTCGCTTTCAGAGTCAAAAACTGAAACAATATATAGATGATATTTATAAAGTATCGCCGGCTGCACGCTGG